>MGNL01000105.1:925-16336 GCA_001796785.1 Chloroflexi bacterium RBG_16_51_16 | reverse complement strand
TGATCGCACCGTCGGGTTTGAACAGGGTTTTACGCAGGCCATCCGCCTGGGTTTCGTCGATAAAGTACGCGCCTTCGCCTTCCATTAATTTAGCAAGTCGTCCGGCGATGGGGCGGTCGGCGATCACGGCTTGTTCGGTGGCGCAGATGACAGAGTAATCGAACGCCTTGCTGGCGACGATGTATTTGGCAGCTTTTTCCAGGTCGGCGCTGCGGTCCACATACACTGGTACATTGCCCGGACCGACTCCAAAGGCCGGCTTGCCCATGGAATGTGCAACCCTCACCATCTCACTGCCGCCGGTGGCTAAAATAACGGATATGGTTTTGTGTGCCATCAGCTCCTGCGTACCGGGCAGGCTCACCAGCGACAGGCAGTTGACCAACCCTCGCGGTGCTCCTGCGCTCTCCGCTGCAGCACCCATCAACCTGGCCGTTTCCAGGCAGCAGCGAATAGCGGATGGATGTGGCGCGACCACGATTCCATTGCGAGCCTTGATGCTGATGAGGATCTTGTTCATCACAGTGGAGGTCGGATTGGTGCTTGGGACCAGGGCTGCCACGACTCCCATCGGCCAGGCGATCTCATAGACCTTCCTGCCTTCGTCGTAGTGAATAACACCTACGGTTTTAATATCCTTGATGCTCTCCCATACGTATTTGGAACCAAATTCGTTCTTGATTTTTTTATGTTCCGGCACGCCGTAATGGGTCTCTTCGGCTGCCATGCGTCCCAATCGCTCGGCTGCAAGGAATGCAGCCTGGGCCATGGCTTCGCATACCTTGTCCACCTGAGCCTGGGACGCTTTAGCCCAGATCTTTTGAGCCTCATGTGCGCGGGATGAGAGCTGTCGGGCTTCCTGGATGGAGAGCAGATCCTGATCGCTGAGTGCCATGGTTTATTCCTATTGGTGCCTGTAAACGACCTGACCCCCGACTTCGAGATGGTCGATGACCGCCATGATGACTGCATCCACCGGGCTGTTGCTTGTAATTGCGGTTTGACGTCCGCTGGAACCGTGAGCAGTTAATACCAGGTCACCGATACCAGCGTCCAGGGTGTCTACCGCTACATAGGGTTTGCCTGATGGCGCGCCAGTTTCGTCTGTCTGACGCAGGATAAGCAGCTTCCTGCCGGTAAGCTTCTCATCCTTGATTGTCGATATGGTGGTACCGATGACTTTGGCGATAAACATCCAGGCTTACTCCTTGCGAAAAACAACCTGACCGTCTACATTCAGATGATCGATAACAGCCATGATGACCGCGTCAACCGGACAATCCTTGGTGATATTGGTTTGACGGGCGCTCGATCCATGACCCGTGAGGACCAATTCGCCTTCACCGGCATCCACCAGATCGACAGCCACGAAGGGCTGCCCGAGCTCGTTTCCTTTTGGATCGGTCTGTTTCAAGATCAGCAGTTTACTGCCCTTGATCTTGGGATCTTTTATGGTCGATATGGCTGTGCCGATTACTCGGGCGATTAACATCTTTGCTCTTTAATATGCCTTTGGAGCCACATTGGTTGGGGTTGTTTCCCGCTTGTCGCTTTTTGAACCTTGCACGATCTTGACCCCGGCGCTGGCGCCGATGCGGGTCGCACCTGCCTCAACCATACTGCGGGCTTCTTCATAAGTATGGACACCACCGGATGCTTTAACTCCCATATCGGGACCGACCACCCGGCGCATTAAAGCTACATCTTCCACGGTCGCGCCCCCGCCGGCAAACCCCGTGGACGTCTTGACGAAGTCAGCGTCGGCCTCCTTGGCCAACAGGCACGCTTTCACTTTTTCGTCAATGGTCAACAATGAAGTTTCAATGATCACCTTCACAATGGCACCTGCAGCGTGGGATGTTTCAACCACTCCCCGGATGTCTCTCGCAACCCAGGTGTAATCGCCGCCCTTGAGGGCACCGATATTGATCACCATGTCAATTTCTGTTGCGCCGTCCCGCAAGGCGGTCTCGGTTTCGTAGACCTTTGCTTCGGGTGAGGTTGCTCCCAGCGGGAACCCAATGACCGTGCATACTTTCACCGGAGAACCGCGCAGCAGGTCGGCACACAATTTGACATGACCCGGGTTGACGCACACGGAGGCAAAACCGTACTTGCGAGCTTCGAAACAAAGCTGTGCGATCTGATCCTGGGTCACATCGGGCTTTAATAAGGTGTGATCGATCATGGAGCCTATACTTGCGTCGCTTGGAATACCGCCGAGGGTGGAGGTCAACCTCTCCGCGCCGGCGTTGATCACGTGACCGACGTGATCGAAGCAGGTTTGAACACAGATCCCGTCTGCGCATTCGTGCTCGCAGTGCTTGCCGGAATCCTGATTGGAATTGGTTTGCCTCTCAGCGAGTGCGTCCAGCACCTCACGGGTTACAACCTCGATGATCCGTTCGATTTCTTTTTGATCCATCGCCATCCTAGTTACCTGCTTTCACCGCTCGCTGTTCAACCGCCATTATCTTTTCTACGCGCCGGGAGTGCCTGCCACCGGCAAATTCGGTTTTCAGCCAGGTGTCCACGATCTGGATCGCCAGGTTATCGCCTAAGAGACCGGCCCCCAGAGTGAGGACGTTGGCGTCGTTATGCTCGCGGCTGTTCACCGCAGTGGCGTGATCATGGCACATGGCAGCCCGCACACCGTTAACTTTGTTGGCTGTCATGCAGCTGCCAATTCCTGCTCCGTCAACGATGATGCCTCGCCAGGCGGTTTGCGAGCTTACCTTTTCTGCTACCGCCCGGGCGAAATCAGGATAATCCACGGATTCTGTACTGTCTGTACCGCAATCGATGATTCGATAGCCAGCCGAAGCCAGGTGTCCTTTTAACATTTCCTTCATCTTGTATCCGCCGTGATCGGCACCAAGGGCGATGGCTTTAGGATCGGTAACATCGGAGGCGTCAGTTCCAACTGCTTTAGAAGGATTTTCCGTCATCGTGCGGTGCACAACTTTTTCGACGATCACTTTTAACTCTTCATCCGAGATCAAGCTCATCTTTATCCAATCTGACGGCTTTCCACGGGGAGCCTGCGAAAGGTGACCGATTCAGGCGCACCCATCAGCCGCAGGTTGGCATAGAATCGGAAGCGATCGGCACGGAGCTCGGAATCGACATATTCGATCACCTGGCCATCTTCAAGGCGGGTCTCTCGATGGAAGGCCAGGACCACAGCAGGTTGTGTCATCTTCAACAGGCGGGCGACTTCATTGGTGGCCAGGCTGGCTTCGATCTCCTGCTCGGCTCGCCACGGTCGTTGGTGGTACACATCCGATAAAGTCCCATACAGCGACTGGCTTGAAAAATCATATTTAAGGATGCCCGGGCACAGCATATGCGGTAGGTATGCCCGCTCGATGGCGGAAGGTTCGCCATCCAACTCCCGCACCCGGTAAAGAAAAACGATCTCGGCTCCAAGGGGTACTTGAAGTTTTCGGGTCAAGAAAGGATCAGCACTAATTAATTTGGCTTCCAGGACCTCGCTGGTTACTTTCTTCTGGTGGATCTGCATCTCCTGGGATAATCCGCTCAGGTACTCCGCCGACTTCAATAGCCGGCTGTCCTCCACGAAAGTTCCCAGGCCGGGAATGGTCTTCAAATACCCATCATCGACCAGCTCACTAAGTGCGCGTCGGACCGTGTTCCTGCCAACCTCATAAAATTCACCCAGGTCGCTTTCGGATGGCAGCCTGTCGTTAGGTTTTAATTCACCCGATGAAATTCTTTTCAGGATAGCCTCTGAAACAGCCTGGTAAAGTGGATTGGCTTTTTGTTCTAATTTCATTTATTGTTTATTCTACATATACCAACATATACCAACATGTTCCTAAATAGTATAGCACCCTGGTTTTTTGATGTCAAGGATGTCGAATTGAATAAAAATTGCGTATAACCATCAGTGGCGATTGTTAGGGATTGCCTCAAGAACACTTCGTTTCAATCCTTCACATATAATCCGGAGATGCCGTTATTCATTGGCTGCCCGGTTTGGTCATTCAAGGGATGGGTTGGAAATTTTTATCCTATGGGCACTAAACCAACGGATTACCTGAGGGAATATTCCCGGAGGTTGACCACGATCGAAGGCAACACGACTTTTTACGCGCTACCCGAATCGAAGACGATTGCCAGTTGGGTCAACGATACTCCCGACCGATTCCAGTTTTGTCCAAAACTACCCAAGGCGATCAGTCACGCAGGGAAATTGAGTGAAAATATTAAAAAAGCGCGTGAATTTGTCCACAGAATGCAGGAGCTTGGATCTCGGTTAGGTCCAATGTTCCTCCAGCTCTCCCCGGCGTTCTCACCAGACTTTTTTGAGGAGCTGGTGGGATTTCTGGAGGCTTGGCCGGTGGACGTTCGCCTGGCGGTGGAAGTCCGGCACGCGGATTGGTTTCAATCCATCAACCACACTAAACTGACCCGAACCCTGGAGCAACTTGGAATGACGCAGGTCATCCTGGATACACGCCCTATCCGCACGCTGGCTCCTCGTTTGTTTCCTGGCAGCGATGCTTATGACTTTCTCCTCAATGATCTAAGTGCAGTGGAAAGATCTACTGATTTGACTACGTTGAAGAAAAGTTTTACCTTCCTAAGGTTTGTCGGACACCCGCGCCGCCAATTCAACTCAACCTTTCTTGAAGCCTGGATCGATCGGTTGACGCCGCGTCTGGCGGGTGGGGAGGATGTCTATGTGTTCTGCCATTGTCCTGACCCCCGCTTCGCTCCGTTCATTAGCCGGTTGTTCTATAGAATGGCAGCCGGACGCATCCCACTCCCTGCACTTCCCTGGGACGACCTGGAGACCAGCACCTATCAACAAGGCGAATTACTATAATTAGCTATGGAAAACTAAAGTGGATGCGGTTGGCACATCCACTGCTCGTTCTGTCAGCCGGCGACCTTGAGCCAGGATTTGGAATCAACCAGCGGATGAGTCATTTTTTACCTCACGGGTGATCCTCAACGGCGCTTCCGGCAGGAACGTAATTCCGTATTTGGTGGCGATCTTGTCTCTCGCCACAACCGAAGGCGCATGGAATTCACGCAGGAATTCCTCCAGCATGGCTGGGACGGTCATCATCAAAATCCTGGCGATCCCTCCACCGAATACATCCCAGGAGTGAGGCACTTGACGCGGAAGGAACACGAATGAGCCGGGACCGGCACGGAACACATCCTCCCCGCAGTGGATGATGAGTGTGCCCGATTCGACGTAAAAATATTCGTCCTCCCGGGTATGCACATGCAGAGGTGCGCCGCTGATGGCCTCGGTCGCGATGACACTCAAAGCTCCCATGGTGGATAATCGGGAAGCCTTGACATCTGAATCATGTCCGGGAACACCCTGGTCCGGATTGAGCAGATAACCCTTGGTAAATTTGTGTTTTTTAAGATGAGCGTTTGACATTCTTTTCCTCCTTGTTCCTTTAAAGTTTCTGGTAGTTACTCGGATTGAACACGGATACGAATCGGGTCCTGCTTCCGTCGATCCCTTCGACTTCCTGGTCTAATTCGATCCAATAAAACCTTCGGTGTTGGGAATAAGGTTGGACTTTCTGTACCACACCTTCGAACCATCCCTGACTGCGCCAGAAGCTGGAATCGAGGCGCACCTTTACCCGGTCACCGAGCTCTAGTTGGAGCGGCATGATGCGCAATTATTGCCCAGCCCGCATTGAATGTCCACCCCCTAAGAGAGTCCCCATCTCGGCTAAAAACTGGATAAGAAAAGGCTGGAAAGGTATCCGCTTTCGATGTTTGGGTGTAAACTCTACCGAATCCAAAACATTTGTGCTCTTCTTAACTAGTTAATTATTGATCGATGACAGGAGGAGCATTCAATAACCTTGTATCGATTTACTACGGATCAGTATGCGACTTACCGGTTTGATTTGAGGTGAATCATGTCAGCGACTAATATTGGTATCCAGGATCCGGGTTCAAAGGCATTGATCAAGGGGAGGGAGGAAAAGAATCCCAGCTTGGCAACTCACGCAGCGCGGAACAGCTGGGCTCAAAGCGATTTTTACGGCGGTGTTGGATGGATCCTCGGCCTGTTGCTAACCCTGTTCGTCTCTGTACCGTTGATCTTATACATGCTCAACAACGCGCCGCGCTCGCGAGCCGATGAAATCTTGCTCTACGGGGTGGCCGCAGCCTGGTGGCTAAATCCGCTATCCATCGGCAGTCTCGGTTATATCCTCAGCAATTTGCGAAGCTGGAGATGGTGGGTGATCGCTGGATTGCTTGTGTGGTTCTTCGTCAACAGCCTGGTCTCCTTGGCGATCGCAAATGAAAACGCCCGCTCGTATACTTACGGTGGGCTTTTGATCCTGGCATACGTCCTCTTGGGACTCCTGTTCATCTACGTCCAGCTGCGCGTATTCGTCTGGGCCGCTTCCGGTAAACCGGCTCGTTTTTTCTTCGGTATTCTGGGTTGGGCTGCGTTAAATGGCCTGGTTTATTGGGCGGTAGTCAATCCGGAAGTCCTCAATGTCATCCTGGTCTTGCTTGGATTTGTTTTCCGAATCCTGTTCGCGATCGCATTCGTGGTTATTCAATTTGTAGCCATCTTCTGGTTCATGGCCCAATCCCGGGTGGAAACCATCCGCCCTGGTGATCCCAAGCAGATGAATTTCGATGATTACAAGGGGCAGCCCAACTTATTAAAGCTCGTTCGGCAGTGGATCTACCTGCTCTCAGACCGGAACAAATTCCAGAAGATGGGCGGCCAGTTCATCAATGGCTTGCTTCTTTATGGGGAACCCGGGACCGGCAAGACGATGCTGGCCAAGTGCATGGCCGGTGAGGCGGGCATTGCCTTCATCTCCATTGAAGCGTCCGGTTTCCGTGCCATGTTCATGGGTGTGGATGTATTGAAAATGATTTCCTTCATCCGGAAAGCCCGCAAGCTGGCCAGGGAATACGGGGCTTGTATTGCCTACATCGATGAGATCGATGCGGTGGGCATGTCGCGCGGGGGTGTGATGGGAGGCGGTCAGGCCGGAATGGGCATGGGCATGGGTGGAATGTTCGGTGGTGGGACGGGGGCCCTAACGCGGTTGCTTTATGAAATGGATGGTATCAATGAAATGACGCGCTCGGAAAAATGGCGCGCTCGTTGGCATCAATTGCTCAAGAAACCCGTCCCGCCCCGCAACTGGCACGTCCTCTTTATGGGTTCCACCAACCGTCCGGATGTGCTCGACCCCGCCCTCACCCGGCCGGGTCGCTTCGACCGCACCATCGTTGTGGATAAACCCGACCGTGCGGGCCGGAGGGAGATCACAAAATATTATCTAAATAAGATCAGCCATGATGAAAGTGTGGATATTGAAGCCATTGTGAGCGACACGGCCTGGGCTACGCCCGCGAAGATGATGTCCGCTATCACCAAGGATGCCGTCCGACTGGCGCTCTTCGATGATCGTGACAAGGTTTCCCAGCACGACATCGAACTGGCCTTCCAGGAGCAGGCTATGGGTTTGGAAAACCCGATCGAGGAGATGGAGGAGGATCAACGCCGCCAGGTGGCGTATCACGAAGCCGGGCATGCGGTCGCCCAGTATCATTTGCGGCCGGATGAACGGATCGTACGCGTGAGCATCATCCGCCGGTCGGAGGCGCTTGGTTATGTGCTGCCGGTTCCCAACTACGATATCTATTCCCTTCCCCTGCGGACACTTGTAGCAGATATCCTCGTCTCCATGGCTGGCCATGTGGCTGTAAAAGTTTTCCTGGGAGAATATTGGACCGGTGCTAGTTCAGATTTCCAGAGCATACGCACCCGGTTGTGGACCCTGGCCAATCACGGCTACTTTGGTCCACCGGTAGCCATGGATATCGTGCAGGCGCCTGCCCGGAGCATCGAGGGTAGGATCGCCTTGGTTGAGAAATTCTGGCAGCAGCTCGAGGATCAAACGGAACAGATCCTGAGAAACCGGAGCACGGAAGTCCATGCGGTCGCGGAAGTCCTTTTGAAGAAGGGCGACCTGAGCGGGAAAGAGTGCATTGAGATAATCCGGAACAGTTCCAGCGAAGTTCCAAACCGTGATAACGGAAAAGATTTATTAGGTCCTGTACTGGATATAGCTGGGGCAGCTCCTGCGAAATTGGAAAACGAAGCCAGGCTAAAAAAGGATCCCGGCTCGAGCTCAGGTTTGGAAACAGCAGGTCAGCAAGGTGATTGACTATATCGAAGGTTGATTGATCCGCTCAGCGGTTAATTGGGATCTTCACCGGGTTACCTTCGCCAGGTGATGTTGAATAGATATCAGCTCTTAATTGGATGGCTATAAATTAAGAGCTGATTCTTTTAAACACTTTGTAATACAGGTAATGGATGTGTTCTGATCCCCCCAGGATTCTATCTCCATGACCAGACGGCCAGCAATCCCTCGGCGAGGAACCGTGGTTCGAGCCTCCCTGAAGCAGCCACAACGGCAACGCCTGAGGCGGCTTCGCTGTCCACAAAGGTGACGACCAGATTATTGCTATCCGGTGACCAGATGGTCATCGATTGATGATATTGATCGAAGAAGGGCAGGAGATCTGCAAATTGGCTGGTTGGTTTATAAGTAAGGATCTTTCTGCTTTCACCGCTCTCCTCATCCAGGATATTCAGTTCGAGCAGCAGGTCTGCGCTCTGGTCCTCTGAGCTGGCTGAAGATGAATCCAGGTACGGAACAAAGTATGCGAGCGACCGGCTGTCAGGCGACCAGAAAAATGCGATCACGTTTCTTTCCTCGGTGTGCACTTCCTTTGTAACCACGTCGACGATTTGCAGGTTGCCAAGGGCACCGGTATCGGTCGTCTCATCACTATCAATGTACGCGAATTTTTGACTGTCAGGCGACCAGACGAAAGCTGCCTTCCCGGTAAAAGTCGCCATCTCCTGCGGATTGGAACCGTCGCCTTCTGCCATGATGATCGCATAATCATTCCCAGCCGAGACAACCGCGTAGAGGATCAATTTCCCATCGGGCGACCAACCAGGCGATTGAAAGGGTGCCGGCTTGACATCCAATCCTATCTCAGTGACATCCCCATCCAGAAGTAAAAATGCTGTCTTATCGGCGGGTTCACCGGTACCGGGGTCGCCGGCATGCACGATCATCACCCGACCATCCGGTGCCCATGACCAATACATAGGTGAGCCGGTATCGATGATCCTCCGTTCACCGTTGGCAGATATGTTTTGTAAAATCTGGGTTTGCCCCGAGGCTGCGGTTGATAGAAATGAGAGGTTGGCATTGTCAGGTGACCAGAATAAATAGTAAGGGATCTCGGTTGTGCTTCTGTAAATTTGGGTTGTTTTGTTGCTAACCATATCAAGGATGTTCAATTCAGAAGACGCCGTGTCAGCCTCTCTGGATAAACCAGCATAAGCCAGATATCTGCCGTCTGACGACCAGGCGGGGTGTTGGTAAATAAGAAAATCGTCCGTCTCTGTTTCGGGTAATTTTCCATCCTTTGTTAGCGCGAGGAGTTTTCCACCAGCCTGGTCACTTACGTAAAGATTACCATCCGTCCCAAGATAGGCGATCAAACCTGATTTTCGCTCGAGGAAAGGCAGAGCCGGGCTTTGGGGTAATCGCAGATCACCCGGAGCGCAGGCGTATAGCAATAAGACCAGAGGAATAATCCGGAACAGGACTTTGGATTTCATTGGCTTTCTTCCAGGGCTTGTTGCGCCGCGTCCATGACAGGATCGTTATCCGGAAGAACCTGATCCCAATCTGCTGCGATAAGGACATCCGGCTGCAGGCCTGCATTACCAAGGTCCAGTCCATCGATCGCTCTGAAGGAGGCGCTTTCAATGAACAGGCGCGAGCCGTCGGGAAGATAAGATCCGGTTGCGGTCTCCACCGCACCAGCCGTGGGAGCGCCAAAGATCAAAGCCTTTTTGCTGACCCGCAGACTGGCGGCAAAAATTTCAGGAAAACCGCTCGTGTTTTCCCCGACGAGTACAGCCAGAGGAACACTCTGTGAACTGAGGGTATCCTTACCCTGGATGCTTACAACCTGGTTGGAACTGCGATCAAAGAATTCTCCAATGATGCCGTCTGCGAACATGGTCAATAGATCTTCCAGCGGCCAACCGCGAGCAGAACCGGCAATGCGCAGGTCAAGCACCAGACCCTGCAAATGGCGGTTGCTTGTCATATCTTCGAGACTGGAACCAATATCCTCAACTAAATTTTCATAACCGGAAGGAGGAAACAAGATATAACCGATGTTTGTTTCCGGATCAATCGTAGCCACCAGTTTAACCGTGCTGACAAGTTGGGCACGCTCCAGATTTACAGTTCGGACCGATTCGTCAGGCGACTTTACTGTCAACCGGACCGAGCTGCCAGTCTGACCGCGGATCCGGTCGACAGCTGCAATTCCCTCCTCTTTCAGGATTGGTTCGCCGTCGATTGAATAAATGCTGTCATGCGCCTGCAGGCCCGCTTTATCGGCGGGTGAGCCTTCGATCACGGAGAGGATAACGATATGCGCTTCGGGTTCAGGGTTGAAACCAATGAACGCACCGATGCCCTCGTAAGTGGAGCTATCGGTAATATCCTCATTGATCCGCTCTTGCCTGGATTGCCAGGCAAGGGCTCCGTCAGGTAGATCCGATTCCAGATCTGCCATGAGTTCGATGAATTGATCCTGGCTTGTAACCTCTTCGATACGGTCCCGGTACTCTGTATGGAGCGAATCCCAATCGATATTCGCGTCGTCATAGTGGATGTAATCTTGTTCGATACGGTCCCAGATGTTATCGAACGTACGAACACGAACTTCCTGGATGGAAGAGACGGGTCCGAAGGATCCCGTGGGTGGTTCTTCTGTAAATTCAGGAAATGGAAGGCATGCGGTCAACACGAGGCATGCTGCCCAAACAAGTTTGAGTTTCATATAAGCCACCGCTAAAGGTGAGAGAGTCCTCAAGATTGTGACGAAAAACGCAAGAATCTCACACTTGAATTCTATCAAATTATTTGTAGGATTGCTCGGCGGCGCACCTGAGGCGCTGTCTGAGTTGCGCCTGGTAAATAGTCCGATAAGCAGTGGGCTTTACCAGTGACCCGGTAAAGCCTGGGTTTCGGAGTCAAATCGATTCAATGGATTTTATAGGAGCACCGGTTCCATGTTAAGAACATGGAACCGGTGCTCCTATAGTCTTTGGGACTTTGATCGTTAACCGGATTGATGGTTTTCTTATCCAAGATTAACCGGTACGACAGATTCTGTGTCGATTCGTGCCGGCGAATGATGGATCCTGTCAAGCAGATAATAGCCGAAGGCAGCCAGCATGCCCATCAACCCGCAGGCGTACCATAGCCAGTTGGGATTTGGCCCATCCATCAATATTCCTGCGAAATAGGGTCCAACCGCAAAAGCCATTCCCCACGATAACCCGGCGACAGCCATATAACGGCCGCGCATCGCCTCTGGTGCAAAACTGGCCACCATGGCCTGCTGGAACGGCGCAATGATCATTTCACCGATCGTGATTACAACCATCGCGAGCGTAAACATCAGATACGAATTTATGAAGCCGTAGGCTGCAAACCCAATTCCGTAGAGTGCCGTTCCCAGGCACATCATCACCAAAGGTTTGTATTTTTCCAGCCGTCTCGTCAGCCAGAATTGGAACAGCACCACCATGACCGCGTTCAGGCTGATCAGCAGTCCGTAACCGGATTCTGGAATGCCATGAAAATCGCGCAGGAATACTCCGAGCGTGGTATTCATGTTCATATAAACGAGGGTCATCATGACGCACACCAGGATAAAAGCCATGAATGGGGCATCCCGGTAAACCCGACCGTACCCACCAAACGTCTGCGAAATGCTCTCAGGTTTACTTTCAGCATGCGACTTCGGTTTCGTTTCGGGGAGGGAGAGGAAAACGACCGCAGCTGCAATCAGGCTGATGATCATGTCCACGATGAAAAGTAGCAGATAGGATCTGGCGATCAGGAAACCGGCGATGGCTGGGGCGATGACAACGGCAAGATTGAAAATCACACGGATAATTCCGTATCCTTCAGCACGTTTTTCCGGCGGGAGGAGATCCGCAACGACCGCTTCGTGGGCGGGACGGCCGATATCCGCAAGCGTGCCGACGAGAACGGCGATAAGAACAAACAGTTGAAGAGTCGGCGCCAGGCCCATTCCCAACGCACTCAACGCGGAGAAGATCAGGCTGAACAGGATAACAGGTTTACGTCCGACCCGGTCGGTCAATGCGCCGCCGAGTGCGCTGCCCACAAAACCGGAGGCAGAAAAGATCACAAAGATTCCGCCTACCGTTGTCATGCCTATATTGAATTTCTGAGTGAGATAAAGCGCGAAGAACGGGTAGAGCATGAACCCACCCAGGCGGTCAATGAAAACCACGACGTTGTAGATCCAAAATGCTCGGGGATATGCGTGATAGGTGTTTCTTATTTTTTCGAAGGAAACAGACACAGTCGTTCTCCAGAAACGTGAATTCTAAAGTTTATTCCATGATTTCCATTCAAAATTACCGTGTTGGCAGTCATATTAAATAAACACGGTCACTTGTTGTGGATCCCTCACAACCGTCCGGTTGCCAGGTTGCCGGATCCAGGCTGGGGGCATTCCAGGCAGGACTTTTCATAACGCTGCCGCAGGGAGGTTCCTGCCGCCACCATCCAATTCGCCAGACGATACATCGCAGACGAAAATAGATCAACCCGATCCGGATCGCGCGAGATTGCTTCTTCCTGAAGGCGAAGCTCGGCGATTTGTTCATGGATACGTTGACGATTCAAATCCGCCATGATCTCAAGCTGTGTGTAGTTCATCTTTTTATCTCCTAAAATTAACCCGGGGTGGGTTTATTTTTTCAACGGTCTAATAGAAATGAGGATACAGCTTTGAGGGTTTTTTCGATCCGATCGTGATTTATGGTGTAAACCTTCGCTGTATTAACCCGCCTCTCAAGCAGGTAGCCTGCAGCCGCGAGCTGCGACAGGTATCGCGAAGTACTCGGCTGACTCAACCCGATGGCTTCGATAATATCCTGGGCCCTCATTTCACCTTTCTCTGCGATCAACTGCAATATTTGCATCCGGGTATCATCCGCCAGGGTGGAAAGCCTGGAAATGATATCGGTGCGGTCCAGTTCCGGGATGCGTTCCTGGCTTCCCTCGGGTGGGCGTGCACCAAAAAAAATGCACAGGCATTCGCCAACCATCATCTTGTGGGTGTACTGCCCGGTGTGTGCATTGGGTACGAACGCGATCCGTTTGGATTGTTCCAACAGTTGGTTCCAGTGAGCATCCACAGGATCCTGGCCCGTGACCCGGTGAATGATCTCGCGGCTCGACAAACCGCTTAGGTCCAACTCTTGATAGGCTCGGATGGTCTTTTCCACCAGAGGTTGGACCCGCAGCCATTCGCTTTCCAGGTGGGTGTTCCAAAACCAAACCAGGTGTGAGATGATGAGAGCCTTCATTTCCTCGGGTTTCTTGACATATTCGTATGCCTGTCTTTCAATCTCATCCTCAACGTGCTCCGTTCCAAAACCCATTATCAAAAATTCAATATAACTTTCGGGTGATTTTAAAATCGTGTTCCAATCCACTTTTCCACTAACTTCGGATCCGGTTTTATCCAGGCAAATTTCGGCGTATTTCTTGAACATGCGATCCCGCAGGACAACGCCAGGCGTGGCTTTCAGATCAGCCAGGTACATCGGGAAGGTCATTTCGCCGCGTTCCGGGAGGAGTGCAAAGAAAAATCCGGTTATGACCAGCTGATGACGGAAGAGTTCTTCCCCGGTCATGTTGGAGCGAGTTTTCTCAACCCAGCTATGCAATCCGGGTTGGGTTTCATATTTGGCGAGCAATAACGAGCTTTCCAATCCATTTGCAGCCGGTTCCAGCGCGAAAGTGACATTGGAAATGTCCGTTTTCTCTAGGTCAAGGGTGACTGGCATGGTACGCCTCCGATATAATTCTATTTATTCAATAATATGAATAATTTGAATTATTATATATATTTTTGGATTTATGTCAAGAGTAATTAGTTAAAAGTTTGGGTTCTGCTCACCATTACACCAATTAAAGACTGGAAAAACCGATATAAAAACAAATCCGCTGGTTTGACCAGCGGATGAAGTTACACAGTAAAAGTAAGTTTTGCTTACTGCACTGGAGTGCCTTCGACTGCTGCACCGGTCCAGGAGAACACGCGTTTTTCGCTGGCTGATCCTGCCGAAACCCAGATCGATTGTCCCTGTTCATCGGTACCAGCTTGCCGCACGGGTGAGATCCACCAACGGATGACGTGAGCCACGTTATCCCTCGGACGGAAGGTCGTCGGCACGATGTATTTCGTATCCGTGACGAAATCAACCAGCCGGCGAGTTTGGCTGGCGGTGACATCTTCAACCGTGATCTGGTAAGCCTCGCCGTTGCGCAGGGTTCCAACGGAAGCCCACTGGAGAGTGACCACATCATTAGCCAGGGTGAAAGCCGCTCCATCCGCCGGTAGAAGCAAATTGGGAGCTGGGTATGGTGGAGGAATAGTAGCTGTTGGACTGGGTCCGGGAGTAGCTGCTCTCATGCACAGCGGAATTAATAAGGGTTGTCCGAGGTACACGATATCCGTTGTAAGCCCATTGAATTCCTTGATGGCCTGTTGGGAAATCGCGTAATTCAGTGCAATGCTTGAAAGGGTGTCGTTCTCTTGAACGGTTATCGGAACTTTATCGCACGCCTGGATCGTGGCTTCCGCCGGGAGCGGTGTGCCAGTCGCAGGTGGCGGAGCGGTCGGCGTCGGGAATGGGATTTTTATCGCCTGTCCCACACCCAATGTCAGGCACTGCGCGTCCAAATTGTTTAATATAACAATGCTTTGCACAGACACACCAAAAACCAACGCAAGTCCAAGGCAGGAATCGCCGTCTTTGACTGTATATTCAAAAGGAGGTTGTTCGGTGGCCGTGGGAACATCGGTGGGTATCAAAGTTTGAGTGGGCGATGCGCTCGCGGTCGCTGAACCGGTTGGGCTTGCAATGGGAGTTGGTTCGACGACCCTGCCTCCGGCGCGCAAACCAAAGAAGACCACTGCGGCTCCAACACCAAGGACAATAACAGAAATTCCAAGCGCAGCGGGCAGGCTGAGAGTCAGCTCCGGCATGCGGCTTGCCTGGACCGATCGTTCAACTTTTCGTGCAGCCTGGACCTGGGGTTTGCCTGTTAATTGCGTACCGCACACCGGGCAGCGTGTCGCGCTTTCACTCAATCGCGTGCCGCAGGTTGGACAAACCTTGGTTTTTTGGGAGGTCGTGTCGGGACTCATCGGGGGCGAATTATACCATCGCCGATTCAGGCGCCTTCCACAACGACCATGTTGGTCTTTGCG
>MGNL01000105.1:0-873 GCA_001796785.1 Chloroflexi bacterium RBG_16_51_16 | reverse complement strand
CTTTAGCCTTTTGGAGATCCTCGAATTCAAGGATCACAAGCCTTTTTGCCTGCCATTCGCCTTCCAGGGTTTCATTTGGTCCGCCGCGCGCCAGATACCTGCCGCCGAACATTTGTACCGTAGGCGGTGCGGCCTCGATGTATTCCTTGTATCCTTCCGGATCCTGAACATCGATATCCGAGATTACAAATGCGGTCATCCTCAGCCTCACTTAGTTAGTTTGAAAAAGCCAATGAGTATTGCTACGGTGAATAAAGTGATCGATAAGCGCGGCGTGCAGCCTCTTCAATCGTCAAACAAGACACTTGCGATGAATTTCCACGAAGCAAGCTGAGCGATTTCCTTCCCCATCCTTCTAAGGGTTGGATTTCTTTTCCTTTTGATCCGTTCCTTTTAACGGGAGCGTTGCGGGACGGGGTGGGAGGGTGGTGACGAGAACCTTGTCCACTCGTCTGCCATCCATATCCATCACCTCGAATCTCAAACCGGACCACTCGAATTGATCGGCTGTCTGTGGAACGCGTCCGAGAGACATCATCACAAAACCGCTCAGGGTTTCAAATTCCTCTTCGTGCGGGAGGACCTTGGATTTGAAGATGTCCTTGAAATCATCGATCGGGAGCATCCCGTCCAACAGCCAGGACCCGTCCTGCCGCTGGGTGGCCTGCGCCTCGAGATCGAAGTCGCCGACGATCTCCTCGATGATGTCATGCAGCGTCAGCAGTCCCTGGAGTGATCCGAATTCGTCGATCACCAGCATGAGCTCCCGGTTCTGCTCTTTGAAGATTTCGAGGGCGCGTGAGGCGAGGGTTGTTTCCGGAATATATAAAGCCGGCCGGAGTTTGTCTTTCAAGGCTAGGGGTTCATTCCCAA
>MGNL01000104.1:9112-10145 GCA_001796785.1 Chloroflexi bacterium RBG_16_51_16 | reverse complement strand
TTAAGCGATTTCCAGGTTTCTGTGCCCGAGCTAGGTACTTTGCGCGCCATCCAAAAACCATTTGTTGTCCTCACCTCCAACAATACCCGTGAGCTCTCCGAAGCATTGAAGCGTCGATGTCTCTATCTATACATTGATTATCCGGAGTTGGATGCTGAACTTGCCGTCGTCAGATTGAAAGTCCCGGAGCTGGATCCCAAGCTTGCTCGGCAGGCGGTGGAGTTTGTTCAGGGTTTGAGAAAAACGGATATGCGTAAATCTCCATCGATAAGCGAAACGCTTGACTGGGCGAACGCCCTGGTAGCCTTAAATGCTAAACGAATTGACAAGGATATCCTCGAAGATACCCTGACAGTTCTCTTGAAACATGAATCTGATTTGCGAAAAGCCAGGGAACGATTATCTTCCCCTCCTCCGAGCATGCAACCGAAACCACCTGACGAATTTCGTCGGTTCTCCGGAAATTAACCTCCCAACTTATCTCCAGGGTACTTATTAATAACATAATCAAACCTAGTTCCATCTAAATACAGATAATGGAATCCCGGATATTACAACTCATTGCAGCCCTCCGATCTAGTGGCGTTCGGATTTCTCTGTCCGAAAGTTCGGAAGCATTTCAGGCGGTCGATTTGATGGGAATCCTGGATAAAAACGTGTTTCGTCTATCCTTGCGCGCTACCTTGATTAAGGATGCCAGGGATATTCCAATTTTCGATCAATTATTCTCACTGTTTTTTAGCTCCGACCAGCCGCCTCTACTGGTTGGGAATCTGGCGGATCAATTAACACCGGATGAAGCGTGGATGATCGCGGAGGTGATCCGAAACGCTGCCGATTCCCTCCAACATAACCTCGATCGATTAATGGAAGGAAAACCTCTTTCCCCCCAGGAGTTGGAGTCGCTGGCAAGAATGGTCGGGTTAAATCGAGTCGACGATTTGCGATTGCAAAAATGGATGACCAAACGAATGCTCCAGGCGCTTGAATTTCCTGAAGTCCGTAAGGCACTCCAGGAATTATGGGAAAAGTT
>MGNL01000104.1:8820-9048 GCA_001796785.1 Chloroflexi bacterium RBG_16_51_16 | reverse complement strand
AGCGGTATCCAGGATCAGGTAAACCGGTTTGCCGGCCAGCGCATTGCGGAAAATTTAAGCAAGCGGAATCACGAGAATACGATCGATTCGTTCTACCAGCGTCCATTCGAGTCACTCAACGAGCAGGAAAAACAATTGATCAAGCTGGAGGTCAAACGGTTGGCTGCAATCCTCCGCACTCGGATTGCTCTGCGGCAAAAACACTCGAAAAATGGACAACTGGATCCC
>MGNL01000104.1:8423-8730 GCA_001796785.1 Chloroflexi bacterium RBG_16_51_16 | reverse complement strand
TTTTGTGACATAAGCACCTCTATGAGATTTTGTTCAGAAATGATGCTCGGTTTTCTTTTCGCCCTCCACGGTCAGGTCAGCAAAACTCGGGCGTTCGCCTTCATTGATCATTTGGAGTACATTTCATCAGAGTACTCTGTACAAAATGCCGATGAGGCTATTCAAAATGTACTCATAAAAATGCCCTCCGGTCACTACAACACAGACCTGGGAAGCTCACTGGATGATTTCAACCGGGAATATTTGAATACGCTGACTGGCAGGACTACTTTGATCGTGATCGGCGATGGCCGTAACAACTTCAACA
>MGNL01000104.1:6494-8353 GCA_001796785.1 Chloroflexi bacterium RBG_16_51_16 | reverse complement strand
ATCCGTCCGTTGGCACGGTGACAGCGACATGCATAAATATGCACCTCTGTGTACGGATGTATTGCAGGTTGGAAACTTGAAGGAATTGACATCGGCCATCGACAAATTGCTTGCCCCCTGAAATTTTCTTCTCAAATTTCCATTCGTTATTAAATCTGAGCTGGTTTAGAACGCAACTCGAGATTTCTACTGAAATCTTTACATCGCATTAACCGTTTTCCAGTTTGTTAGGTCATTCAATATATTTATTTCTTGGGTTGTCAAATGGACCGCCAAACAACCCAGGTTTTCGTTTAATTGAACAACGCTTGTAGCTCCGATGATCGGGCTGGCGACCACCGGGTCTGCCAGTAGCCATGCCAGCGCAATCTGGGCTACGGTGGAGTTGTGACTTTTACTCATCTCATCCAGTTTATCAAGAACTGTAATGTTCGGATCGGTCAAATAGCGCGCCCCACTTTCCGCCCTCGTACTCTTTGGTAATGGCTTGCCCACCCGATACTTCCCAGTGAGAAATCCACCTCTAAGCGGACTATAGGGCAGCACAGCTAAACCCATTTTCAGGCAGACCTGTTTCAGCTCCGCTTCAAACTCCTCGCGCTGGAGCAGGTTGTATTTAGGCTGTAAAGTTTCGAACCTTACCTTTTTATTTTCGTCCGATTTCAACAAAGCTTCAATTAATTGAGAGGCATTGTAGTTTGACGCACCCACGAATCGAACCTTTCCGTCTCTGACAAGGTCGTCGAAAGCCTGGATGGTTTCTTCAATCGGCGTATTTTCATCAGGCGAGTGTGCCTGGTACAGGTCTATAAAATCTGTTTTCAGTCTCGCCAGGGAGGCTTCTACTGCTTGAAAAATATGAACCCGACCCAGGCCTTGGTCATTGGCCCCCTCACCCATTTTCCCGCGTACTTTCGTTGCGATCACAACCCGGTCCCGCGGGATGTGATAATTCTTCATCCATTTTCCAAGAATGGTCTCCGCCACTCCTCCGGGATTTCCCGGCACCCAATTCGAATATACATCCGCGGTATCGAAAATATTGATCCCCGCTTCAAAGGCTGCGTTCAGAACTTTTAGAGAGTCACTCTCATCGATGGACCAGCCAAACTGCATGGTACCCATGCATATCCTGGATACCTGCAATCCGGTGGTTCCAAGCCGGACAAATTCCATAGGCTCTCCTTTGATTGAGGTGCTCTATCAACAACTACCCGCTGTCAAGGATTAACAGCGGGTAGGAGATCTTACCTCGCAAATATTTTATTTATGCAAGCTGGTTCGGATTATTGAACAGAAAATGTGAGCGTCTTGTTCAGATTCCCGTTCAGATAAATATCTACTTTGTAATCACCCACACCCCAAATGTTATCATTCGTGAGATAAAAGCGGATAACATCATCACTCGAGGTGTATTCGGTTTCGTAAATTCCTTGATTGCTGTCGAATCCTTCCGCACTGACTGCAACCCAGTTTGCTTTGAGAACTGTATCGTCGGGTGCATTATTTAATGTCACAAATAGATTAAAGGTATCGGTTGGCGTAAACACGGTTGTCCGGTTATCTCCAGCCTCATCTGTTGCAAGCCAGGTGTCGCCGATATTTGCAGTTGAGAGTGTTCCTCCGCAAGCCAGTATGGATGAGAATACAGCCAGGATCGCCACTCCGATGGTTGAGTTTCTTAATTTCATACGACTGTCTCCTGTTTAATATTTGTTGGACTAAGTTGTTTAAGTCCTGGATTATGCATAATTATACCGCCAAGTCGATAAATCCCGGCCTTACGGCTGGAATTATTGAAGCTCCAGGTAAATGCGTTTGTTGATCGCCCCTTTGCTTTTGTAATCAACCACACGGAT
>MGNL01000104.1:2930-6481 GCA_001796785.1 Chloroflexi bacterium RBG_16_51_16 | reverse complement strand
CCGCCGTCTGCCTGAAGATCCAATCCTTGAATTTCCACCGTCCTGACCTGGCTGATGCCAGCCGGGAGAAGATTGATCTTTGTGCGAATGAGATCCGGGATTCTAAATGCTTCATCACGAGGCAGGATCCTTACATTGATGTCCCGACCCATGGCAATTTCCTCATTTACGTGCGTCTCGATCTCCTTTACCAGTTCACCTCGCATGGATGCGAATTCGAAATCCATCCGACCTTTTAGGGGCTCCATTTCTCCGCCGGTTACCTGTGCACCGTAATCGCGAAATACAACTCCGCAAAGAACGTGCATGGCACTGTGCGTCCGCATTAGCTTGTAGCGTCGGTCCCAATCGATCCTTCCATGAATTCTCATTCCAATGCCTGGCAGTTTCTCGCTCCCGCTTATGAAGTGAATCGCATCTTCACCCTGCTTCTTGACTCTTTCAACCATATACTTCGTATTATCACACGTGATCGCTCCCATATCACATGGTTGACCACCGCCGCCAGGATAAAATGCGGTCTGATCTAGAAGTACGGATCGCTCAGCCTCATTCACAGCGATGAGCGTCGCTTCAAATTCTTGGATATAACCGTCGGTTTGATAGAGTAAGGATGTCATATTCCGCCTTGATTATTTGGTTCGGAGAGTCTATTTGGTGACAAGGATTACAAGATCATGCAAACCGCAAAGATTAGGAATTGATTAGAATGTGCGTTCCTGCTTGACTTTGGTTATTCAAATATTGTATAGTATTTCTCGGCAAAAACCACGGCACAGTCTCATCCGGATTCTGTGCCGTTTGTTACGCTTGTAGTGAAAATAATAAATCACAGGAGTAGGCGTGATCAAAGTCAAGGGTCTTACAAAGGATTATGGTGCACGACGGGCTATCAATAACCTCACCTTTGATGCTGAACAGGGTGAGATCGTCGGATTTCTCGGTCCCAATGGTGCTGGAAAAACAACGACCATGCGAATTTTATCCGGGTATATGCCTCCCACGGATGGAGAAGCTGTTGTCGCTGGATTCGATGTCGTAACTGATTCGATCGAGGTACGTCGCCGCGTTGGCTACATGCCGGAGACCGTTCCTCTCTACAGGGACATGTCCGTATATGATTTTTTAAAGTTCATGGCAGATCTCCGTCATCTACCAAACGCCGAAGATCGAATCGACGAAACTCTTGAACTGGTCGCCATGACCGACCGTGCCGATGGATATATTGGAAACCTTTCGAAAGGCATGAAACAGCGCATCGGTCTGGCTCAAGCCCTGCTGCACAGGCCGGAAGTATTGATCCTGGATGAGCCGACAATTGGCCTCGACCCAGGTCAGGTTGTCGAGGTCCGGGAATTGATCAAGGAAATTGGCAAAGAACGTACGGTGTTGCTGTCAACCCACATTCTTTCTGAAGCACAAAATATTTGTGATCGTGTTCTCATTATTAATAAAGGAAAAATAGTTACAGAGGATACTCCTGAGAACCTCCAGGCTCGCCTGGTTGGTGCTGAGCGCGTGATCCTCCGTATTCGCGGAGAACAGGACGACCTGCCTTTGCTCCTCAAGAAGGTTAAAGGAGTCGAGGATGTCGAACCTCGTTCGGATGGATCGGTCGAATTCGCATTCGCACCTGGACGGGATGTGCGCCCTGAAGTCGCCCGTGCATTGATCAAGGAGGGATATGACCTCCTTGAAATGCGATTGGTAGGTCTCAGCCTTGAAGAAATATTCCTAGAGCTGACGGGATCGGAAGGAAAAGGGAATTAAGGTGGAATATGCGAAATATCTGGATCATCGCTAAAAAAGAATACGACCATTACTTCGCAAGCCTGATCGCATATGCCGTGGCATTCACCATCTTATTGGTGCTCGGGATCATTTTTGGTGTCAACTTGTGGTACTACACGAATAATGCCTTTCAATCTTCCGGTACCATTCCCGATTCAAGCTCGGTCACAGGTGCGTTCGTATTCCTGCTTGTTTTTTTTGTTCCAGCGCTTACCATGCACCTCGTCTCGGATGAAAATCGGTTGGGAACATTGGAGCTACTGCTTACCGCACCGTTACGTGACCATGAATTGATCGTGGGTAAGTGGCTGGGTGGCTTCCTGTTTATTTTCACACTGGTTGTCATTACACTCGTTTACCCGGTGGTCATCGATAACTTTGTACAACCCGGTATTGATTGGAGCATGGTATTGACTTCCTATCTCGGTGTCCTGCTGGTTACTTCTGCCTTCCTGGGCCTGGGTGTTGGGATCTCAGCGATGTTTAGCAACCAGATCGCGACCATGTTCGTTACTTTCACCCTGTTTGTGTTTCTATGGTGGCTGGTCGGTTTTCCTGCCAATCTCGCGCCTGTGGGAGCTGATGTGTTTCGATATCTGGATATGAGCACACATTTTTACGATACCCTGAATCAGGGTGTTATTCAGCTCGGTGATCTTGTCTATTTCCTCAGCTTGACCGCACTCGGGCTCTTTATCGGGACAACTGCGATCGAGATTCGGAGGTGGCGCTGATGGCAAGAAAAAAGAGATCCCCGGCAGCACGTTATGCCTTCATTGGCTTATCGTCGCAGCCCTGGCTTGTATTTCCTCGGCGATCTTATTACTAGCCCGGGGAGCAGCTGGGCTTCAAATCTTCATACCCTCAAGTCCGGAATTTTTGGATCGCGCTTTATACGGAAGCATTGCGGCGATAGTTTTGGGGTTGGCAACCTATGCCATCCTGGCTCCGGACAGTGTACGTAAATTTCTCACGGGCCGTCAGGTCAGATATGGATCCAACTCGGTGATCATGTCACTTGCCTTCGCCGGGATTATTTTCGTGGCAAATTACCTCGTCTTTCAAAATCCCAAGCGATGGGATCTCACCCAGGATAAATCGCACACTTTGGCACCTGAATCTCGGCAGGCACTTGCCACACTACCGCAGCCCGTACAAGCAACGGCCTTTTTCACAATTCCGTCGGATTCGGCTTCCCAACTTCTGCAGGATTTCAAATCGAACAGCAACGGCAAGTTCGATTACCGGTTCGAGAATCCCGATTTGAACCCCGTTGCAGCCCGAGATGCAGGAATTACCGGAGATGGCAAGATCCTGCTTGAGATGGAAGGCCAAAAGGAAATTGCGACCTTTGCTTCAGAAACCGAACTTACTCGGGCGCTGATCCGGTTGATCAGTCCTGATGATCGCGTGGTGTACTTCATTACCGGTCACGGTGAGGCAGATATTAATGGTGCGGGGGGTGAAAGTCTATCGAATGCCCGAAGCACACTGGAAAAGAAGAACTATACAGTTAAAAGCCTAAACCTCCTCTCTGCAAGTGAAATTCCAGAGGATGCACTCTCGATCATCATCGCCGGTCCTCACAAACCGCTCACTTCGCAGGAAGTCGCACTGTTGAAAAAATATGTGTCGGGTGGAGGATCGCTGGTTGTACTCGAAGATCCACCGATTTTCACCGAGTTCGGTGATTCGCAGGATCCTCTCGCCGATTATCTCGAGCGGGATTGGGGAGTATCGTTGCAAAACGATGTCATCCT
>MGNL01000104.1:320-2912 GCA_001796785.1 Chloroflexi bacterium RBG_16_51_16 | reverse complement strand
GCCATATCGGCCACTGCAGATACGACCCATCCGATCACCCAAAATCTCTCGTTTAACTACGCGGTCATCCTCCTCCAGGCACGCAGCCTCGCCCTTCAGGAAAAGGACGGTATTTCACAGACTGCATTGTTGATGACCTCGGATCAATCCTGGGGCGAAACGGACTACCTGGCCTCCGAAACTGGGCAATTGGCGTTTGACGAAGGGGTTGATTCTCGCGGACCCTTGAATATGGCTGTCGCTGTTGAGGACGTTAATAATAAAAGCAGGATCGTAATTTTCGGCAATTCCGTATTTGCTTCAGATGACGGTTTCGACGTTTATGGTAACGGCAATATCTTTGTAAATTCCGTGGATTGGTCAGCAGAACAGGATGACTTGATCAATATAACCCCGAAGGAACCGGTTTCCCGCACATTCACCCCTCCCAGCTCGCTTCAATTGACGATCATCATGATCAGCTCAATATTTATCATACCGGGTTTGGTCGTGGCTGGAGCTGTCTCTTCCTGGTTCTCCCGACGGAAGCGAGGGTGAACCATGATTCGAAGAGAAACTTGGTTCATACTTATCATTCTCGCGGCATTGATCGGATTTTCTGTTTATTTAAATCGCAGATCCGAATTGGCATTGGCAGAAGCGACTCCAACCACAGGAATTGAGTATGTCTTTCCGCCCGAAGAAGGCACTGTTGCTAGCATCGAGATTTCCTCGAATTCAGGTGAGATAGTAAGGATAGTACGAGATCCCGATGAACTCTGGTTGATGGAACTCCCCTTGGAAGCACCAGCAGATCCGGGTATGGCGGAGGCGGCCGCTACCCAGGTATCTTCCTTGAGAATTATTGATGAGATCGAGGGTGATCTGGAAATCTTTGGTCTCGATCAACCGGTTTACAAGATAACCATCGTGTTTGGCACTGAAAAGGAGCACCGCTTGGATGTAGGTTCCGAGACACCAACCAAGAGCGGGTACTACGTCCGATTGGATAAAAAACGCATGCTTATTGCTACACTGAGCGGGATTGATTCGTTGCTAAACCTCTTGACCAACCCGCCCTACAAGGAAACACCAACGCCTTCGCCTTTGCCCTCGACGCCGACCCTCGAACAGCAATCTAACAGTACCGCGACGCCTACTCCCTGAACCGTTTGAGTCGGAGCACAGCGATCTTATTAACGTTGTCTAGATAATTGCTCCGTACAATTTTTCACCTCTAGATCGTCATTTAATATGAAAACTCTCAGCGAAACTGGACATCGGTAAAAAATGGGTATTGCTTTTACCTTAAAAAAAGAGTATTCTGATTTCAGACACACTCGGGCAATGGCACATCAAGTTTGAGCACTCGGACGGGCTACTCGAAATTTAATAGAGACAAGCTCCCGCTCATCCTTTTTCTGATGGATCAAATTCAAGCCACCGGAAGTAAAAATGAATGTTGATAAAATATTAAATGTTGATGAAGAAGAAGAATATCCAGCTCTAGCACGATTGATCGAACTCGGGCGCCAAAAATCGTATGTCACCCTGGATGACATCCTGCATTTCTTTCCCGAAGCCGAACAGGATGTGGAGCAGCTGGAAGAAGCTTTTTCAGCCCTGCTTAGCGCAGGCATTCCGTTCGTCGAGGATGCCACCTCCACCGAGCCGACTGAAGATGAGCTCGTCGCCGTTGAGGAAAGCGGTGAGGCTGAACAGGGACCCGACCTTTCCATTGATGATTATCTGGCAAATATAGATACAGACGATACGATCGGCTTGTATTTAAAGGAAGTCAGCCGCGTTCCTCTCCTCACAGCTGAAGAAGAGGTGCGGTTGGCGAAACGCATCGAACACGGCCGTATGGCGCGCGAAGAACTGGCGCACGGGAATGTCGCCCCGCGCAGGCGCGCGGAACTGCGCAGGCTCATTGAGGACGGCTGGGAAGGACGCGAGCATCTGATTACCGCCAATTCCCGGTTGGTAATATCTGTGGCCAAGAAATACATGGGCCGCGGGGTGCCTTTCTTGGATCTCATCCAGGAAGGCAACATTGGTTTGATACGCGCAACCAAGAAATTTGACTACCGCCGCGGTCATAAATTCAGTACCTACGCTACCTGGTGGATCCGCCAGGCTGTTACCCGCGCCATCGCGGACCAGGGTCGGACCATCCGGGTGCCCGTCCATATGGGCGATCAAATCAATAAACTCTTAAGAGTCCAACATCAACTGACCCAGAGGCTTGGCCGTGAACCCAGCGTCGAAGAACTGGCTGTCGCGCTGGACGTTCCACCCAAAAAAGTTGAGAACATGATCCAGGTGGCAAGGCGGCCGCTTTCGCTGGAAACACCGACAGACGATGAGGAGGATTCAGTCCTCGGTGACTTTATCGAGGACGATGAGGCACCTCCGCCTGACGACACAGCTACCTATAATCTTTTAAGGGAACACCTGGGTGAAGTTTTGAACGGTCTTCCCCCTCGCGAAGTCCGGATTCTTCAACTTCGATACGGCCTGCTGGATGGTCAAGCTTATACACTCGAAGAGGTTGGTCGCAAAATGGGTGTGACACGAGAGCGGGTTCGCCAGATCGAAGCCCAAGCTCTC
>MGNL01000104.1:0-288 GCA_001796785.1 Chloroflexi bacterium RBG_16_51_16 | reverse complement strand
ACTCAGGGATTACCTGGGCGAGTAACCGCTTGATCGACGATCAATCTGCAACGCACCTGGACAGGTGCGTTGTTGGTTTAAAGCTAAAATTGCCATGGCTTTTTCTGTATGGAAAGTTATATTATTTCGTTTACATTCTGATCCATCGATATGACAAAGGGTCGGCTCTGGTATCTGGTTCCCCGGTTGAGGGATCTCCTATTTTCAATTTTGTTTGTCGGTGTCTTTTTTCTCGGGTCGAGGTTGTTGAACATCGACTTTCTCGGGTCGAGGTTGTTGAACATCGAC
>MGNL01000103.1 GCA_001796785.1 Chloroflexi bacterium RBG_16_51_16 | reverse complement strand
ATATCGGTATAAATATTTAATAAATGAAGAGGCTGCCCTGATTTGCAGGGCAGCCTCTTTTCCATTTCAACCCCCAGTCGCGCCAAAAACAATCACCATCAAATGCTGGTTCAAAAATCGCGGCAGCCCGCCGTTTACGCCCGGCACGATCTGACCCAGGGTGTATCCACCTGCGATCGGCACTCCGCTTCCAATAACTTCCTGAACGGCAGCGATCTCCGCTCCCGGCTTGGCTTTGAAAAGCATCTGCCAGGCGATATCTGTCAGTACAAGAGCAAAGGCAGGTTTGGCATCCCCAAGCTGAAGCAGCGCCTGATTGGCTGCCCGACGTGCCGCTTGTTCGCAAGCCACCAAACTACCCACCAACAAGTAAGCATCAATTCCATCCCGAATGGTGGCGTTCATTCGAAAACTGCCATCTGCCTCTACCCGAATAGGAGACCTCACGATCAGGTCTTCACCCTGTTCGACTCCGATTGGATACAATCGGGCCAGGTAATTCAAGGGTGGAAACGCCCAATCCCGGGCCGATTGTCCGAATAACTGGGCGTACGTTTCGGAAGCCGGGCGGCCGTTTAACGTACGCAACCAGAACCCGCGGGATCGGGTAACCCGGAACTGGTTTCCCACCGGATCCCAGCCGTGGTCGTATCCTATACCCACCTTCAAATTTCCTCGAATGAATGCCGCTGCCAATCCTCCCGCGCCCGACTGGTTGGCTGCCATTTGGTATGTAGCGCCGGTATGGATATCCCCACTGGATAATGCACCAGCCAGGGGCATCGCATTAGCCGGTAAGGCGCTGCAAAATTGTTCGGCGTCACCGTTAAAACCATCCGCGAAGAACAACAAGGATTGCCCCTCTTCACGCGCGGAGGCCATCCGCATTAATTGAGCCGCGGTCTCCCGACCTGATTGAGCATAACCCGGCAGCCAGTAGGATTCGGCCAGAAAGTCGCCGCTTAACAAGGCCAGGATCACCGAGTGGGTATGTTGTCCTTTTCCGGTCAAGCCGGCTGGTGCGCTGAATCCAATCAGCGGTACTTCTCCAAGCAGGCTTGTGAGACCGCTTAATACATCCCTCGGTTGATACTGATGCGAGGCAATCACGAATCCAAGTGCCGGCGTACCCGCGCCCAATTTGTTCAAGGCCTGGTGGGCAGCCTGCAATCCCGATTCGCGGCCGTCAAGAGCCTGGGCAACACCGATGGAAGCAAGTAGGGTCATATTTCCTATATCCTCGGACGGAACCCGGGTAAAAGGAGCTCAATCATTTTGCCCTGGTAATACAACTGGAAGGTAAGCTGAGGTGATTCGTTGGGACATGGGCATCCTACTCATGTTTCTGCCACGGGGACCGTGAAATGGAATGTGGTCCCGCGGCGATATTCACTTTCAAACCATATCCGACCACCCTGCATTTCGACAAGGCTTTTGGTAATGTTCAATCCCAATCCGGTACCCGGAACCTCGTGTGCCTTCGAATCTTCAGAGCGGAAGAATTTCTGGAAGATTTTTTGCTGATCCTCCAGGCTGATGCCTATCCCATCATCCCGCACCCATACATGCACGACGCGAGGCGCTCCAGCCGGATCCCATTGATTGGTCGTAGCCTCGGCAGCGATCTCAATATGTCCGCCTTCGGGCGTATATTTGTTCGCGTTGCTTATCAGGTTGACCAGAACCTGGGCTAATCTGGTGCGATCTGCCCAAACCTGAGGCAGCTGTTCCGGCAAAGCCAGATTTAACGCTTGTTTCTTCTCATCGATCTGGCGGTTCGCGGAACGAACGATCTCATCCATGATCCCGGGCATGTTCTGAGATGCGAATTCGAGTCGAAGGCGGTCGGCTTCGATCTTGGAATCGTCATTAAGGTCTGACACCAGGGTGGACATGCGGTCCACATTGGAACGAATGGTATTCAGAAAATTCGACTGCATGTCGTTGATCTGACCTACCGCGCCACCTGCCAGCAATTCGGTATAACCCTTAATGGCTGTCATCGGATTCTTCAGCTCGTGCGCGACAAATGATACGAAGTCGCTTTTTGCGAGGTTCGCGCGTTGGACTTCGCCATACAACTGGGCATTGGAAATGGCAATGGCTGCATGGTCACTTAATCGAGTCAGGAATCCGAGATCGACCTGGGATTCAACGACACTTTCGAGCAACAAGAGTCCGATGACCTGGGCTTCCCGCCGGATTGGGATCACGACCTGGCTGGTGGCGCCAGGATTCAAGCCTTCTCCCGGCTGGAGAAGGGAAGTCCGTTGTGGCAGTCCGTTCTCCACCGCAGCCTTTAAAGCCGGGAGCTCCAGTTTTAACATTTGGCCGGGGAGGCCAGCCAGTTGTTCGTCATATCCCTGATGGGCCACCACCCGCAATTTATCGTCCGCGAGCATTCCGATCAATCCAGCCATAGCCTGGGATTGGCGCAGAGCCCAATCCAAGGTGATGCGCATTGCGCGTTCCATTTCCAGGCTGGCATTCAACTCCCGGTCAATCCGCTGCATTACCGAGAGTTCCTCGACGCGTGAAGCGAGTGCCTGGTCCGTCATGGTATAAAGGCGGGCATTCTCGATGGCTACAGCACCCTGGCTCGCGAAAGCTAACAGCAGGCTTTGGTCTTCTTCAACAAAAGGAAGCCCGTCACGCCGGTTGATGACCTCAAGTACACCCAGGATCCGATCCTTGGACTGTAGCGGAACTGCCAGTAATGCGCGGCTTTCAAAACCGGATTGTTTATCCAAATCGAACCAGAAAGGCGAGCGCTGCACGTCATTCTCGATGACCGGCTGTCGCTCCGTGATAACCCTCCAGGCTGCGCCTGCATCAGCAGGCAGGGATTGTCCCAGAAGGTCCGCAGCCAGTGGACCTACGATGACCTTAAAGACAAGTTTATCTGTTTGCTCATCCAGCAGATAGAGGGCGCCAGCCTCGCAATTCAAAATTTTGACCGCGTTCTGTAAAATATTCTGAAGCAATGGCTCCAATTCCAGGGTGGAGGTGAGTTGGCGCGTGATCTCATTCAGGGTGGACAATTGGTGGGCGCGCTGCTGGGTTTCCTCAAGCAGCCGAGCTTTGACGATGGCACCGGCTGTCTGGTTCGCAATAGCCTGGAGCAGCTCGAGTTGTGCGTTTGTAAATGTCATACCTATGGCACGGCTCCCAACCGAAAGGGCGCCAATCGTTTCCGCACCGGCGATCAGTGGAACACCTGCCCAGGCTAATACACCTTCTGATAATGGTTTGATACCCAGGCTATGGCATTCCATTCCGTAATCCGATGCCAGGATTGGCCGACTTTTACCAATCACCTCCGGACTTAAACCCGATCCGGTAGGCAAGGTGACATTTTCCCGGTTCACAAGCCTTTCGTTGTTTTCAACACAGAATGCATAGTAGAAGGTCCCACTGCTCCGGTTATTCAGAGTGATGTGGAACTCCGAGGCGGGCAGAACCTGGAGGGTCTGGGCAAAGATCAATTCAAGCACATCATCAAATGTGAGGGTTACGTTTACTCCCTGGGAAACGCGCGTCAGTGCATTCATCTCCTGGATGCGTTGTTCAAGGTTGGCGATCGTCTGAACCCGCTCAATCGCAAGGGAAGCCTGGTCACACAGGCTGTCGAGGAATGATAAATCCCTCGGAGTATACGGTTGGCCTGATAGACGGGCTCCCAAAGCCAGCCAGCCCGCAGTCCCAGATTTACCCGGTAGCACGATGAACAATCGCGCACCCAGGATAGCAAGCCTTGAGCGTTCCGTCTCCAGGGACGCAGGGAAGGAGACACCGTCGAGATAGAGCGGCATTCTTTCAGTTTGAAAATATCGCGCCAGTGGGCTGTTGGATGAAAAACGGATATCGCTGCTCGGGCGACCATCCTCCGACGGCAGGGCACGGTACTGCTCATTGACATGATCGTATGTGTAAATGTGAATGCGATCCGGAGTAAGTGCTGAGTCGACCTCGATGCGCAGAATCCGTCCAATACCATTGAGGTCAAGGATCGAGGTCAGTTCATGCGAAAAAGTTTGTAATTTTTCCGTATAGGCACGCTGGCCGCGGAAGAAGGTAACATCCACCAGCTCCTGTAACCGGGTCCTGACCGGATCAAGCGCGATGGCGATCAGGAACACAAACGCGCCGATCCAGATGGGATGATTGGCAGGCAGGCGCGAAGTGAAGATCAAACTCGCACCGAAGACGACCAAAGCATAACCCGCGATCGCTGCAAAAGTGAGGATGGTGTATGCCAATCCCCGGGCAAACCATTCGTCCGCCCGGACCAGGCGAAAACGCAGGATGGTGTAGCCAACCGCGAGCGGGAAGATAACAATCGTAAGAAACAGATAAGGCGTGAACTCGAAAAGACGTATGGGAGTGGTCATCAACCAGATGATCATCGGTCCAAAACCGATCAGCGCGCCTCCCACGATCGTGCGCGACTGGGTTTTAACCACCGGTGAATAAGCCGTAATCCCATAATATATATTCGTCGAAAGATAAAAAATTGCACTTAGCCCGACAAAAATATAGAGATTGCGCCAAGCCTGAATATAAGCTGCAGGTTGCTCAAAATTGAAAAGGGTGGTCAGCGCCCAGCCTGAGAGGGACAAGCCAATTAAAATGCCCACCCAGCGCAGGTAGGGACGACCAATCAATACGCGCGGTTCCTGGGGAAAAACCAGCGCCAGGTTGATCAAGGCGCCTCCTGCGATTCCCAGCGCCACAGTCCATAAATGAGTGAAATAATGCGTGGTGAAGAGATCGAACAGGGAACCGGTCAGTATCGCCAGAGAGGATGCGAACAGGCTGAAAGCTCTACCAGCCGGTTCGGCCCGGCGGAATCCAAAGATCCACAAGCTGACTCCGAGGAAAACCAGACTGATGAACATGGGGATGAAGAAGAATGCAGTTCGGTCTGCCGAAGGAAACACATGCAGGGTGACATTCATAGGCGAAACAACGCCGGCTGGGTTTCGCACTTCAATGGGTATGTTTTCACCTGGCACGAATCCCCTCTCGGTCGGTATGGTACCGCGTATGCGACCGCTTAATACGGCCAACACCTCATCCGTGCTTCGCAGGATGATTCCGTTAACCGAGATTAGTTGGTCTCCCTGGCGAACTCCCTGATTTAGTAAATCCCAGTCAACTGCAGATCCGGATGGCTGGGAACCATTGATCAGCATCGTATGTTCGTAAAACGCGCCCAGGAAGGGTGATCGCATCCAACCAAGGCCGAGGAAAATCCCGGCGCAGAATGCCACGACGGCCAAAGCCTGGTAAACGACAACGATCATCTGCAGAATTCGATCAAAGATGGTGTAGGATTTATTTGACAGACGCATAGACACCCTCCGTGGGTGTTGGGCATTAAAATTTTACTCTCAAGGATATTTACCCAGTATGGTACTTTCATGACAAAGGGAGCCTCTGGTTCCGGGTTGAGTCGCGCATCCAGCCCTACGGATAATTTGCAACCCTAACCTACTTAGAAGATGGACCACGACAACGAAAAAAGGACGAAAAGTGAATCCTGTTATAATCCCGCCGATGAATCTGATAAGATGGGTCGTTTTTTGTGGGTTGATCGGTCTGCTTCTGCTTGGCTTATGGTTGCCGGTAAATGCTGCCTCCAATAATCAGGAGGAGGTCGCAACTTCAACAGCTCCGGCGGCGCCTTTAAATGAATACAAGATTCCTACGCCAGGCGCAAACGGAAGGATCCTCTATTTTGTCCAACCGGGTGACACTTGCACCCGCATCGCCTTGTTGAATCAGATCACGGTTGAACAGCTTATCCAATTAAATCAAAACAAACTGGATGCGGATTGCGATCCGGTGATCGCAGGTGATACCCTGTTGATCGGGATCGCAGAATCCGATGGTGAAACACCGACCGGCCCTACTCCGACCGCAGGACCTCCAACGGTTACTCCCACTCCTTTCACCGGGACGACCGAGATCTGCGTGCTGTTATTCGATGATCAGAACGGTGATGGATTCCGGCAGGAGACCGAGCCTGCCATCGAAGGCGGTGCGATCAGTGTGACTGAAAACAACGGTGAATACTCTGCAGCCCAGGATACAGTGATCAATCCGGATCCGGAAGCCTACCCGGGTATATGCTTCAGCGATGTACCGGAAGGAACATATACCATCAGTGTAGCCATACCTGATCGCTTTAATGCGACCACGGAGTTGAACTACGAGCTCGTGGTCAATGCTGGAGATCTGGCATCGGTAGCCTTCGGTGCGCAATCCCGTGAAACGACAGTCAATGAACCGGATAGCAACGGCAGCAGTCAAGTCTCGCCGGTTTTGGGTGTTTTTGGAATATTAATGCTGGTAAGCGGTGGCGCGCTGGGATACTACGCCTGGCTTTCGCGCAGACCGGAAAGCAAACTGGGTGTAGGCAGGTCTTTATTAAAGGGAAAAATATTTAAGAAATAAACGATCGATGGCATAGCGGCTTCTCTGTGTAATCCTCGCCACTTCATGCTAGAATTCTTTCACTTAATTGAAAATCATCGAGCGACGATCATTGGTTGGAAGAAGGGATAAATGAAAAATAATAGTGCATTCATTATTATTTTCGCAATCAGCACCTTGGTTCTGGCAGCCTGTGGAGCAGGCGCTACCGCTTCGCCGGTCGCGTCACCCACACCGGATCCCTGCTCAGCCCAGAACCTGCCTTCTGAGGTTGGCAAGGTAAATCAGAATATGCGCGAGTTCGAGGATCTCTCCCGGGTAGCCCAAAATGTGCCGCAGACCGGCCTCTATGCATCCGTGACCGATCTGCAGCGGGTGCGGCGCGCGGCTGAAGATCTGGCTGTGCCGGCCTGTCTCGTGGATTTAAAGAAATATGAACTCGCACACATGAACGCGGTCATAAACACGTTGGTGGCCTTCATGGGAGGGGCTGCACCTGAAAATCTGAACCAGGGCATATCCGCTTCCCGGCAACTCCATGATCAATACACACTCGAGATGGCACGTTTGCTTGGGCTCACCGTAGTGGTACCTCCAACCAGCACTCCCGGAGCTGTTGTTACAGCCTTACCTGGCACTCCGGTAATCCAGGTCACGCAAGCAACGCTGCCCATCATCACCAACCCGGGACCTAACACCATCAATATCCGAACCCAACCAGCTTTGGACGCACCCACCCT
>MGNL01000102.1 GCA_001796785.1 Chloroflexi bacterium RBG_16_51_16 | reverse complement strand
CGGTGATGCGAACGCCTATTACACGGCTGCCGTGGAATCCATGTTGAAATCCTGGAAGAACTTTTTCTTCGCGGCTGCAGAACCGGGTGGATCGGTCACGGTTGACAAGCCGCCGCTTGGTTTATGGATCGAGGCGGCATTTGCATATTTCCTCGGTGTGAGCGGTTTCAGCGTTACCCTGCCGAACATCCTGGCTGGTGTGATGGGATTACCGCTACTTTATGGGATGGTAAAGAAATACATGGGAGCGTTAGCCGGAATTGTTGCCGCGCTTGTGATGGCGATCACTCCGGTTTTCGTGGCGACCAACCGTAATAACACTATGGATGGATTGCTCGTGTTCTTCCTGTTGCTTGCTGCCTGGGCATTTATCCAGGCGACTGAAACGGGAAAGGCTCGCTGGCTTATATTGGGCGCATTCATCGTGGGCCTTGGATTTAATATCAAAATGCTGCAGGCGTTTCTACCCCTGCCAGCGTTCTATGCTCTTTATTTCCTCGGTTCCAGGGAAGGCTGGATGCGAAAGGTGTTCAAACTTGGAGCAGCATCCTTGCTCCTTATCGCTGTGTCCCTGCCATGGGCAGTCATAGTTGATTTAACACCAGCAGACCAGCGCCCATATATAGGGTCCAGCGGGGATAACACCGTGATGGGACTGATCTTCGGTCATAATGGAACTTCGCGTTTATTCGGCCGGGATGGTCGGGTACCAGCTAATAATCTGGATGATCGTCCTTTCGATCCATCAAGTAACCAGGCTTTTAACCAAGGGCTTCAACCCAACCGGATCGATGATCAATTCATTCCTGGTGCTGGTCAACCACCGGTCCCGGGTGATGGACTGCCGACTTTCGGCTCTGGGCAATCCCGACCAGGTGGGCAGGGAGGCACACCGTTCAGCAATGAAACCGGTACCCCAGGATTATGGCGATTCTTTACCAGCCCGCTTTCCAAACAGATGTCGTGGTTATTGCCGTTCGCACTTGTCAGCCTGCTTGCAGCACTATTTTCAACCCGAATACGCCTGCCGGTTGAAGCTGGAATTCACAAGGCGTTGATCTTATGGGGCGGCTGGTTATTGACCTGCCTGGTGTTCTTCAGCGCCATTTCCGGGATCTTCCATGCCTATTACGCGATCATGCTGGCACCTGCATTAGGTGGAGTGGTTGGTGTGGGATTCGTTCAACAGTGGGAGAGGAGGAATCAAGGCAGCCTTCCATCCATCCTGCTTGTGATTTCAGCGATTTTGACCATCGGTTTCCAAATCTTCGCCTCCATTCAGTATGCGGATGTCACCGGGTGGTTGATCCCGGCGGCACTCTTTATGATTACCGGAATTTGGTTTTTGGTATTTCGCAATGGAAAAAGTCTCGCCTTCATAGCCAGCTTGATTGCCATAATGCTAGTTCCTGCTTATTGGACGGTGATGACCGTCGTTTCGAGCACCAATGTAAATCTTCCAACTGCGTATGGAGGATTGGTTGAAACGGGTCAGGGTGCAGGTGGGCGTCCGCTCAACATATCGCTTCCAACAGGAGGGCGACCCGAGGAGAACCTGGACGATATACTTATCAAGTATCTAGTAGATACTACACAGGATGTACATTATCTGGCTGCAGTGCCAAGTTCAATGACGGGCGCTCGTTTGGTCCTGGCTACCGGCCGACCGGTTCTCTATATGGGTGGCTTCGGCGGCCAGGATGAAGTTGTATCTGTTGACGAACTATCGGAAATGGTGGAGAGCGGTGAATTGCGTTATGTGCTACTTGGAGGCGACCGAGGCAACAAACAGGACATTCAGAATTGGGTGCAATCCTCCTGTTCAGTCATCCCTGAATTCAGCCGGCAGCCTGCTGCGATTACCAGCAAATCGGATGGGCAATTCAACCGGCCGGATGATCTACCTGCCGGAAGGGATCAGGCCAGCACGCTATATCTTTGTCAATGACTGGTATTGCGAACAATATAATCCCAGAGAAAAATATTAGAGGAGAGTAAATAATGCCTAAGAAATTAATGTTGTTCCTGCCACTAATCAGTTCGCTGCTGCTTTCAGCCTGCAGTTCAGGTATTCAACCGGGGAAAAACCAAGAATACAGCCAGACGTCTTACAGTCCGCTTAAGCAGGATGAGCCTAGTGGTCAGGAAGTAAATGAGGGCGATCCATCAGTCACAGGGACAATCACCACTGCAGGCAATCCCAAGCATGTCGATGTGTTGGATTTCACACACCTGGAGCTTGGAGACAATAAAATTTCAGCCAGCCCTCAACGGGGATTCGTATTCAGCTGTATGACGTACTACAAGGGCAGTGGACCTGCTGCAACCGGCTGGTGGCTGAATGGTGATGGCACATGGGATTTGACTAAAAAAGCGGTTGTTGATGGTTCAGTTTCATGGACACACGAGTTTTCGATCACTCTCAGCGGCGACCAAAGAATAATAACCGGGAACGGCCTGCCTGATCATACAACCGGTGTATACCCGATCAGTTCGACCGATGATGCGTATAAGGTGGATCGAAATCCGAATGAGATCACAAACCAAACGATCGCCTTGACTCTTCCTGCTAATCCTTCCCTCTCCGCATCCGCCACCTGTGTCGGCGGGGAAGTCGGTATCCTGCTTTCTGGTATCGCGATCTTCAATGCTTTTGATGCGTTGGGAAGGGACGCGGCTGCGAATGAAGTTCAGGATGGCTGCGACGGACACCCCCAACAAAACGGTTTTTACCATTATCACACGCTGAGCGAGTGCATCGAAGATGTGGCCGCTGGCCATTCGGCGTTGATGGGTTATGCCTTCGATGGCTTCGGAATATTCGGCTACTATAGCGAAGATGGAAAGGAAATCACCAACGCAGACTTGGATGAATGCCACGGCCATTCGCATACCATCGAATGGGATGGCCAGACGGTTGAAATGTACCATTATCACGCAACCCGTGAATTTCCTTACACGGTTGGTTGTTTTCGGGGAGATCCGGTCGTCCGTGGATTGTCGATAAGGCCAGGCGGCGGTCAGGCGAGCTCGGGCCAAGCGCAGAGCCAATTCGAGCCTCAGCCCGCTGCGCAGTCGCAGGGTGGTGTAGGTGGTCAGCCGCCTCAGGCTGCCATCGATGCCTGCCTCAACCAGCCAGCCGGTGCCATGTGCTCGATTAATGATCAAAACAGGACAATCAGAGGAGCATGCGACGTACTCCCACAAGGTACTCAGTTAGCCTGCATGCCGCTGGGTGGTCCGCCTTAGGACCTAGTCAAGTTTCCACGATCAATTTGGAAACCATTCGATGTAAATGCACCAGGAAATCGCGACCCTGTGAGATAAGCGGATAACATCCGCTTATCTGACCTCCGCTCAATCTGGAACTCGGGGGCTTAGAGAAAAGGGGGGTTATTGGGAGGGTTTGTAATTGAGATCAAGATACGACTAATAAATTAGGGTACCCAATTCGATAAGACGGTAACAATCTTATCGGGTTGGGAACGGTCATTGGTGATCAAATGGACTGCGAAATTGTGCATGCCTTCCATTCCTGCATGCATCATGAATGGTGTTGACTCAATAACCGCGCTCTCACCTGGATCGAGGACCATCGAACTGATGGTCAATTCAGGCGGTCAGCAACCTTCCCGTATTTCTATATATGGTTTTTCTCTGAACTTCAGCGTACCATTACCTGTATTCGTGATATTTATTGTAAAGGCGCGTGAATCATCGAGTTTAACATCTCCAAAATCGATCAACTCTGTGTTTAAAGCCAGAGACGGTGTTCCCTTGTCTTGGTTTAGATTCGAGTAGAGAAAGACGGCGGTTACCAGCAAAATAACCCCGAATACAACAAAGGGCCACGGGAATTGTCTTTTAAAATTTTTATTTCTATGAGGCATATTCACTCCATTATAATTAATTTACCAGGTTCTTTGACATGAAACCAATATCAGAATCTTAATAAATAAAAATAAATGAATAAATATAGGCTACCAAATTCCAAATTTGATCTTCAGTAAAAATCACACCCCACATGGGCATGCCCGTACCCATGCCTCCCCGGGTAATTTTCCCTTGTAAGATTGCCGGACTCGCTCCCAGGATGGAACTCGGGTCATTAAGGGAGGCTGGTTTCTTAATTCCATGCTGGTCATCCATGGCCGGGCTTCCCTGTGCTTCAAGATCATCGGAGAATACTCCATCTCCTGCTCCATTTTTTCCATGGCAGGCTGCACAATTTTCTGTAAATAGTCCCTTGCCTTCAGCCAGTTTTTCAGACGAGGTGTTTGATCTCCAGATGGCCGCTACGATCGACCAACGTTCGCTGTCTGAATAAACCGTATCGCGAAGTCCATCATATACCTCAAACGGGGAGTGGATCCGATAGTAGTCTTTCGATAGATATTCATTAAATCCGGATGCCGTTGCCAGGAGTTCAGAACCTGTTGCAGCAGAGGGTTTATTTGCAGGGATGACCGGTGAAGGATGAGGTGCATCCAGATCTAGACCAAGAGTTAGGTAGAGCGGTAAGTCAGCAGGCGGGCTGACCGGATTCGTTTCTCCCACTTCCAGTGTGCCGCGCATTCGCCAGTGATCCTTCCCACACCAGCGAGTACAGTAATATGTATAAATCCCTGGTTTATCGAATAAGAGGGTTGTCTCAGTCCATTCACCGGGTAGGATCTCTACCGGTGAAAAATCCATCTGACCAATACCAAAGCCGTGCACGACATCATCGGATGTGAATCGCAAATGCAGGGGTTGACCGACCTCGGCATGGATCACATCCGGATCCCAGCCGCTGGTTAAAGCCTGGCTTGAATGCACCTCAAGCGATTCTTTCGGTAAGAATTTCAATATTGGTACGGCGAGCACCACAATCAGCAGCGTCATTACGAAAAGCCGGGCTATGATTTCCTGCCAATCATGAGACCATGGCTGTATTCGAACTGAATTTGATGGGGTTTGTTGATTCACGTTATCAGCCATAACATGATTAAGGTCGTGAGAAGACAAAAAATGATCGCAGGTAGGGGAGAGACGTTTTGCACTTTGGCCATCTTGATGGCGAGTTGGGTCGACCAGCCTAAACCGCCGACTAGCGACAGCACCTGGAGGGGCTGAATGAAGAATCCACCAATTGGCCGCCATCCCAGGCCAGCAGTGCCGATGAGGTTCCATCCCCAACCCAATGGATCAGAAAGGGAAATTCCAATATAAGATACATTGGATGCCAGAAACGAGAGACTGAATGCAAGCCAGAACATGAGACCCAGGGGGATCAGGATTGTTGAAAAGGCGGTAAAGCTGGCCCGCGGACTTGCTCCCTTTGGGTTCAATTTCATCAAACTGAACATCAGACCCGGCAGGATCGCCAGATTCAAACCAAGAAATGCAACGGCATAAACCATCCAACCCGGGGTGAACACCGCGTAAGAATGAAGCTTCAATGCGCCCCATGGACCAAGCAGCACGGCTGCATACGTCATTGCAGAGCCAAGCATGATAAAACTTTTATACGCCTCATCCATTCGCGTTAGAGGCCGTTCCAAGTCCGTGGCGAAGCTTCGCAGGTTGATCGAGATGTTATTTTTCGGGCATACACGCACGCACTCCAGGCAAAGGCCGCAGTTCGTATTCTTTTGCAGACCTGCTGGAAAGACACCCCATGGACAGCCATACCCTGTGGTCGATCCGTTATAGCAAGGTTTTCCCAGGCAGGTGACACAGTCCTGCTTGTTTCGGATGCGGAGCTCGAGGGGCGATACTTGAGAATATAAACCAATGAAGCCGCTGACCGGACAAAGGTAGCGGCAGAATGAACGGCGCTCAAAAAATATGCTCGTGGCGAATGCCAGCACGAGCATTAATGCCAGGACGACAGCAGTTACTTGTGGGGAGGTGAGAATGATCGGAGAAAACAAACCAAGCAGGAGGAAGGACCCATTCTGGAGCCAAATATTGCGAAAGACTCTGGGCCATCGCCGGTGGATCGTTTCTTGAGGTGAGGGGGCTTCCGAAGATCCAATTCCATCAATTGCCTTACTAACTTGACTTCTGCCAGCTTCGCTTTTCTTCCCGAGAAGATTGCCTCTCTGGAGCCATTCACCCGGAAGGGGTATGGGGCAAATCGAACACCAGCCTCGGCCAAAAAATGGAACCGCGACCAGGATAAGTAAAGCCCACCAGGTAATCCAGAGAAAAACGATACCAAAATTATGGCTTCCAACAGGTGTACCGATCCAGCCTGAAAGGATTGTGAAGAGGAAAGCAGCCAGGAGCAATGCCTGAAGAATAAATTGAGGCCAGCGATTGGTCAGCAGTTTGTTGACAAGAGGATGGTTGTTGATCGAGGTCAAGGTCATTTTTGTACGATGGAGATGATATTAAATGTGTTGTTTCTTCGCCATCCATGTGTTGAAGCAAGAATTCCAAAGACGATCAATATCGCAAGGCTCCACCCGCGATAAAGCCATTGATTTACGCCAACCGTAAATTTTCCAATCATGAATGGATGCAATGCGCCGCAAGTGATATTACAACGGAAACGAAAAGAGCCGGTTTTATCAGCGATGAAGGTGAGAGTTGCTGTTTGACCCGGATCAGATTGAACGGCGAGATCGTAGCTGTCCAGGTACAAACCATGCACAACATCCGTGCTTGCCAGCTCGATCGTTACGATATCGCCCGGATTGACATGCAGCTGAGCAGGCTGGTAGGCAAATTTGTTTGCTTCGATCCTAATAAAGTGGGTTTGTGGAGCTGAACGCGAAAAGTCTGGTAGGGGTGCAAAGGCTATAAGCAACCCGGAGCTGATAATTAGGATCCATGCCAATTGTTTTCCTGTTCGAGAAGCAATGAAATTTCGCAGGTTCGTTGGGTTCATTCCAATTCGCCACACCGATAAATTATCTTTTTCTGTGAGCAGTTAAGGCATATTCGAGGGGCCATATTTCGAATATGTGGAATCAACATAAGCTTTGATATCAGGAATCGATTTTCCCTCGTCGAGCATACGCATGACATCCCGGGTGATATCCACACAGATACTGCAACCCAGAGCATGGTTGTCGATTTGGATTATGCCATTCGGATTTTCGTCCAGAACATAACACTGATAATTACTCGTGTGTCCGATCGATCCACATCCGCAATAGCAAGGTACTTGTTTGAGGATTTCAGGATTGGCTATCGCGAATCGATACGCCTCCTGTACACTTGTGGGTTGTGCGTGCAATTCCGGAGGTAGTGCATCTAGAGATGCAAGATGGTAAGCAGGCGAGTCGGGCTGGCTGCAAGCTGCCAAGGTAATCGCAGCAAAGACTGTTAGACAAAATGCATATAAGACTGCACGCCATCGACAGAACATATACACCTCCATAAATCAAGGGAATTATAGGCGGCTGGATAGTGGCAGGTTAGTGATATTACACACCTGTAAATCGTGCATTAATGCCTAGATTGTCCTAATTTGATACAAAACCTGAGGGAATTATTACTTCTGAGCTACTTTGTAAAGGTCGATGATTTCCCGCCGATTACGTCAGATTCCGCCTTCAATCTTAGGAGGATGACACTCATCAAAATCAATCCTGCTCCTAATAGCTGTATGGATTTGAGCTGTTCACCCCATAACAGATACGCCCAAACCGCAGTGAAGGCTGGTTCAGCGGCGGCGATCAGGTTGACCACCGTAGCTGGTAGATAACCGAGGCTCATGATATACAACCCGAATCCACCAATGGTAGGACCGAGTGCGAGCAGCAGAAGAATCATCCAGCCATCAAAGGATGCTCCAAGCCAAAAGAGATTAGATAAGGGAGATTGATTAAAAAAAATATCCGAGACGACATTGAAAATAAGCAGGAATCCCGCACCTATACCAAAACTATATAGCAAGGTTGTCCAGGAATTGATCGATTTTTCAGCTGCCTGTTTGCCGAACAGGCTGTAGATGGCAAACATTAAACCTGTAAGGAGTCCAAACAAGATGCCGAGCGGATTGAGCCTCCATGCGGTTGGCTCGTAAGCCTGGGCGACCAGGATAATCCCAATGATCGTTAAAACGATCGAAATGATCTTCACGCCGGTAATTTTTTCGGATAACAGCCAACGGCTTATCAAAGCGGTAAAGGCCGGTGAACTGTAAGCTAAAACCGTTCCGATCGCGGCGCCATTGAATTGGACGGAAAATGTCCAGGCAGAATTAAAGGTCGCCAAAGTGAGACCAAACAGGAGCATGAAGAGCCAATGGG
>MGNL01000101.1:3863-7115 GCA_001796785.1 Chloroflexi bacterium RBG_16_51_16 | reverse complement strand
ATTTTCAGCCAGGGTGGTCGGTTTTTATTTTACAAAATACAATCCTTGATGTTTGATTCAAAGTTGAGTTCGTAGGCCTCGTAAAGATGTCGAAAAAAGTGCTTGTATCTTGCATCTTTAGCAGTCGTTAATCGGCGCCACCCTAATAGCAAGTTGGACAGAGAAATGAGCTTGTTGAAATTCATGATGGTAGCAGTTTTATTATTTATGGGAGAAAACTAAAATCTTACTCATAGCCTGGATCATTTGATGATTCTATGTATGATGAGTAATGTCTCTAAAACTGTGATTATTCTTGTTGGTAATTTCCCTTGCCTTGATTCGACCCCCGTTCGCGCCCACAACAATTTCACCATCACTAATCGATCACCATCTGCTTAGCGATGAATAGCATCAAGCTCTTGACCTTATTGAAAACAGCTGGCGCGTTAGCACTTTCGCATCATCCATCTTTAGTTTCCACCGATTGAAGTTTTTCTGGTATGGAGCGTCGAAGATCATCAATTGAAAGCAATTCACCATTCTCGCTTTCGTAATACCAATGATGCCACCCATTGCAGGGGCTGCCATTCATCAGGTGTCGCCCGACTTCATGAATTGATCCTTCGAAGCCATTGATGTGCAGCTTTCCATCCGGTTTAATGCGCGCTTCCTTGGTGCGATCGCGCCGGAAGTAAAGTGGCTGGCCGGGCTTGAGCAAACCGTTTTCCAGCAAGCTGCCAAATGGAATACGCGGTTCGAGACGTTTCTTGTCGCGCACATCGAAGATGACGCTTTCGAATAGCTCAGGGACTACAGTATCGATGCGCTTACGGGCAATTTCAATGTAACCCTCTTCTTTTTCGATTCCAATCCAATGACGGTGTAGTCGTTTAGCAACTGCACCATTTGTACCACTGCCAAAGAATGGATCCAAGACTACATCGCCCGGGTTACTGGAGGAAACTAAGACACGGTAGAGAATGGCCTCGGGTTTTTGGGTAGAGTGAGCCTTCTTGCCATTAACCTTAATTCGTTCGGAGCCGGAGCAGATGGGTAATAGCCAATCACTACGCATCTGGAGATCATCATTTAACGATTTCATTGCATGATGATTGAAAGTGTAGCGTGAGCCTTTGGCTTTGCTGGCCCAGATCAGGGTCTCGTGGGCATTGGTGAACCGTACGCCACGGAAATTTGGCATTGGGTTGGTTTTTACCCAGATGATGTCGTTCAAAAACCAGTATCCCAAGTCCTGCATGATTCCCCCAATGCGATAAATGTTGTGGTAAGAGCCGATGACCCAGATGGTACCGGTGTCCTTCAAGACGCGACGGCATGCCGCCAACCATTTGCGGCTAAAAGCATCATAAGCCTGAAAGTCAGTGAATTGATCCCAGTCGTCATTGACGGCATCGACCTTAGTCATGTTAGGCCGCCACAGTTCTTGTTGCAACTGAAGATTATAGGGTGGGTCGGCAAAGATCAGGTCAATTGAGTTTTCGGGAAGGGAATTCAGTACTTCGACACAATTCCCTTGGATAATTTGATTGAGTGGTAGTTCCATCGTTACCATCTAATCCTTGAACCAGAATGTAGATCTACGAAGATCAGTCCTTAGAACAGTTGTTCCTACAACAATATTGTAACGCATCAGATTAGGAAATTACATTAATCCATCGGATAATGTTCCTGTAAACGAGAGGACAAAGCCTTGGATAATACCCGATAAGGGGGTGTTTCGCGAGAACGGAAATAATCCAGCACTAGGAGAAGCGTTGTTCCATCCTTGAACAAGGCTTTCATAATGCCCTGATCCCAAAGGATATCATTTGTGATTATTCGATGCCAGATTCTGTTGTCTAAGCCAAGGATATCCTGAAGACTTTCCTGATGGGTAAGATCAAAATTTATCTCAGGTAGGTCAGGCAAGGTTCAGGCGCTGCGCCACAGCTTGAAGTTCGTCATCCATAACGCCTAGGTAACGCTTAGTGTAGGCGATGCTGTTGTGGTTGAGCTTGTGCATGATGAGCGCCAAGTCAACCCCACTCATACGGGCGTGATAACCCCAGGTCTTGCGCAGGCTGTGGGTGCCAAAGTTACCCCGCAGCCCCACTTCTTGGCAGATCGAAGTAACGAACTTCCAGCCCTGACCGCGTTTGATCGGAAGAGAATAATCGTTGTTTTTTGGATTGAAGAAAACGAAATTCTCCGGCTTCTTCCCTACGCCGGATATGCGGCTAGATATTCATCTAACGCTTCCCGAGTACTCTCGTTAATGAACACTTCTTGGCGTTTTCCCCGCATCTGTTCTTTGATCCAAAAGCGTAACCGAATGCGTCCTTGATCGTCCAAAAAATGACCAATGTGAAGTTCGAGCAAATCGGAGATACGCAGTGCGGTGTTGATGCCCACCACAAACAGCAACAGGTCCCGATAGCGTTCTTGCCCGCGGAGTAGGTTCTTGATTTGGGCAATCTTTTTCCGATCGCGAATGGGGTCAACAAAATTCATAGGTTATACAAAACATCAGCAAAAGCTAGGTTAACATATTGGTTAAGAGACGTCAATATGTCCACTCAGAACACCTTATCATTTTTAGAGATAAATGGCAAGTGCCGATTTATAGGCCTTTTTTGCCCCCGAGTGAACACAATAGTCATTATGTTTATCTAATTGGCCCTTAGTTGCTTTCCAACGAGAGTTACAGCTGACGGTCGCTTTAGCTATTTCTTCTTCTCCTGCTCCTGTTGACGCTTTTTTCTTTCTTGTTCCTGTTGCAGATCCTGTTGTTCCTGCTCCTGTTCCCGAGTTTTTCCCTTCTTTTCCTGTTCCAGATCCAGCTTCTGCTGCTTCTGTCGTCGCAGCTTTCGTGCTTCTTCCTGTTGTTTCTCTAGCTGTTTTTGTTCCCCTTGCCGCAATTTTCGTTTCTGTTCCTGTCTCTGTTCCAGGTCCTGCCGTTCTTGTTTCCGCTGCTCAAGTTCCTCTTGCTGTTTCTTCGTCATCTCATTTTCCTTCTTGAACAAATGATTATCTAAATTCCGCATAAGTGCTCAGACTGTGTTACATGCCCAGCCATCTTTCTTCAATTCTCTAAGCGGTCGGGTGCATCGAATTGTTTGACTGACTCATGCGTTGCTAATCGTTTCTGAAGTTCTCTGGTTCGTTCTTCTCTGCCTGCCTTTGCAGTATGTCTCGCACAGCCAAGGCTGACCTGTCTTCGGCTGCCAGTCTTCTGGCAATGTCAGCAATTGCTGTCTCATAGTCTGATTG
>MGNL01000101.1:0-3844 GCA_001796785.1 Chloroflexi bacterium RBG_16_51_16 | reverse complement strand
AATTCCGCCCAGGCGTCTTTAAGTTTCGTTCGAATCTGGATTTCGCAAATCATGTTTTCCTCGACGACAGTGCGTTGCTTTCTGTAGGTCTTCACACGATCATACGAAACATCTGCCAGAAGGTGTATTGCTCTGTATCCGGTCCGCTTCGGATCTCTGATGTAGTCTTCCAGAGATCGCGGCTTTATGCGGAACTGTGTGGTAGCCTGGATGTAGTCGAGCATTCCGTAACAATCATCAACAAACCAGCAAATCACTCTGGCGCCAATAAGGTCCGCGATAACTTCGGTCGGATAGCCAAACTTGGGCCAATTGGCCTTCTCCAGCTTCCTGAGAAAACTTGTTAATGACTTTACCCTAGAGTGCACGACAACAGCTTCACGAGGGAGCTTGTTTTCTACTGTGTATGCCAAAGCCAGTCCACTCAGCCTGATTTTAAGAACTTGGCTTATCGATTCCAATTCGTCGCCGTCGAAATCGAAGAACCTAATGGCTCTTTCAGTCAGGAAGTCTATCTGTTCTCTTCGGGTTTGGGGCTTGACCATGCCTCATTCTCGCCAGTTTTTTGTCTGCCCAACGGGTTGATCAGCAAAATTCTTTATGCGTATTCTCCTTATTTGGCACATTATACATTCTAATATTGAACCGGACTTGGATAAAATCCGTTATGGGGGTCTTATCAACACTAAAAATTCGGATAGTTCGACTTATCGGATATTATCCATTAAGAAGACTGGATAAGAGATTATAGACATAGAAAGGAATCATCAACCCCAAAAATCCTTTTCTAGACAAACTCTTTCCCAGAAATCGTTTCATTTTGAACCTTTTTCAAGAGGCTGGTTATTTGTCTCCCCAGACTCATCTACCATCATTTTGTCAATCGGGATTTGTAAACGGGATGATATCTTACCTGACAAATGGTTCAAGCAATAAGAAAGCATTGGCTAAAAATACTTTTATATTGCATATCCTCTCGTTCAAGGTCTAATGCACCCGGCAACGGGTTTATTGTGTCAAGGCTGAATCCCTGAGACGATATTCCTTTTGAGTGGATGTTTCCCCTGGTCTCTCGAATTCTACCCTCATATCAAAGGTATCTCATTTAATCACCTCTTCCAATCCCCATAAAGGCCTGCCTATTCCATTTTCAAAGAGGATTATCACAAGGGCATTACACGCCTGGGTCCCGTCCTTGATATCCCAGTCTATTAACACTACCCAAGATCAACCGTGTAACCCAAACCGGGAACATCAGTGGCCACAAGCCAGCCATCTTCCAGTTTAAAGCCGGCTTTTGAGGGGTCATGGATCAGGTCCAGATGACCATCAAGATCGCCGTATGCCACGTTGGAGCTGCTCAATGCTAGACTGAGGCCGGCGCAAATGAGAAGAGCAGGCTCGATAAAGCAACTGATCATTGTGGTCATTTTGGCGGCTCGGGCGATAGCGTCTATCTGGCGGGCATTGCGTAATCCCCCACAGGTCACTAATTTGATGCTCAACCCATCGACCACTCGATTGGCTACAAGCTCGAGCGCTGACGCAGGCCCCCTCAGGCTCTGATCGGCCAGGATGGATATAGGGCTGATCTCTTTCATCTGGCGAAGTCCATTCAAATCATCAGCGGGCGTGGGCTGTTCCAACATCTCTAGAACGTTTTCCAGGGCGCGGGCGACGTCCAACGCCTGTTGGACAGAATATCCGCCGTCAGCGTCCAGGCGAAGGATATGATTGGGCAGTGCCCTGTGGATCGCTTGCACTCGTTGGACATCTTCTTCGGGATCGAGCCCCCCTTTTATCTTCAGTATACGAAATCCCTGGTTGGCGCGTTCGCAGGCCGTCTTTACATTCTCATGGACCGGCGCGATCGGAATGGTTACTGAGGTCTGGATACGGTTGCGATATCCTCCCAGGATGCGATAAAGGGGCATTCCGGCTGCCAGGCTCAACAAGTCATGAAATGCCAGATCGAAGGCGCACATAGCTGATGGAGTAGCTTTTGCTAGTAAAGCCAGTTCATCCAGAGAAAATTCGATGTTCATGGGATGCAAGTCTGGGACGAGAATCGCACACTCCCGACAAGCCTGGATGACATCCTCCGGCTTCTCCCCGGTCAGATCTGGATTGGCAATCGTGCAGCCCCAGGCATTTTGTCCCTGGCGGGTCTCAATGCGTACAAATATGGCCGTGATATGTGTGATCGCCGGCAGTCCAGCCATTCGGACAGGTTGCCGTAATTTCAGCTCAACAGGTGTGACTTCAGCCTTTGTGATCTGCATACGGAATCTCCATCGATTAAAGCCCTTATTTGTATATTAATTCTAACAGAATTTAATTGTCGCTGGATCTTCCAAGATATTTAGCAGGTGGGGCTTAGGTTTACCGTCCAATGGGCGCCCGTTATTCCGCATTGCGGTCTTCGACTTCTGCATTGCAAAAAAGCAGATAGAAATCCGCAACATATAAGCTGGATAAGTGTTCTATATAATGTAACACATTACGGTCTTTAAGACAGTTAGTGTCAATAGTCACCCATTATTTCTTTTAGTAAAAGGAGGCTAAAATGAATTGGGAAACGATTGGGAAATGGGCTTTTATCATTGGCCTGGTTATTGCTGTGCTCGCCGGGCTTTTCTTTCAACCTGGATGGGCTATTTGGGTGCTGGCGATCCTTGGTGTGATCGTCGGCCTTATAAATGTCACCGTCGAAGAAACGCGAGGCTTTTTATTGGCTTCGATTGCGTTAACTCTTTCCGCAACGGCGCTAAATACTATACCCGTTATCGGCACTGTTTTTAAATACATCCTGCCGTTTGTGGTAGCCTTCGTTGCTGGAGCGACGATCGTGGTCGCATTGAAAGAGCTATTCCAAACCGCCCGGAAATAATCCTCATTACCAACCCAAAACGCAAAAGCAGGTGGCAAATTGCTGCCTGCTTTTGTTGCAACCGACCTCACTTCGCTCGGATGGCATGCGGCGCGATTTGCAAGCAATCGCTCTGGTTAACTGGAGAGTCTTGCCCGCACCGCTCGTCGGGTGAACCAAACCGTCAGGTAACTCAAAATATTTATCCAGTATAACTTTCTTAATTGGGGGGTTTTCAACAGGCTGGGTAGTTATACGACCAATATTAACCCTCTTCCTATCCTCTACTCTAACGTGAGTACAGGCCAGGCAGCGAGGTAAGCCCACGCTGCTTATCAGTCTTCCCCTGAATCTTCGCGGTGCTCGGCCTCCAGGCTGAGCTGATCGATCCTTTCGAGGATGTTCCGAATATAACCTCTCTCGATCATATCACCCCAATGACCATCGGCGAAACGCTCGCCCCGTAAACAGTAGGTCAACATCGTCTTAACTTGAGACAGGGAAGCCGACCTGACAAATTCCTCGTCGCCGATCATCCCGGCGGCTTCTGCGGGACGATAGCCATAATCCAGCCAGTATTCAGTGGCAACCAGCCGGTAGAAATCTTCGACCACCGGGTTGCATTCCGGCCAGGGCAGCTGATAAGAACCATCCTGGCTTCGATCCCCTCCATTCCACTTGCTTACAGGCTCAAATCCTTCTGGGTACAGACGGGGCAGGAAAGCAACTAACGCCTGCATTTCCTGGTAGGTCGGCATTCTTGTGTTCATCGGATCTTCCCGAGCTGTGATGTTCCGGGCTTATTCCGGCGCAATAGGGTAAAGCTTAAGCCTCCCGTAAGATTTGGGCAAGGAACGCGTAACCTTCCTCCTGCATAATGAACTTAACAGTTCATCCCTCGGCCACCGGTTTTCCCCGGTGGTTCAAACATGCTCAAGGAGGCAAACCTGTACCGCAAAAGCACGATCCTGATCC
>MGNL01000100.1:4520-5954 GCA_001796785.1 Chloroflexi bacterium RBG_16_51_16 | reverse complement strand
CTCGATAGAAGCACTGGATCCATTTAATCTCCTCAAGTTTGAATTGAAAGACCCTGCGAAAAAGGCAGGGTCTCAATGGGTATTCGAAATAGAGGATTGTGGTCCACAAAAATTTTCATTCGAGGTTGCTTTGTAAGAGGAAGAGAAGCTTGCTTCGTTACACAACGCTGGCAGTTATTTTTATAAATAATGAAATTGAAGGTTGATTTACAAATTCCGAATCTCAATCCAACTTAAACATTATAACAAATATTGGTTGATGGGTAATATATAAATGACACACATGAAATTGATATCTGATAGCAAATTATCCAATGAACTTGACTAACGTTGTTGGTTGAACGTGGGAGGGGCTAAAAATTTGGAATGTTATAATTTCTAAAAAGCACCGGAGCCTTTGATGATCGATCCAATCATTTTTTCCATCAAACTATTTGGACTTACCCTGACTTTGCGCTGGTATGGTGTGTTGGTCATGCTGGGTGCCCTGGTAGGCACCTGGATCGCAGAAAAAGAGGTCAACCGCAGGGGCGAGAACGGAGAACGGATCTGGGATTTGATGGTATGGGTGTTGCCCGCGGGTATTGTTGGAGCGCGTTTATGGTATATTCTTAACACGACCCTGGGTGGAAGCCGTTATTATCTTGATGATCCGTTAAAAATAATCAATATTCCTGAGGGGGGCCTGCATTTCTTCGGCGGGCTTGTGTTCGGCGCCATCGCCCTTTTGCTCTATTTGAACTGGAACAAGCTGGATGTCTGGCTTTTCCTGGATGCCATCGCACCGGCAGCGTTAATTGGACAGGCTGTTGCACGACCTGCAAATTTCATCAACCAGGAGTTGTACGGACCACCCACCCAACTGCCGTGGGGGATCTCAATTGATGCCGGGAATCGCCTGCCTCAATATTCCGACATGAACCGCTATCCGGTCGAGTCGACACAGTTTCACCCGACATTTGCTTATGAGATGATTTGGAATTTCCTGGCGGCTTTGTTATTGATCTGGTACGCAAGGCAGTTTCCCCAGCGTATGAAACCCGGTGCCGTATTCGGTGGATGGTTGGTCCTGGCTGGCCTGGGTCGTTTCATCATCGAATTCTTCCGGCCGGATCAGCCGTTAATCCCAGGGACAGCGATTTCTTATTCTTCCTTAATTTCAATCCTGATGGCGATCGCCGGCACGCTCCTGCTCCTCATCCGTTATGGGATAATGAGAATTCCACAGGCAGACGCATGGGAGGAGCAATATGAAATATCGAAGGGCGGTGTTGAAACCCGGACGAAGGCGGATGGCGCATCGGTTAATAAAAGCCTCGGGAATAGAAGAAAATCAGCAGTGAATCCGGCTGCCAAAAAAGCCGCTTCTAAAAAATAGCAAGATACAAAAATTGAAGCGAAAAGCCCTGGCTGTCCAAGCCAGGGCTTTTTTAT
>MGNL01000100.1:0-4495 GCA_001796785.1 Chloroflexi bacterium RBG_16_51_16 | reverse complement strand
CATCGCTCATCTGGGGACTTTCATATTCACGTTTGTCAAAGCCGAATCGCTCGAAGATTTCCCGATACGTTGTGACGATCTGCTCTCTTGAAAACCCCATCTTTTCATAGGAGTATATATGGATGCTTTGCTGCGCCAGGGTTTCGTCAATGCTGACCCGCACTATTTTGTTCAGCGTAATCGGGATTAAATAGTCGAACTGTCGGTAAAACCTGCGAATGATTTGTTCCGGGTCTCCGATCAGGTCATCGTATTTTAAGATGAGGTGACGGTTCGAAGGATTCGCATCCAGGTATGCGACAGGGTGACGATACCAGTATTGGGTCATCTCTAGGATCTCGTCGATATAGAGATAGCCTTCTCCGGGGTCGGTGAATACCCGACGGGCATAATTGATCCATGAAATAGTGGATGGCAGCATATCCAGCGGGTTGCGCACCAGGTAGATGATCCTGGCATCCGGAAAGATTTGCTCAAGGGTTTCGATCTTGGCGCTGCAGGCGGGATTCTTGGCGACGAAATGCTTCTTGCCAGTTGCATATAAATGCCTTTGCAGCATCGACCGATAAAACTTCATGATCCTACGTTTGCGGTCTTCAGGGATCGCTTCGTCAAAAAACTGGTAGGACGGGAGTTCGTCCATGAAAGGGAAGAGGAAAGACACGAAATAAGTTGACCAGATATGCATCAGTATGTTCTCGTCCTCCTCCGGCTGAAAAAAGGAGATTCGGTGGATATTCACCGTGCCGAGTGTGCGTTTGTCGAAGGCGAGCGCAGCGCGGCGGAGAGGATTTCCTATCTTTCTATCGATTCGGGCTACCAGTTGGATGATCTTCTTGAATGTGACGGAGGGAGCCAGATAAATATCGAAGGTCGTCAGGCTGGTGAAATTATCCCGATCGCGTGATAACAGCCGGTGGAGAAAGGTTGATCCTGATCTGAAATTTCCAAGAATAAAAAGGGGTTTATCAACCGGCTGGTTTTTATAACCCGGGAACAAGACATCGTCCAGCACCAAACCCAGCCAGATGAACAGGGAACCAAGCGGCCAAACAAGGTAGAACAAAAGAATAAAGGTCAGCCTCTTTCTTGTGAGTCTGCCGGGCGTATGTTTCCAGCGGAAAAACGAGCGGTACGCCATCCGCCAGAATAAATTGAAATCGTAGGTCATCTCAACCGGCCCCCAAAGGCTATCCGCCCTTGTGCTTCAGGCAGATAAAGGATATGTACGTTTTCCAACGGTCGGTTGCAAATCCCCGCTACTGATTTCGCCAACAGGCTGGCTTCCGCCTCGAGTGCAGGCTCATCAAGTTTGGATTTTAAGACGGTTACGAATACAGGATACAAAGGCTCATCATCATCGGCTTTATTTTCAGCATAACTTCTCGAATCAAGAGTTCGCAGTTTTACCCAGGTGCCGCGCTGTTGGGACCTTAATATCTCTGCGGAGCTGGCTGCCAACACCTGGGCCAGATCTTTCGCAAGGATCTCTTCGGGTCGTAGGACAATTTCAATCTCGAGTATGGGCATGGACGCGCTTTAGTCAAAATGCATGGTCAAGTCCGAACAATCGAATTGATTTCCGCAGTTCGGACAGATGATCTTGCAGTTTCTTTTATTCATTTCATGACCACACCGATCACAGAGATAAGATTTTATTTGGTTCCCAACTTTTTCTTCCCAGACTACCGGTTTTAATAGAGACGGATCCAAGGCGGGAGGATCGTGAGCCGGCATGCGTTTGACCTTTTCTATAACCTCGAAAACGTCCTTTCGAAGTCGATCGACATCGATGCCTCTGCATTCATTCGGCCAATCCTTAAGCCACCTCTTGCTGCGCTCATGGACCTTTACAGCCCCTGAATAATTCCGGCGGGTAACATGCAGATATACAACAGCAACCTGTAAAATACCCCGATACAAGTTTCGTATGGCACCCCGTTCCTCTTTCCAGGCGTCTTCCAAAGCCTCATGCGCTTCAAAATAACGGCCTTCGTTAAAGAGTTTAAGACCCTCCCTGGAACGCGGATGCAGCCTGCCGGAACAATCGATCACCCGGGCGGTACTGTACCATAAAGTATTTCAATCTGATAGATCAAATTAGTATTACCTAGTTCTGAATGATTATTTTCCAGGAAGGTTGACGTTCATATTGAATCTGAAGTCAGGCTCTGGGTGGTAAAATTTTCAATAAATATCGGTCTATGAAATCCTGGATAGAAAAATACTGGCGAATGATCTTTGGGGCAGTCACCTTGCTCGGTGTGACCGTCCTGACGGCCTCCCTGCATGAATTCCGATTTACCCCTCCCTTGCCCATTCGATGGGAATCCGTTACGCCGGTTCAATTCTCATTCACACAGATCATCGAGCAAGTGAATGAGATTCCAACCTGGAAGCATATCTTGTTCTGGGCAGCCACATTTTTGATCATTGCCCTGGTCTCAAGCTTGCTCTCACCGGAAATGCGAAAAAGGCTGTTGCGCGCCTTCATCCGGTTCGCGTCTTTTGTGTTCATTTTTTTATTCATTATTCGAGTGAATCCGGACTTAGTATCCCTGCTTACCCAGGAGACTCCGCTGGGAAGTGGTTCGAATACATACGGCGGTACACAATCCCTGCTGCCACCTGTGTTCGAGCCACCGAATATTCCGCCTGTACTTGTGTATATTGCCAGTTTTACCCTGGTAGTTGTCATGCTGGTCCTTCTATGGTTCCTCAACCGCTGGTGGCAAAAAGTAATTCAGTTACCCTCCGCTAACAATTCTCTGTCGGAGTTAGTCTCGATAGCCCGGACATCCTTGGCAGAATTGGAAAACGGAAGCGAATGGGGGGATGCCATCCTCCGTTGTTATGCCCGCATGAGCCGGGTGGTTGCCGACAAACGCGCACTGGAACGCCATCCAGCCATGACGCCGGCTGAGTTTGCGGAAAGATTGGAAAAAGCCGGCCTTCCGGGTGAGCCAGTGTATCAACTGACCAGGTTATTCGAGTCCGAACGCTATGGTCGCCAGCATGCAGGAAAGACGGAGATCGCAGCGGCTGTAGCTAGCTTGAAGGCCATCCTGCTTGCATGTGGAGAAACAATATGAGTGTTGGCTCGCTCTATCCTTTTTTTATGTCTCCAGCTTTTGATACCAAGTCTTCCCACCATGGTTTGGTAAAGGATTCCACATGCGTAATCGCCGGTTGATCCTCGGTGCGGCATTAATGCTGACCGCTGTACTCGCTTACCTCCTGCAGGATGTCGTTCGAACGACGATTATCCTGCCTGCTGCTTATATCAGCTGGGTCGCTGGGATTTACTACCGTTCCATTCCGCAGTTCTTGACCTGGGTACTTGCGTTAATGATCATTTTTTTTGTGATCCTGGACAGCCTCCTACCTGGCGAATTACCTACAAATGTCCCGTCGATCCCCCATCGGTCGAGCAAAGCCACACTGGAAACATTGACCGGTTGGTTGGTCAAGGCACCCGGCGGTGTATATTACAAATGGTTGATAGCGAACCGGCTGGGCAAGATTGCGCAGGAACTCTTTGATCAAGGATCAATTTCGCTTAAAAACCGCAGCTTAACCCCGGTCAACCGCGGAGAATTATCCCTGACCGATCCTGTGATTGAGTACATTGAAGTTGGATTGTTCGGTTCATTTGCCGACCACCCGCATCCACGCCTGCCATGGGTGAAGGCATCAAGCTCACCGCTGGACATGGATCCGATGGAGGTCGTGACTCAGCTCGAGTCTATCGCTGGAGACATTAACTGATGGACGCCAAGAGCGTAGCCTCGACCTGCAAGCTGGTGATCACGGAGATCGAGCGGGCCGTGGTGGGAAAGTATGAACTGCTTGAAACGATCATGGCTGCTGTGCTAGCCGGAGGACATATCCTGTTGGAGGATTACCCCGGCTTGGGGAAGACCTTGATCGCCCGCAGCTTCGCGCTTGCCCTGGGCATCGAATTCAAACGTATTCAATTTACGCCCGACCTCCTCCCGGGGGATATTACCGGCGGTTATCTCTTTAATCGCGACAAAAATCGATTTGAGATCCAAAAAGGTCCTGTGTTTACGAACATCCTGCTCGCCGATGAAATCAACCGGGCTTCCCCGAAGACTCAATCCGCCTTATTGGAGGCTATGCAAGAAGGTCAAGTGACGATAGAAGGAGAATCGCTTCCGCTCCCGACCCCATTCATGGTTCTTGCCACGCAGAATCCAATTGAATACGAAGGGACCTTTCCGTTGCCGGAGGCGCAACTCGATCGATTCATGCTTAAGTTGTCTGTTGGCTATCCGAGCGTGAGTGAGGAACAGGAGATCATGAACCGGCGCATCCACCGCAAACAGGATGAGGTGATCATTAAACGGATCTTGGATGGAAAACAGATCCTGGCAATGAGGGAGATTGTAGAAGAGGTGCATGTGGATCCGGATCTGGAGCGCTACATCGCTGAGCTGGTCAATGCAACGCGCCAGGACCGCCGAGTCGCGGT
>MGNL01000099.1:5597-7232 GCA_001796785.1 Chloroflexi bacterium RBG_16_51_16 | reverse complement strand
GTGGATCAGATTCCGGGCTGTCCCGTAACCGAGCTTATCCGGCGCGGTGGAAGCTCCGATGATGACAACTCCCTTCGGATCGAAGAATGGCAGGAGCGATTGATCGATCATGGATTACTTGTTCACTTGTCGGTAAAAAGTCGGGACAAACTCATGCAACCCTGATAATAAATCAAATCGAAGTTGCTACCAGCGCTCCCAATGAACAATCTCACCGATGGGAAAACGCCCACCCTTTCTGGGAGGAGCGGAAATCAGCTCTTCATTTTTAGGATAACCAAAAGAAAGGGCAATCCTCAAATGCCATTCTTGAGGAAATTCCAGGAGCTGGCGGGCTTTTTCAAATTCATAAATGGATGCCGGGCAGGAACCGACACCAAGATCCCAGGCTGCCAACTGCATGCTTGCGGCAGCCTGACCCGCATCAAACATAAACTGGAATTTTTCCATCGGGTCGGGGGTCAGGATGGCCACCCCGAGAGCGGCCTCAGCAAGGTGGCCTGCCCAGGTACCGCACTCCGACAGGGATTTTAGTGTGGCGCGATCGCGAATTGCGATGAATCTCCAATCCTGCTTATTTTTAGAAGACCTGGTACGGCGTCCGGCATTTAATATCACCTGGATAACATCTTCTGGCAGCGTTCGTTCCTGAAATTTGCGGACAACTCTCTGGGTTCGAATTGCTTGAGTTACATCCATGGTGCCTCATTTCCGTTCTACTTGCAATAAAGGAGTCGATGCCCTGTTGCTTGTTTAATATCTATAATAATCTCTTTCCTGTAAGACTTCCTTTCCCGTTAGGGGTACCTGGACAACCAACCCGGGGCAAGAAAACATGAATGTGGATAGAATGATATGCTGCTTGTCAATTTAATCATATTCGTGTACAGTATGGCAGCGGGATTAGGTTGATCAGCCGATTTCCTACCCGGATTAAACAGACTGGATTATTGGATCAATAATGGCAAGCGCTTTACAGCAGGGAATCGCAGCCACGAAAGCGGGACGGAAGGGCGAAGCACGCCAACTGCTGCTTGAAGCGACCAAATCATCCGGGACAGCAGAAAACGCCTGGTTGTGGTTATCCGGCGTCGTGGAGAGGGATGAAGAGCGGTTATTCTGTCTCGATAACGCTCTGCAAATCAATCCAAACAATGAACCTGCGCGGTATAGAGCAAACGTGCTGCGGCAAAAAGGGATATTTCCAGCAGCCCTTGAACAATCCACCTTTTCATCGCCCACCCGGATTGAGACGCATCCGGGCTTATTCGATCCCTTCAATTCAGGCGGTTCGAAACTAGCCGAAGCAGGTGCGTTCTCCATTCCCACTTCCGCGAGAGCGAGTCCGATTTCCGGAGGTCCGGCCAAAACCAATTCTCAAAAAGGCATCCAGGATTTAACCGGAGTTTACCGGACGGCGGCTGAGGATCTGGCGCGCAATAAATCCACCTCCACGATCATGAAAACCATGGTGGACCAAGGGATGACGAACGAAGCAGCCCAGAAGATCATCGCAGAAATGCAGGGTGCTTTAAAGAAATCACGTAAAGACAAATACCGTAGGCAGATGGTCAGGGGATTGCTCTGGACCATGGCTGGCAGCATGGTGACTTGCGGTTCGTACTGGTTCGCCAA
>MGNL01000099.1:0-5590 GCA_001796785.1 Chloroflexi bacterium RBG_16_51_16 | reverse complement strand
GGCGGGCTTTTCCTCCTTTGCTGGGGAGCTATCTTAATTGGAGTGCTCGATTTTTTCATTGGCTTGGTAAGGTGGCTTGCCAGCGCGTGAGCTAATTGCTTTTGAGCATTCGTTGCAATCAACGTTTCGTAAAAAAAACCTTGCTGACCAAAGAAGCCAGCAAGGTTTTTTCCAACCTGGATCAAGTCAGCCTATCCCTCAGGGCAGGAAGGCTAAAATTGACTATTCTTATTTGTTGAATCTATCGGCCAGGATCGTTTGGAACATTTGCCGGACGGTTAGCCTGGCGGAAGGCTTTGATGGCCTCATGCAATGATCTGACGGCGCCGCCCAATGCCCCTTTGATCTCCTTCAACTTTTCCCCCATCTCCTGGACCGTCCCTTTTGCGAGGTCGGGATCTGTCACTTTACCAACATCGTCAAAACCCTTGTGTGAGTTGATGATCCCTTTGGCGCTCTCGTAGATCGGATGTGCATCTTTGACCGCAGATTCAAACGCATCCAGCGCTGCCTGGAGACCGGTTACATCCTTGCCATTTTCTTCCGCCCGGTGGATCAGGTTTTGAGCTTTTTCGATCATTAGATCGCTGTTATCAAAAAGCTTGCCCAGCCGTTCGTAGGCTTTCAATTCACGCGACCAGATCCTTTCCAGCCTTTCATTCGTGAACTCTCCCTGTACAGGCGGTGGGTCTTGATCCAGTTTGCCTGCGGCGAATACGGATGAGACAGGATAGGCTGCCAGGAGAAGCAAGAGTGCCATACCGGTCAGGATCGATTTCTTTACCGTTGTGTTCTTCATGGCTGACCTCCTTTCAGGTCATGCTGACATTCTAAACACAGGCGATTAGTGGAGTGTGGCCGGATTGTAAAATCGTTGTAAATTTCAGTCAGGATTTGCGGATCGCCAGCATGGTCATGTCGTCCGCAAGAGGCTGGGAAGCGGTGAATTCATCCAGCCGCCTTTCAACGCTTTCCAGTAAAACCCTGGCTGTCTCCACTCGGTTGGAAGACAGGACTTGCTGAAGTGATTCTTCTCCAAAAAATTCTCCGGTTGGCGAGATCGCCTCAGTGACCCCATCCGTATACATAAATAATTGATCCCCAGCTTCCATTCGGATCACAGACTGCTCGATCATAGGCTCTTCCATTAAGCCGAGGGCAATTGCTGTTCGGGTCAATCGCTCCATTTTGTTGTTGGATCGCATCCAGATCGGAGGATTATGACCTGCATTTACATAAGTACATTCCGATGATTCCAAATCCAGGACAGCATAAAACAGGGTAACGAACATCCCTTGAAGTGTGTCAGGCAGAAGCAGCCTATTCACACGGCGAATTACCTGTACCGGAGAGTCAGCATCGATGATGGCAGCCCGCATCAAGGTGCGGGTGAGGGCCATGAAAAGAGCAGCCGGCATGCCTTTATCCGCCACATCTGCAATGAACAAACCAACCTTTTTTTCCGTCAATTCGATGACGTCGTAAAAATCACCACCTACTTCTCGAGCTGTCAGCCACCTGGCTGCAAATTCCCAACCAGGTCTGGATGGTAGGGTTTCGGGAATAAAGGTCTGCTGGATTTGCCTCGCGAGGCTGGCTTCCGTCTCCAGCCTTTCGCGTGCGACGATCTCCTGCTGCAAACGATCATTTTGTATTGCAAGCGCCATCTGCTGTGCCATGCCCGTGATGATTTCATTCCGGCGCGTCCTGTATCTCCGGCTATTACCCGATTCTTCGAGAAACAGCACACCAAAAGGATCGTTCTTTATTACTACTGGCACTGCCAGGAGCAAACGAGGAGCGGATTCAATATCCGATTTGGACATGCCCTTTGGAATGAAATCCAACCAGTCGGCGGGAGCAGTGCTCGGATCCAATGGGTGAAAGATGACGTGATCCTGTTTACCTGCCAGTTCCAACATTGGAAATGATCCAGGATCGAAGACCCGGTCCGCCCAATTACCCGTGGCCAGATCATCGAAACCATAATGATGGCGGCAGGTGTACCGCTCGCCGGACGAATCCCTCGTGAATAATGCAACCGTGCGAACACCCAGGAGGATAGGCATAATCCGGATGATGGTCTCAAGAACCTCATCGAGGTCATTGGAGCTGACGACCGCCGTTGCCGCCTGCAACAACGCAGCTGAAGCGTAGGCTTGTTCCTGGGCAGAATCGTAGAGGCGGGCGTTCTCGATCGCGACCGCGGCATAACTCGCGAAGGTTGTCGCCATCAATTGGGCTTCATGTCCATAACGACCGGCGGTGTGGTGAAAGAGGGTGATCAGTCCGAGGGGTTGCTCCTCCAGGCGCATCGGTACCATTAAAGCGGAATGCTGCTCATGGAAACCTGCAGCAAGGGTTGAAGGCAGGAACACATACCCAGGCTGGCGGATCAACGGACCTTCAGAAATCAATGCCCGCTGCAGGCTGGCAGCCGCTTCTGCCGATTCCCGATATCCATTTTCCACGTTCGCGAGCTCCATCCCGTGTACTGCCACCAGTTGAAGGCCGCCATCGCGTACGAGCCAGATTGCTGCAATATCCACCGGCAGGTTGCGTTCCAATTCCACCAGGATGGACTCCAGCACCTGATCGACACCAGCGTGCTCCGAGAGCAAACCGGCAACTTCCCGGAGACTGTCGGATACCTGTCTGCGCCACAGCTCGGATTGATAGAGGTCTGCATTACGCATGGCGGCTGCCAGCGTGTCGGCCAGCGCTTCGAACATCAACTGGTCGTCCTCACTAAACGCATTTCTTCGAGCAGATTGAATATCGAGCACACCGACGACACGCTCATTGAACGAGAGAGGAACGGTCAATTGAGAGCGGCTGTTCGAACGGATCAATGGGGTGGGATCCTGGTTTTCGGCGCGCTTCAAATTATTGGCAAGAATAGCCTCGCCTGTACGACCAACCTGCGGAATGATGCCGGTCGCAAGGTCGAGCGACATGGTGAAATCCTGCAGCTCCCCGGCGCGTCGGCCAGTCCCCGCTTCGTAGACGATCAAACGTCGATTGGGATGGACCGTGTAGAGGGAAACCTGATCATATCCAAAACGGTTTTGAATGCGTGCGGACACCTCACCTAATAACTGTCTCAGATCCAAAGAGACCGTAACGCTCTTGCTTACATCCGCAACCAGGGCGAGCTGATCAGCCCTGCGTCTCAGGTCGCTGTAAACGCGGGCGCTTTCAATCGCACGGGCGATATTATCGGCGAGGGCGCCGAGGATCAACAAGTCGTTAGGATGAAAGGAATTCGGTTTGTTGCTTTGTACATCCAGGATACCCAACACCCTGCCTTCGATCTTTAGTGGCAGGACTACTTCGGACCGGGTTTCCGGGAGACTGCCCAGGTATCGGAAACGCGGATCGAGCCGGACGTCCGCACTGATGATCTGCTCGCCCGATGCCGCTGCTTCTCCGATGAGGCCCTGTCCGAGTTCAACTTCGATGGCCGGGTGTGGATTCTTCTTTCCTTTTCGAGGAGTACTTGCGCTCGAACGGAATCGCATAAAGCGTGAGTTGGGTTTTAGAGTGAAAATAGCGACATAATAATAATTGAATGTTTTCTGGATCAGCCGGGTCACCCGGGAAGCGAGTTCGTCAACATCCAGCACGCTGGCAATCTGGGCGCTGACATCCCGAACCAGGCTTAGTTGACCGCGCCGGAACCTTTCCACCTCCACCCGATGCACTGCCAGCAATCCAACAGAGAGGATGTTCGCCAGGGCCTCGAGTAATTCCAATTCATCCGGCTGGAACTTGGGACCGCCCGATCGGTTGATCTGCAAGGCACCCAGCATGAATCCCTGCTCGACCAGGGGCAGACATACCGTAAAACCCTTCTTTCGATTTTTTCCAAGGAGGGAAAGGTGTTCCAGTTTCCGATTTTTTACCGCCCGACGCATTGCCTCTGTTGGCGGCTGGGCTGGAAACAACCTGTCCGAGTCCCAGTCGGGCAATCGGAAGAGGTCCTCGTAAAGCCAAACGTGTACAGCACCATCGATCAGGCGGTTGGTAACCGCTACGATCTGATCACGTTGGGCTTCCAGCGAGTGCGCACTCAAGAGCCTTTCGCCGACATTCGCTCCTTCGTTTACAAATTGCTGCCAGGCGGAAGGTTTGATCGTGCGGCGGTTGGGCTTCATCCCGTCAACCCTTTCGCTTGATCATCGTCAGAAGATTTCCCCTGCCCGGTTTGGACTCGTAGTGAACTTCATCCATAAGCTTCCGCATCAGATAAATACCCAGACCGCCGATCTGACGGTCGGATAGATCGGCTTTCAAATTAGGTTCCTTAACCCTGGAGATATCGAAAGGCTTGCCATCATCATGCATGCTGATCACCAACCGGCCTGCCTCCATGCCGCAACTGCATTCCAACATGCCTCCGCTTGAATCCTGATAGGCATGTTCGATGATATTCGAGGCGGCTTCATCAGCAGCCAGCTGAATGGAGTAAATCTCCTTGTCGGAAAATCCGGATTTACGAGCCAGTTCTCCCACGAACCTCCGGATTTCATCCAGAAATTCGAATTGGGCTGGGAAAATCATGGTTTGCATCAGTTCAATTAAAAACCGCCTCCGGAATTCGCACAGAGAGGCGGTTTCCTTTTCACGATGGTGACAAGTTAGAAATTTCCGACTGCCTTTAAATTATCGTCGTATAACTTGAACAACTCGGTGAAACCGGCTAATTCCAATGCTTCACGAATACGAGATGGGACGGCGGCGAGGACGATCTCGCCGCGGTTGTATCTCCTGCAGGCACGCTGAGAGCCGAGCAATGCGCGAAACCCGGCGCTGGACATATACTCGAGCTCAGCCATATCCACAACGATCTTATAACGACCTTTGGATGTGAGCGCTTCCAGAGAGTGAGCGAATTGAGGAGCCGTGGCGCTGTCGACGCGACCCTTGACCAAAAGAAGATCACAATGTTTGAATTCCTGATTGCTTACTTCCATCCTCATCCTCCTCTGGTGATTGGTGGATTCCCCATTTAGGGATCAGTCAAAAATATCGAGTTGGGATTATATCATGATGCGGATTCAAACCCGATCGCGTTTCGATCCATCGTTGTTTTTTGTAAACTGCATCTAGAAAATGTAAATTGATCCCCTCCCGGAACCGGGAGGGGATCAAATCATAGCACTCAGCGGCAAGGTCTAAATTTATTTGATCGGATCGATCTGCAACAGCTCCGCTTCGACCGATACCCGCTTTTGATAGGTTTTTGTCATCTCATCATACATGTCACATGTGATGAGCGTCAGCCAGGATTTTTCCCGATGCTTAAACACGCTGATATCGTTGGGTTGAACGAAGCTCACACTGCGGATCACATACAGGTAGCGATAGCCATTGCCCGTGATGTAGATCCTATCCCCGACCTGCAATTCCTTGAGCCGAACAAATGGACCGGGTTTGCCGTCCGCTGTGACCACATGGCTTGTTATGACAGAGTTGCCGGCGTAAGTCGGATAGGCCGTTTTCTGCAGCCAGCCTGCCTTGTTCCAGAGAGAATCGACATTCCAGTTGCCATTCTTAAGATCAACCCCCACAATAGGCATCACTAGCT
>MGNL01000098.1 GCA_001796785.1 Chloroflexi bacterium RBG_16_51_16 | reverse complement strand
CGATTGGGCAATGAACGATTCGGGTAATTCGTAATCGAAATCAGAAATGTTCATAACCGTTGTAACGACTTTAGTCGTTTAAATGACGTTGCTAATTATCCCAATCCATTCCAAAATTATCCGGGGGAGCATTTTCTTCCAGAAATTTCATTACCTAATGATTGCCCAAACTTTCTTCGTAGCTCAATATACTTGACCATGGCCAATCATAAATATCCTTAACATAACCATGCTTGACCGGATTGAAATGGATATAGTTAATGGTTTGATTTAATTGCCTCTCGCTTCGAATCATTTTGTCGTAATATCGATACCATATCTGCCGTCTTCCTGTCTTTGAATCTTCGATATTCCACAATCGTGAAGTCGATCCGTGAATCTGTTTGAGGACATTGGGAATATCTGTGAATGACTTCACGCTTAGCAGAATATGGTAGTGATTCGGGAGAACTACCCATCCAAAGGTTTCAGCCATAATTCCCCGAAATCCCTCTTGAAGCAAATTAGCAATTTGTGTGCGTCTTTCAGGCGCTGCCATAAGCGGCTTATGCTCATAATTGGCCACTGTGATCAGAAAACTTCCGCCCTCCTGATAAGGATGAGGCGGCTGGTGAAGTGGATAACCCCGCCGTTTTCTTTCTTCAACGATTTGTTTTCGTTCTTCTGGAGATAGTTTTCGATATTCGTAAGGCATCGATAATCCCTTTAACGTTAGCGACTGAAGTCGCTACAACGATAATCTCTTTATAAATCCGCCCTTCTTTGCGTAATTTACTTCTTGAAGAATCGAATAATAATATTCAGGAAGATCGTCAACACCACTGAAACCAGGATCGAGGTCGCCAGTGGAAAATAGAACATCCCATTCTCACCTTCGATCCGGATGTACCCCGGCAAACGCCCCAGCGGCAATCCCATCCTCGCTGCCAGGTATATCCCTCCCCCAATCAGGATTAAGATCACCCCACCGATGATCATGTAACGGGTGATGTTCTCCATTACTCTCGCTCAACTGCGGTTCAGTCTAATTAAATCGCAAATTAATTAACAATCTTCACTTATTACTAATCACTCACTTCATATCAACTTTGGTTGTACACCTTCCTGGTACGGCATACCCAGGTGGTCATAGGCGGATTTTGTTGCCACCCTACCTTGAGGTGTGCGGTCAAGAAACCCCAATTGCAGCAGATAGGGCTCGACCACGTCCATGATCGTATCCTGCTCCTCGCTGATCGAAGCCGCGATGGTGTTCAAGCCCACCGGTCCCCCGTTGTATTTTTCAATGATCGTCTTCAGCACCCGGCGGTCTACATCATCCAGGCCTAGCGCATCCACTTGCAACAGGTCAAGGGCTTCCATGGCGATCCGTGAGGTGACCGATCCGTCCGCCCGCACCTGTGCAAAATCCCTCACCCGCCTGAGCAGCCGCAGGGCTACCCGCGGTGTGCCCCGCGACCTTCGGGCAATCTCCTCGACCCCGTTTTGCTCCACATGGACATCAAGGATCCTGCCTGCCCGGGTCACCACTTTTTGCATGGCTGGCAGGTCGTAATAATCCAGCCGGTAGACCGCACCGAACCGGGCCCGCAAGGGCGCGGTAATCAATGCCAGCCGGGTAGTCGCACCGATCACGGTGAACCTCGGCAGCTTCAGGCGAATGGACCGCGCTGACGGCCCTTTTCCGATCACGATATCCAGCGCAAATTCCTCCATTGCCGGATAAAGCACTTCCTCCACGATGCGTCCGAGTCGGTGGACTTCATCAATGAACAGGATATCCCCCTCGCGTAGGTTGGTAAGGATGGCAGCCAGGTCGCCGGCCCGTTCGATCGCCGGGCCTGAGGTCACCTTGATGTTAACCCCCATCTCATTGGCAACCACGTGCGCCAGGGTCGTCTTGCCGAGGCCAGGCGGACCGTAGAACAGCACATGATCGAGCGCTTCTTTGCGCTTGTGCGCCGCGCTGATCAGGATCGCCAGGTTTTCCTTGACCTGGTCCTGACCGATCATTTCATCCAGTTTCTGTGGTCGCAGGTTGTGATCGGCGCGGTCGTCATGTTTGGGTGCAGGATCGATTTGCCGCGCCTTGCTATCGCTCATGCGATGATTATAACCTGATGAATTTCTGCCTCGATACGTACCGGTCGTCAGCGGGTCTATTCATAAGCCAGAACTTCACGGATCGTCAATCGTGCTGCGTTGCGCGCCGGCAGGATGCAGGCAATGGCGGAAAGTACCAGCACCAGTCCAAGCCAGATCAGGTAGCCGCTGTAAGTAAATACGGTTGTTATGGGTGATTCAAATACAGCGAGGCTGACGATCCTCGACAGGAGATAGGTGATGGGTACGGAAAAGATCACCGCCAGACCGAAGGAGATCATGCCGATCAAAATTCCCTCTGCGATAACCGTGCGCATCACTGCCCGGTCATCCGCTCCAATAGCGCGCAGTATCCCGATCTCGCGCGTCCTTTCCAGCACGTTCATTCCCATCGTTCCTGTAAGTCCCATAGATCCTACGATTGCCGTCAACACCGCCATAATGAAAAGGAAAACCACCAGCGTATCCAGGCTTTCCACAGCAATGTCCATAGTTGCCAGTCCAGATTCGGCTTTCCTTACACTAAACCCATGCTCGCGGAAGAATCGGTCGAGCAATTCCGCAGTTTTATCCTGGGACAGACGGTCGTGCTGTTCAGTGACAACGCGGTAAGACATGCTTTGATTCGGCAGGTTGTTCACCTTTGAAATATATTCAAGCGGGGCATAACCCAGCATACCTTCATGCCCGACGAACTTGAAAATTCCGATCACCTCCCATTCCTCCACCTTCCCATCCACTTTCATCGATATCGGTCTGCCGGGTTTGAGGTCGGGAAATAGGTGCAGGACTGCTTCACTGATGACCAGTTTGCGAACATCCTCGCTCTGCATCCAGCGTCCTGCGATCAGGATCGGGCTTATCAGTTCGCTCTCTGCAGGCGGAGCGAAGATGTTGATGTTATCGGCTGCAGTCTCATCGGGATAAAGCAGTTCCGCACTGATGAACTGCCAGCCTTCGACACGCTCGACCCCCGGGACCTGTACTGCGTATTGTTCGACTTCGCTGACCCGGTAGGGGTAATCGAGATCCAGGGTCACATCCGCCCGGAAATAATGTCCAATTGCATTAATGTAATCGTGAAGGGTCACCCGGACATTAAAGACCGCAATGAATATGGCCCCGCCCATCGTCAGTGTGAACAACGTTAACAACAGGCGGCTTTTCCTGCGAAACGTGTTCCTCATAGAGATGATAAATAGCCTTGGAATATGGATGCCGCGTTTGCCTAACATACGTGTGAACCGGATCTGGATCCTGTCAAACCACGGCAGCTGTACTTTGGCTGCGCCTCGACCGGACGAGCCTTCCCCTCGTCCAAGTTCGCCGCTCAGCGCCTTGAGGATCGTGATCTTCGATCCATTCCTGACCGGGAACATACCCGCGACCAGTGGGACGATCAATCCGACTGCCACCTGGAGTGTAAAAGCCAAGGGGACGATCCGGTAGCCAAGTAGATTGAAATTAAGCTGGTCGGAAATGAACAGCGCCAGCCCGTACGCACCCTGCCCTCCCAGCGGCACCGAGATCAACAACGCCAGGGCGCTGAAGCCAAGGATCAGCACAATGTACATGACCAACACTTGCCGCCTGCGACCTCCGATCAGCTTTATTACACCGATATGTCGTAGATGCTGGTTTAGAAGAGCGTTCATGGTATTGGCGATGAGCGAGCTTGACAGGAACACAATCAGCACTCCCAGGGTCAACAGCACACCCAGTACGGCGTTGACCGTATCGGTCAGTGGATGTTCGTGTGTCAGTGAAATGCGCGTTCGGATGACAGTGATGCCATTTTTTTCGAGCCTGTCCTTGAGATCATTTACGACTTCATGGATGTGGCGTTCATCGTCACCACCGGTGGTAACGGCGGCATAGACTCGGTTGAATTCCTCGGGCTGATCAAAGAAAGGAAGTGTGCTTCGGGTGATATAACCGAATGGACTCGCTAAAAAATCACCCGCACCGGTCGCCGGGTCCTGCACGATCCCGACCATTGGCAGGGTCTTGATCGATCCATCCGGCATTTCAAACTCAAGCGGGTCGCCTGGCTTGACGTCGTGCAGGTCGTCCAGAGCATCCCGTTCCAGGATCACTTCTTTTTTCTCGGGGGCGCTTTTCCCCTCGATCGGAAGCAGCAAGTTTATCTGGTTCGCCTCGAAATCATCGAATGCAACCAGGTCGAGGGTTGACCACTTTCCACTTCCAGGTACCCGAACCCGCACGTTGAAAACCCGCCGTCCTTCTGTTGCCTCAATGTCTTTCCGGTTGCGAATGGACTGCAAAACATCCTCATCAAAATCTGCCATGCGCAGGTCGATGTTGGCAGGCCGGTTGGATGCATACGAGGCGCCCATGTCAGACTGCAAGATCTCATAGGCGCCTGCGATGACTCCGATCGAAAAAACACCGACAGCAATGGAAAACACCACCAGCAGTGTCCGGGCTGTGTTGTCCATCAGGTCGTGCATTACTTTACGCCAACGGGGTCTCATTTCCTCTCACGAAACTTTTCGTTTGCCTTTATCTTGATCCAGATCAGCCCGGCTGTCCTTCACTAATAAACCGTCCGATATGACCAGGGTACGACTCGTTCGTTCTGTCAACGATGGATCGTGGGTGACCATAACGATGGTTTTCCCCCGCCGGGATTGCTCTTCAAACAGGTCCATGATCGAGTTGGCTGATTTTGAATCGAGGTTGCCCGTCGGTTCATCAGCTACCAGCAGAGGTGGGTCGCATGCCAGAGCCCGGGCGATCGCTGCGGACTGCTGCTGGCCGGCTGACACCAGCACCGGTAACTTGTTGACATACTTTTCCAACCCGACCAGGGTGAGCAGACCACGCGCCCTCTCGGGACGTTCGTCAAAGTCATACATTTCAGCCAGGTCCATCGGGAGCATCACATTTTCCACCAGGGTAAGCATCGGCATCAATTGGAAAAATTGGAATACAATCCCGAGGTTGCGCCCTCTCCAGCGCGATCGCTGGCTTTCGGTTACTCCCGTGTAAATATCCTTCCCGCCGATCACAACCTGACCCTTGCTCGGGTGGTCGATGCCAGTGATCATATTCAGCAGGGTGGACTTGCCGCTGCCCGATTTTCCAACAATCGATATGAATTCGCCAGGCTCGATGCACAGGTTGACTCCGCGCAGGGCCGTGAATTCGCCCGCCGCGTTTTTGAAGGTCTTGACGACCTCCTGCATTTCGATCATCGGTCGGTGATTTGAATCCATGAGAGGTTGCTACTTTCAGGTCTGGTTTTCAGGCGCCCATTCGCCGTCGGATAACAGGACATGCCGCGAGAACCTCCCCGCCAGTCCATCATCATGGGTGACCATGACGATGGTTTTAGCCTGCTCGGTTACCAGTTTCTCGAAAAACCCGAAAACCACTTCCGCGGTCACTGAATCGAGGCTGCCGGTTGGCTCATCCGCGGCAAGGATGGGTGGATCATTGGCAAGAGCCCGGGCGATGGCCGCCCTTTGATGCTGACCTCCGGATATGTGCGAAGGGAGCTTGTTGGCGTGTTCCTCCAGCTCGACCATGCGTAGAAGCTCCAGCGCCCTCAGGCGGCTTTCCTTCGCTTTAAATTTCCCGCACAGGTCCATTGGAAGGGTGATGTTCTCGACCAGCGTCAGCATGGGGAGCAATTGGAAAGATTGGTAGACAACCCCCATGTTGCGGCCGCGCCAAAGCGCAAGCTCATCTTCTTCCAAATTATGAACTGAAATATCGTGGCCATTGCTGCGGATGATGACTTCACCGCTGCTCAGGCGGTCCACGCCCGTCAGCATGTTGAGCAACGTCGATTTTCCCGCACCGGATTTTCCGAGGATCCCCAGGAACTCTCCCCGCTTCACTTCCAGGTCGATACCTTTTAATGCGTCAAAGTCACCTGCCGCCGTTGAATAGGTTTTTACGACCTTGTGGTATTCAATAATGGGGTTGTCGCGATGATCTTCATTTATCGATCCATGCATTCTTAACATCCGCCCTGTCACTTGGGAATAACTGGGAACAGAGCGCCCGTATTGTACACGATGTGTGCATTACGGGAAGCTTTCTCAGTCCTTCCTAATGTTATTGTAAGTAATTAACAAAACTTTCAATTGTAAATGTGCGCCTTGCACGATGGATTGCATAATTATTTTCCATGACTGCGCAATCGCAAACCAATAATATTGTTGTGAATCTTCTTATATTCTCAGAGTTAATTCTAAAGAGAGTATTGTTGCATCAATCAATCTGTCCTGAGATCCTCGATGTATGTTTTTATACTCGGCAGGCCGGTCAGCCTGTCATAAAAATAGGTGTTTACNGCCTCCATCACCTCCGCCTGCGCGCTACCGACTTCCTCCAGTCGATGGGTATTACTGTCCGTGATCGCGAGCAGGGCGTGAAATCGCAGCAGCCGTTGGACCATATCGGTTTGTTCTTCGGCCGGCAGGGTTTGCAAGACCTTCTGGATTAATTGATCCAATTGTTCGAAGATTATGGATTGATCCATCTCAGAGCCATCCTGGGAGGCTTCATCCACGGTCCGGAACGTGGATGCGATCTGGTACAGCAGCGTAGCCGGTTCATCGAACAATTCCCGCAGATAGACCGCTTCGGCGTATCGACCGCTCAGACGAAAAACGTTGTACATCCGTTTGGCGGCTTTTCCGTAATTAGGATGGTCGCCTGTGTACTTTTTTACTTCTTTTTCAAGTTGAGCCAGATATCCATCCAGCGCGTCGGCCGCCACGTGTTTGGCAAGCTTCGAGAAAAGTGGGATCGATTCGGCATCCAGATAAACCTCCTGGAAATACGGGTCAAGCTGTCCATCCAGTGGGACAATCTCACCATCCGGCGATTCCCAGGTTACATCCAGGTTGTTGCTCGCATTCGCCAGGTTGCGCTTGGGTGGATGAGCGACCACCCAGTCCAATTTAGTCCAGCCTGGGTCATTTGCAACCTCCGACCATGTCAATGCCTGGGCTTTTCCGGTCTCATCTTCGACCCAGAGCTTGCCCTTTTCAACTTCATCCAAATTCCAGGATACGGACCCGCCTTTCTTGAACTCAATCCCGTCCCGTTTTCCGGAAAACGGGTAGCTCCCAAACTTGGCTTCCATGAACCTGAAAGTCTTCCCCCGCGCTGTACTGAGGATCTTTTCCCGAATCACTTCGGACATCAACTGGCTTGCTTCAGCCCGGGTGGCTGTCTTTAGGTTCACCCGCTCGAAAAAATCGCAATCACCCGGGAATGATTGGATCTTCGACTGGGCTGCCGAGCCCGAAAGCGCCAGCGCTGTTTCAACCTGACCGGGACGATCCGGGATCTCCACGATTTTGCCAATTTCCCGAAAGTAATTCAATTCTTCGGGGCTGAAATCCAGCATGCTGATCTTCTGGCCGTATACGCCGTGCCGCGTATCCAGGGTGACCTCATCGGATTGCGTAACCGCCATGGCTGCCAGCCACTGCAGGGCCTCCTCCTGGTCGATCTCGACTCCCAATCGCCGGGCGGATACAATGATCTGTTCCAGGTCGTCTTTGGGTGTTGGGATTGTATTCATTTCTGCCTCGCCTCTAAAGGTTGGATTCAAATTTTCGTAATGATCTGTCAGGGTCGTTGCCCATGTTCAGCATTTCACTAACTTAAAGGTTGGTTCTCGTTCCACGGATATTAGCACAATTAAGTTGTTACTTTAAACCTTTAAGCCACGCCTCACAACCCCTACTTTTGTAAACAGCCGATCAATCGGTTTATTTCTTCCTCAGGTTGGACCCGGTTTATTGCCAGCACCGGATATTTGCCCAGGGAATAAATTTCACGGAAGTCTTCGGTCATCCATGCCCGGGTTAAGATGCCAACCGAATTGGCGCCATTCTTCAATGCTTCTCGCATATTCTCTGGGGACACAGCCAGTCTACCGTTAGAGGTGACTGGTCTCCCTTTCATGACATCCCGGTTAAAGATTTCTTGAACATCCACTTGAGAAGAGTAAGTCCACACCTGGATCGTTGGGTCACCCCGGCCGGCGAACAGATTTTCCGCCTCCGCCAGGCTCAGGTTTTGTATTGAGCTTTCCCGATGGGCTGCTATGAGGATTTCCTCTTCATCTATTTGGTAGGCGGGTAGTGTAAGGGCTTCAGGCTCCCCGATCCGCAGTGTTATGTCAGAGCTGGAATCATCCGTGAGATACAAGACACCCGTTCCTTCTCTTGCGCAGTCGTACGCCTCTTCAAGCCATGGTTGCAGGCTTGAGCTGACATGCACTCGAATTAGTTCGTGCGTGGCTTGAGGTGTTGGAGACCCACAACTTGCCAGCATGGATATCCCAATACCAGCAAGAAGAACCGTTCGCCAGGAAGATCGTTTTTTCAGCATTTTTAATTAAAGGATTTCCGGGATGAAACACAACAATCCGGCTGCAAAGCAGTAGATCGCGAATACGTATAAGGAGTGCCTGTGCAGGAAACTCATCAGCCATCGAATGGTGAGCCAGCCCACCACGGCTGCTGACGTAAATCCGGTAAAAAGATATGGAAGGAACTCGTGCGTTCCCGGCAGTTCGATGGCTTTGACTGTTTCATATATTCCAGCCGCGAGCAGGATCGGTGCAGACATCAGGAAGGCGAACCGCGCTGCCGACGGCCGGTCAAAACCGCGGGCGATCCCCCCAGCGATCGTCGATCCCGATCGGGAAGCCCCGGGGAACAGCGACAATACCTGGAACATACCCACGGCCAACGCATCCACCCATGAGGCTGATTCGAGTGCGCGGGTGTGCCGTCCAAAATACTCCACCCCAGCCAGTAGTGCGGAGGACATCAGCAACCTAACCCCGGCCTGGGTTAACTCCTCCTCAAACATGGATTGGACGACATCTTTTAAAAGAAATCCGGCTGCCAGGGCTGGCAGGGTCGCGATCAACACCAGCCAGCCCAGCCGGGCTTCCAGGTTATGAAGTGGTTGCCTTTTAATCAGCCCCACCACCACCGCCCGACCGATTTGCCAGAAATCATGCCAGAAATAGAGCAATAGCGCCAGGATGGTTCCCATTTGGATCAGCACGAGAAAGGAAAACATCCGGCTATTCGAATTCAATCCCATCAGCTTCTGGCCTATTAACAGATGTGCCGTACTTGAAACCGGGATGAATTCGGTCAGTCCCTGGATGATGCCGAGGAAAAAGGCGTGGATGAGGGTCATGAAGGATTAACTATCCTTTTAGCATTATTCGACCACCGTGCCAATAAGGATGGCACTCTTTCTTCAAACACACCCCCGATGATATAACCGCGAATTTCATTCATCAACCTCACCAGTGCGCGCAGGTTGTGGATCGAAAGCAGTGTTCCAGCCAGCAGCTCTTTCGCAGTGATCAAATGGCGGAGATAGGCGCGCGAAAAATGGCTGCAACTATAGCAATCGCAGGTGGTGTCTATGGGTCGTTCATCCCGCATATAAATCGAATTCATCAGGTTTAACCGTCCTTCCGGAGCAAACACCGAATGGTGGCGGGCTAGCCGGGTTGGAAGCACGCAGTCAAAAATATCAACCCCTCGGCGAACCTCCTCAATGAGATCCTCGGGTGTGCCCACTCCCATCAGGTAGCGAGGTTTCTCTTCAGGCAGGATCTCATTGACCAACGCAACCATGGCCAGGGTATCCGCCTTGGTCTCGCCTACGGATAATCCGCCGATGGCTACCCCTTGAAACGGCAGCGATGAGATGAACTCAGCTGAGGTTGTCCGCAATTCCGGAAATACACCACCCTGGACGATACCAAATAATGCCTGGTCTTTCCGGTTCTTGCTTGAAAGGCATCGTTCGGCCCACTTGTGTGTCCGTTCAACTGCTTTTTCCAAATAGACACGGTCGAGTGGATCGGCGCACTCATCGAAAGTCATGATGATGTCCGCACCCAGGTTTTCCTGGATTGCGATCGATTTTTCAGGCGTCAATTGGTGTGTCG
>MGNL01000097.1:4438-7938 GCA_001796785.1 Chloroflexi bacterium RBG_16_51_16 | reverse complement strand
CTCTCCTCGGGTTTTCAGTTTCCGACCTGGTGTGTTGGGGGAAAAATGAACATCGTTCACAACTGCCTCGATAAATACCAGGCAACGAACAAGCAGGACCAGCCGGCCCTCATCTGGGAGGGTGAGGAGGGGATCTCCCGCCAATTGAGCTATGCTGAATTATTCCGTCAAACCAATAAGGTCGCTCAGGCGCTGCGCTCCCTTGGACTTGGAAAAGGGGATGTGATCGGATTGTTCATGCCTATGACGCCCGAGATCGTCATTGCCCTGCTCGCGATCGCGAAGATCGGCGGGATCATCCTTCCCCTGTTCTCCGGCTATGGTAGCGGCGCAGTCGCCTCCCGCCTTTCAGATGCCGGCGCGCAGGTTTTGTTCACCTCCGATGGTGCCTTTCGCCGCGGTAAGCCTGTTGAGATGAAGTCCGTCGCCGATGAAGCAGCTCTCCAGGTTCCCACTTTAAAAAACATGATTGTCCTTCGGCGCACGGGTCAGCCGGTTGGCATGCTGACGAGGCGCGATCACTGGTGGCATGAGTTGGTGCCACCTCAGCCTGAGATCGGCCCGACCGAGATCACCTTCGCCGAAGATCTGTTGATGATTATTTACACCTCTGGCACTACCGGCAAGCCGAAGGGCGCACTTCACACGCACTGCGGATTTCCCATCAAGGCTGCCCAGGATATGGCGTTTGGGACCGATGTTCATCCGGGTGACCGGGTAACCTGGATGACGGACATGGGCTGGATGATGGGTCCCTGGCTTGTGTTTGGATCCCTCCTGCTAGGAGCCACCTTTTTCATCTCGGATACTGCGCCGGACTATCCTGCCCCCGATCGGGTTTGGGCGATGATGGAACGCTATCGCATCACCCACCTCGGATTGTCACCGACATTTGTCCGCGCCATCATCCCGCATGGAGAGCAAATTGTGACCCAGCATGATCTCTCCTCTCTCCGGTTCTTCGCCTCCACGGGTGAGCCTTGGAATCCCGATCCCTGGCTGTGGTTGTTCGAGAAGGTCGGCGGCTCAAAACGCCCCATCATCAATTATTCTGGCGGCACGGAGATCTCCGGCGGTATTGTCATGGGCAATCCTCTTCTCCCCATGAAGCCTTGTGCATTCTCAGCACCTTGCCCGGGTATGGCCGCCGACGTTTTCAATGAACTGGGTCAGCCTGTCCGGAATGCCGTCGGTGAACTTGTGATCAAAGCCCCCTGGATCGGGATGACCCGCGGTTTCTGGAAGGAGAAGGTCCGCTACCTGGATACGTATTGGAACCGGTGGAACGACGTTTGGGTCCATGGTGATTTCGCCGCGATCGACTCGGATGGCTTGTGGTATATCCTCGGACGTTCGGATGACACGATCAAGATCGCCGGCAAGCGCCTCGGTCCGGCGGAGATCGAATCCATCGTCGTCTCCCACACCGATGTGATTGAAGCCGCGGCTATTGGGGTTCCGCATGAAGTGAAAGGCAGCGAGTTGGTGCTGTTCGCGGTGCTCAAGGCGGGCGCTCATTCCGGCGAAGCCCTTCGCAGCCAGCTTCATGACCTGGTCGTCCAGGAGATGGGTAAGCCGCTTGCCCCAAAAGCGATCCTGTTTGTCTCTGACCTGCCAAAGACCCGTAACGCCAAGGTTATGCGCCGTATGATTAGGGCAGCTTACCTTGGTCAGGATCCAGGGGATACCTCTTCATTGGTCAATCCTCATGCTGTAGAAGAGATAAAGAATGCAAGTTAAGTGTTCACAAGATTGAGCGCCGCAACCAATTTTTTGTTATGTTCCATGAACCGGAAATAAATATAATATTTTTATGCCATCGGTCCCCAATGAGTAAGGAGTGAACAGATGAGAAAATTTATTTTTTCCATCCTTTTTATTGGAATTGGAGTTATCGGTTTTTCCGCATGTGCATCGGGTGATTTAGCGTCACCAACTCTTATGGCGGTAATTCCAGCAACACTTGTTCCACCGGCCACTGACGAAATTCTGGTTCACAAGGATATTCCCGGTGATTCACCAGCAGATGTGAGTTATCGGTCCGGGGATCAGGATTCGTCCCCAATGGCGGATAAGAAAAGAGCTCCAGGCGGCGATCGGTTTACCTTCGGTCGCTTCGAGCGGCCGTTCAATGCGGATGCCATGGACGTTTATTTTCCTGACCTGGACATACAGGACACTTGGTTGGTGGAAGATGAAATGTGGCTCTATGCTGGCCTCATTTTGAAATCAACATCGGATGATGGATTCTTGAGAGGCAAGTACGGTTTCGAAATTGATTCAAACGTGGACGGCGGTGGGGATTGGCTCGTCCTGGTTGACCAGCCTGATTCGTTGGAATGGTCTACCTCAGGTGTGCGCGTTTTGTTCGATGCCAATGACGATGTAGGCGGTCTGCCTCCGGTGGACGCGGATAGCCCTCAGACTACCGGTGATGGTTATGAAACCGTCCTTTTTGACTCGGATCAGGGTGACGATCCCGATCTGGCTTGGTCAATGGTTATTCTACAGGAACCGGTGACGGTCCAATTCGCCCTGAAACGGTCGATTCTTGAGGGTGATGATCAGTATATGATTGGTATGTGGGCTGGGACGGATGATTTTGATCCTTCCCTGTTTGATTTAAATGATCATTACTCACACGAACAGGCTGGTGCAGCCTCGCCCGATTTTGAATATTTTTATCCCATCAAAGCCTTGTCTGAGTTGGATAATGCCTGTCGGATACCCATAGGGTTCCAACCTGTGGGCAGTGAACCCGGTTTGTGCCCGGTTGCAATACCTAAGAACGAACCTGGTGAGCCTGCATCCTGTAAACAAACTTCTTGCTACACTGTCGGAAATCAACGGATTTGCATTTGCACCGGATATTAATAGATCAATCCTTCATCACCTCGAGAATTATTCTTAGTATTTAGATGCCGTCTGTAGCTACCAGTATAGAAGTCATGGATGTTCAGATGGATCTCGTTGATCGATTGATGTAATTTGAACATTGGAATTCTGGTGACTTGTCAGGTTCCTCGCTTGAAAAACTATTGGAGGTATGGATGCGATCAAAGTTTCTACCAACTCTTTCGGTAATCCTTTTAGTCCAGCTCGTCCTTCTGTCTTGTAGTATTCCTGGCAGCAATTCGCCTTCCGAACCAACGCCGGCTGTGCCGGTTACCGGTGATTCAACACCCTCCGAAGCGGCCGTAACCCATCAGATGGTTCCCGGTGAACCCCCCGGCGAAGGTGTTTATCAAACCGGTGACCAGGATTCGTCGCCCATGGCGGATAAAAAACAGGCTCCCGGTGGTGATCGCTTCACCTTCGGTCGCTTCGAGCGTCCGTTCAATGCAGATACCATGGACACCTACTTCCCCGATCTGGATATCCAGGAAGCCTTCCTTGTCGAGGACCCGACCTGGATCTACGCCGCCATGACCTTGAAATCAGCTGATGCCAGCGGCAGCCTGCACGGTCGCTACGGCTTTGAGATCGACTCGAATAATGAC
>MGNL01000097.1:3900-4404 GCA_001796785.1 Chloroflexi bacterium RBG_16_51_16 | reverse complement strand
CTGCCTGGACGGAGTGGTCGACCGCTGGAGTCCAGGTCCTCTTCGATGCAAATGACGATGTGGGCGGCGCACCCACAGTCAACGCGGATGATCCTTCCTCAAATGGCAACGGCTATGAGACCGTGTTATTTGATTCGGACCAGGGGGATGATCCGGATCTGGCTTGGTCGCGGGTCGTCCTCGCCGATCCGGTGACCGTCCAGTTCGCGGTCAAACGCTCGCTGCTTGAAGGGGACGACACTTATATGGCCCTCATGTGGGCGGGCACGGATGACTTCGATGCGGTCATCTTCGATATGAACGATCATTACACTCACGAGCAGGCCGGCGCTGCGCTCCCGGATTTAAAATATTTCTATCCGATCAAAGCCTTGTCAGAGCTGGACAATGCCTGTCGCATCACGGTCGGTTTTCAACCGACTGGCAGCGAGCCGGGTCTGTGCGCCGTCGCCAATAAACAGCCGGGCGAACCTGGTTGTATCCTTGTCTGCCCGGGAGTAGCAG
>MGNL01000097.1:2857-3890 GCA_001796785.1 Chloroflexi bacterium RBG_16_51_16 | reverse complement strand
TCCTTGTTATTGCGTTCAACAATAAACTGTACCATCATTAGTAATGAGCCCCCGAGGCGGAAAATATCCCCCCGGGGGCATTGCATTATAATAATCCGCGTCCTCATATCTATACTGGACAAGGAGTTTGAATGAATTTCCGCTTGATCCTCACGTTGGCGTTCACGTTGTTGTTGTCCACCATTCTTGCGTCTTGCGGAGCGGTCAATATTGGTACACCAACCCCGCAAACAACGCCAACGCCAATACAGCCTACCCTGCCTCCAACCGATGTCCCTCCGACCGCTACGGTCGCCCCGGTGCCTGTCGCTTTGGCTGGGCCTGGGCTCGGCGCACAGATGGCCTGGATTGATGGCAGCGCATTGCGCTATGTTCCCGCTGCGACCTTCCAGATGGGCAGCGGCGCACCGGATGCTCCCGTCCATCCTGTCTCCCTCGATGGATTTTGGATCCAGGAGACCAAGGTCACCAACGGCATGTATTCCCAATGTGTGGAGATCGGATCGTGCACCTCACCTGCCCAGGAGATCGGCGCGCCTGTTTCCACCAATCCGGATTATGCGAATCATCCCGTCGTTGGCGTGAACTGGGATCAAGCCCAGGCCTACTGCACGTGGACGGGAGGCCGCCTTCCCACCGAAGCCGAGTGGGAACTTGCCGCCCGTGGATCTAGCGCCAACCTCTATCCCTGGGGCAGTGATAAGCCCTCCTGCGATCGGGTCAATTTTGGCAACTGTTTCGCCCACACGACTGATGTTACAACGTACGATCAGGGCGCCAGCCCTTACGGCGCGCTGGATTTGGCTGGCAATGTCTTCGAATGGGTGGGGGATTGGTACGATGAAAATTATTACTCCGCCTCGGCTGGTGAGAATCCTGTCGGGCCGGATTCGGGTCAGTACAGGGTCATCCGCGGCTCCAGCTTCGAAAGCGAGATCAACCAGATCCTCGCCTCCATTCGACGCTTCAATGAACCATTCGATCACAGTCGGGATATAGGTTTCCGTTGCGCTGTGCCTCAGCCTGCCGCCCT
>MGNL01000097.1:2269-2842 GCA_001796785.1 Chloroflexi bacterium RBG_16_51_16 | reverse complement strand
GCTCACGCCTTTCATCCCTCCGGGTCAGCCCACAGGGCCTTCGGTTTGCGTCCAGCCGCTCCCACAGGTGCGGGGCACCTACTGTGTGGAAAATTACGGCTACGGCACCGTTGGAATTCCCGAAGGTGCCGCCTTTGATGTCAAGGAAAAAGAGTTCGATTGTACCGAAGCGGTTGTGGATGGGCAGCGCATCCTCACCTGCCGCGGTCCACGCGCCAGGGAGGTGACCGGCGATATCTCAGTTTGTAATCCAACCTGCAGTGAATCTCCCGATGTGACCGGCGCCACGCCGATATGTTCACCCGGCTATGCATACGATCAGGCTTCGAATGCGTGCACCTATGCACCCATCCTCGCCCAGGGTGGTGTGACCTCCTGCCCGCTTGGTTATGTATTGGTCGATCGCGGGGATCAACAAATGTGTGCCGTTGGGCCTGGCGCGGATGACTTGTGTCCGCAGGGGCTGTATCTCGACTCGCTCTACGGCGCCTGTGTGCCGGCTAACGGTGAGGCCTATACGCCGTACGGCATTGACGATCCCTCGCTTGCCGCCCTCAACTACCAGGGTTGTGC
>MGNL01000097.1:0-2157 GCA_001796785.1 Chloroflexi bacterium RBG_16_51_16 | reverse complement strand
CCCGGTGCGATCACGATTACCAGTGAAGGCTGCTCCACCGTCGCCCTCACCGTCCCAGCCTGCGGCAAACCCGTGGATGTCTGCAAACGCATCGATAGTGAAACCCACTGCATCCAGGCTTCCTATGCCTGTCGTTGGGTCGAGAAGGAAGGTATTTGCGTCTTGAAATAAATACCGCTTTAATTTCTGCTCGCTTTCCTATCCCTGCGAACGGATACTTACAAATTTAATCAAAAAACAGGCGTACATACCGTACGCCTGTTTTTTATTAGTTTTAATTTTCTCAAACGTAACAAATAATGTTTACTTGTAACAAATAGTTATATAATATAAAAAGCTTGTAATTCTACAAGTGCTCAGGCTCTTGGGAGGAGCGTATGAATAAGCAGATCTTTCTCATTTCAGCCTTGGTTCTCCCCTCAATTCTAATATCCTCGTGTATAGGGGGTCGAAGTCTTCCACCCACGGAGGTACCAACGCCTCCTTTGCCAACAGCACTACCAACTCCTGTTGTGGACTTGGCGCCCGTACCGGTGCAGCCGGTGGTTGGCGTGGATCTGGTCGGTGCCCCTATGGAGATCGGTTCGACCTTTCGCTACGTGGACGGCACCCTACTGGTCGCTGTCCCCGGGGGTGAATCTATACAAGGCGCACCGCACATTCCGGATAATCCTGAACATGTCGTTGGTGTGAGTGATTTCTGGGCTTACGCCACCGAGGTCACCAATCGCCAGTACATGTTTTGTGTCTCGGTCGGTCAATGCACGCCGCCCGATCCGAACGATAACCCGGTTTATCTCGATCCTTTCCATGCCAATGATCCGGTCGTAGGGGTGATCCACTCACAGGGCGCGGACTATTGTGAATGGGTGCGTGGGCGTTATCCCACGGACGCCGAATGGGAAAAGCTCGCTCGCGGTCCGGAGGGTAATACTTATCCCTGGGGTGAAGATACTCCGACCTGTGGTTTGCTGAATACCGCGGAGTGTGTCGGCGAACCAACGATGGTGCTCAATTATCCGGATGGAAGAAGCTTCTACGAAGCCTTTGATATGTCCGGTAATGTCTACGAATGGGTCGCAGACTGGTACAGCCCAAATTATCCAAAGGGACTCACCGGGCAGGATCCCCTCGGAGCGGAATTTGGTGACAAACGTTCTGTCCGCTCTAGCGGCTTCTCGCGCAGCTTCTTTGAATCTGAATCAGCTCGCCGTTGGTCGTTGAAACCCGAAGAGCACAAGAATGACCTCGGCTTCCGCTGTGTGGTGGAAGACCCGTTCTTGTTCGCGCCGTTCTGTGAGCAAAAGTTCGTTTTTGGGAAAAGTCCGGCTGGTATCCCAACTCCTGTGGGTGGTGGTTCGCCCGGGGATTGCAGTGTCAATGTGAGCGGCACGAACCATTATTGTGACTACTCAACCGGAAATCTTTGGGCTCAAGTTCAGGTCAATCCCCCGGATGCATCTGTCGATAATGCCCCTGTTGGATGCACCGAAGGTCCTCCCGGAACATGGACCTGTTGCTCCGGTGCTTCCTGTCCGTCCGGTAGCTGGGACGGCTCTGATTTGCAGGTGCACGTGGATTGCGATCCAGTTGTGCCGCCCGATTACACCTGCCCTCCCGGTTATGACTCTTCAGGAAATGGTTGCAGCGCGCAGGGTCGCCCTGGAGCATGCCTTGCTGGCACAAATTATGACCCCGTCAATCAATGCTGTTCGGCCTTGACTGCCAGCGGTGTTGGCTTTGGTTGCCCGGTGGGTTGGTACGATACACCCGCGGGCTGCGCCCCCGATCCGCAGGCGCCTGGTTTCGATGGCGGCTCCGGTTCTCCGCCTTTCCTTGCGGAGGACTGCACCTCTACCGGTGATAATGATGGTGATGGTGATAATGGTTGTCCTCCCGGTTCTTCTCAACAGGTATGCGGGCGGGATCAACAAGGAAATCCCATTTATTGCTGCCGATAATATTCTCTTCACACCCTTAGATAATAATAAAGAAACCTCCTGTTGGATTAGTAAGAAGGAGGTTTCTCCTTTATTTAATTCTGATTATTGGTTTATATCGTTCGTTTGGTTTACCTTGTCGACTCGTATGGCTGATGAACAACTGAAAGATTTTATATAGGGTTAAATAAAAAAAATTTTGTTTGTAAAACACCTT
>MGNL01000096.1:7888-8035 GCA_001796785.1 Chloroflexi bacterium RBG_16_51_16 | reverse complement strand
AACAGGCATACGTGTGGTCCTTGGACTTGCGATCCTTGGAAACCTGGTGGAAATCTTCAAGACGGGTTATCGGTTGATCTCACCTGTCAAGATCGTCATGCCGGGCGCGTAATCCCAAAAAACCATTCATTAACTCTGTCTATACCT
>MGNL01000096.1:5882-7860 GCA_001796785.1 Chloroflexi bacterium RBG_16_51_16 | reverse complement strand
CCAGGCTTGTAATATTTTGTTTCAGTTTTGAAGGCTCTAAACAGTTGGATCAGTGGCTAAAAACCGTCAGTCGTAAAAATTAATTGTTCTGATGAGGATTTATTCAACAGAAAGAATAAACTGGTAATGCGGTTGCCCGCCGTCCTGGACTTCGATCTCCTGCGAAGGATACTGCTTGCGGACCGCGTCCGCGATCCGGTTGGCTTCGGCGTTCTCGAGATCGATCCCGCGATAGAGGCTGATCAGCTCGTTATCCTCCGCTTTGGCTTTTTTAAGCACCTCAAGCACGGCCTTCTCGACCGATAGAGCTGAAACCACAAGTTTGCCGTCCAGCAGTGCGATTACCTCGCCCTGTTTGACCTGTACGCCGTCGATCTCCACCGAGCGGGTCGCGATCGTGACCTCACCCGTTTGCACCGATTCCATCGCCTTGATCATCTTTTCAGCCACCGGTCCGAGCTCGCCGTCCGGATGGAGGGAGAGCATCGCCGCCAATCCCTGGGGCACGTTGCGCGAGGGGACGACTTCCACTTTTTTTACGGTCACTTCCTTCGCCTGGTTCGCCGCCAGGATGATGTTCTTATTGTTCGGCAGGATGATGATCTTGTCCGTGGGGAGGTTCTCGAAGCTCGTCAGGATATCCTGCGTGGACGGGTTCATCGTCTGACCGCCTTCCACCACCGCGGCCACACCCAGGCTGGCAAAGATGCGGCTCAACCCCGCGCCGGGTGAGACCGCCACCACCGCGATCTGACCCGCCTCCACGGTGCTGAATTGGAGCTGGGATGTTTTGCCTTTATGCAGGCTGTCCATCTGGGCGATCAGGTTCTCGATCGCGACCTTGGTGATCGTGCCGAGCTCCAGGATGTAATCGATGGGTTCATACCGTTTCTCGGTGGGGACGTGGATGTGCATCCGGTACATCCCCTCGCCTTCACCCACCTGGATGGAGGTGCCGATCTCCTCCAGCCGTCCGTAGAATTTTTTCAGGTCGAGCGCTTCTTTCGGGAAAAAGTCGACGACGACCTCGTAATCCTGTCCCTCTTCCACGTCTTCCATCGCCTCCTGCATCTGCATCCCTGACAGCGGCTGAACGGTCATGGTGGGCGTATCCAGTGATTCTCCGTAGACGTGGCGCAACATGCCCTCCAGGATGAAGAATAATCCCTTGCCGCCCGAATCGACCACGCCGGCCTGTTTCAGCACCGGGAGCAGATCGGGCGTGCGTTCGACCGACTCATCTGCAGCTTTGACCGCGATCTCGAGCAGTGCGATGACATCCTTGGTGGAGCCGAGCGCCTCTTCCACCGCGGAGGCCACATCCTTCGCAACCGTCAGGATCGTGCCTTCCACCGGGCGGACGACGCCCTTGTAAGCCGTATCGCGAGCTTCCGTAAAACAACGGACGAGCGTGGGACCATCGAGCGCTTCTTTGTCGTGCAGGCTGCGCGAAAAACCGCGCCACAACTGCGAAAGGATCACGCCGGAATTGCCGCGTGCGCCCATCAGTGCACCCTGCGAGATCGCCGCGGCCATTTCACCGATGTGTCGCGTGCCGAGGTCCTTGATCTCGTTCCAGGCGGACTGCATGGTCAGGACCATGTTGGTGCCGGTGTCCCCATCCGGCACGGGAAATACATTCAGCGAGTTGACGATCTGCTGGTTGGTGCGCAGCCAGGTCAAACCGGCTTCGGTCAGCCGTTTGAGTGAAAGACCGTCAATGGGCTGCCTGCGGAATTTTTCTACCCTGGCGATATCCACACCCATTAAGACACCTCGCTGCGATCAGGCTTTAGAGATGAAAACTGTCGTTCTATTGGTTATTAACCCTAATCTGTGGAGCTGATGCGCAGTCCGGCGACATGAACATTGACGCTGTTGACCTTCAAACCCACCGCTTTTTCGACCTGGAATCGCACGGTATTGGCAACGCTTTCCGCCACCGTATTGATCCGGGTCCCGTATTCGACAATGATGT
>MGNL01000096.1:4091-5786 GCA_001796785.1 Chloroflexi bacterium RBG_16_51_16 | reverse complement strand
GACCACGCCGTAGGATTGCAGGGCGGCGTGATAGGTGATGGTAGCCAGCGCGGTCGGCGAGATGTGGATCTTACCCAGGGGGGTTTCTTCTTTTCCCATAGGATTTCCTTGTTTTAGGGATGAACTCAGCCCTATTCTATCAGTTTGTCTTGAAGGCGGTGGGGATGTATGGTAAAATGCCGTGCCCAATCGAGAGGCTAACAAGTTGATGTCATTGCGAGGAGCGTTCGATACGCGACGAAGTTGAGCGAAGCGAAATCCCGCGCAGCGGGGCAATCTCATACTCGGGCGGGTAAATCTCACGAGAGAATGCAATATTACGATTTATTCGGAAAGGAATCACGAGATGGCAAGGTGCAATCGTTGCGGCAAGACAACCAGCTTTGGACATAACCGTTCTTTTTCCCAGCGCGCCACCCGGCGGACCTTCAAGCCCAACCTGCAGAAGGTGACCATCCTGGAAAAAGGCCGCCTGGTGCATAAGGTGCTGTGCGTACGCTGCATAAGAACTCTGAGCAAGGTGGCAGCGTAATTTAATCAAGTTAATCGAATTATTTAGAAAAAAATCGCGGCGGCAACCGCGATTTTTTTTATCCACATGTCATCGTCGATGGGCCCGGCGCTTTCAATAACAGAGATTACTGTTCTGTAGCGATAACCTCAATTTCTCTCCAGGCTGCCCAGGAGGGGGTTTCGAGGGTGACTATCCGGATGGATTGAATGCCCATCAACGGGGATGCCGGCCGGTAGCTCAGGAGCTGGCCGTCAGTTGTATTTCCATCAAATGTGGTGTAAAGGATGGGATTACTGCCTGGTCCGCTTCCATAAAGCTGATGGACTGTCCTTCCATCAGGGTATTGGCTGACCGATAGGTGGATTTCGGCTATGTCGTAGGTTCCTCCAAGATCAATTTTAATCCATTCCCCTCCACCGCCTCCGGAGTTCCATATGGTTCCAAGGTCGCCATCCACCGCCAGGACGCCTGCCTGGTACTCGAACTGTCTGGAGACTGTGACCGGCTTGCCTAAGGCGACATTCGCACCTATCCCAATACGCTGGTAACCCAGGCTGTTTTTATCTGTGAGATACCGGTTAATGAATCCCGTCCAGGTATACGGTTCCGTCTCCGGCAAAGCCCGATCGGGTTTGTCCATCCAGGAGTCGAAGATGATATGGTCTGGTTGAACGCCTGCATCCACCTCGAGCTTTTTTACCCGCTCACCGGTCGCGGCAAGGAATGCTTCTCCTGTAGGATCAAAGTGGTTCCCGTTGTAGATGATTCCCACCGGAACGCCGATCTGTTTCCCATATTCTTTCAGTGTCCTCATTTCGTCTGTCCAGTTCGGTCGCGCCCAATCGATGTCCATATGCAGAAATGCCAGATGGTATCCGTTCACTCGATAAAAGATATCCAGCCATTCCTGGTACTCCTTGGAGCCGGCGGGTCCCGCTAAGGGCTCGATATCACCCACGATGACATCGGGGAACACGGTTTTCGCTTTTTTGATAAACTCATCCACTTCCTTGGCAACTTTTTCTGCTGACCAGTGACACGCGTTTGGACCATCGTAAAAATGTGCGAAAAAATAAGGCTCATCCATGGGAAGGAAAACGACATTGCCGCCTGCATTTTTGATGACTTCCAAATTGCCCACACCTTCATTGATTGAGGAAAAACCCTCCACGCCGTCTCCG
>MGNL01000096.1:2810-4069 GCA_001796785.1 Chloroflexi bacterium RBG_16_51_16 | reverse complement strand
GGCCCTGTCCCGAAGGCAATTGCCAGGCCGCGCCGGTTGAGGTCCTGGATAACTTCTTTAAGTTGTGAATCGTATTTATGGTTGCCGACCCATTCGCCGTATAGTTGGAACACATGGATTCGGTCAGACACCGTTTCCCATGCTGCACCTGGTTTGAAGAGTTCCATAAAGTCCTCAACCCCGACGAAGGGGCGGCCGGGTACGATCGGCAGCGGAGGCATGGGCGAGAACCAATACTGCGGCAGCTGGGTTAGATCACGTGGTGGGGAAGTTGGCGCTTTACCTGCGCCTGGTAATTCAGTTGCACCACCCTGGGGCTGTAAAGTCGGAGATAAGGTCGATATTAGATTGCATGCCAGCCCAAAGACCAGCAAACTCAGGGCGATTCGGATCCGCCGACCTACTGTTAAATCAGAATGTGGCGAGTACATGAGTGCCTCCACTTCTAAAGGTTAATTATCAACTAGTGGGAGTTGAATTTTACACCAGCCCGATATTCCTACCCATGACCCTTTGGCAGCAAGTTATACTCAGTAAGGCAAGACAACCAGCTTCGGACACAACCGTTCGTTCTCCCAACGTGCCACCCGGCGGACCTTCAAATCCAACCTGCAGAAGGTGACCATCCTGGAAAAAGGCCGCTTGGTGCATAAGGTGCTGTGCGTACGCTGCATAAGAACCCTGAGCAAGGTGGCAGCGTAATTTAATCAAGTTAATCGAATTATTTAGAAAAAAATCGCGGCGTAAGCCGCGATTTTTTATCCACACATCATTGTCGAGCGGAGCAAGATCCTGGCGTTGCCTGTCCCGATGTTCAGGGAGGAGCGAGCCTTTGCGCAGGGCGGCTTTCGACCTCCCTCTGTTCCATATCCAATCTTTTAGTGAATTAATTTATGTCCTTTAATGCGCTTGTGTTTATCCCCCCGCATCTTACCAATTAAATAATTGCTCCGGACTTCAATGGAATGATTTTGCCAGCTTGCCTGTTATCTGTCACGGAGTATCCATTGGGAAATGACAAGCCAGCCTCAAGTCAAGATGCAGGATCTTAGCGTTCTATCCATGAGGCATAATCCCTTCAATTCGAACCAGGGTCAGGGATTCAAGTCGATTGCCACCGCCCTTACCGGCGAGCCATCGCACCCGACGAACTTCAATGGCAGGAAAATAATGAATGGCCTTTCGAAATCTACAGCATCCAGGTTGGCCAGGTTCTCCGCAATGATGCCGCCGGCATCCGCGTACATCTCGTGTATCGG
>MGNL01000096.1:2676-2769 GCA_001796785.1 Chloroflexi bacterium RBG_16_51_16 | reverse complement strand
TGCCTACCGTCCGGATGCCTTTGGATAACAGGTGGTGCCCGGCCTCCTCCGACAGGTACGGGTGTTCGAAGAATTCATCGCGGCCTGCCTTTT
>MGNL01000096.1:2049-2610 GCA_001796785.1 Chloroflexi bacterium RBG_16_51_16 | reverse complement strand
CCTTCTTGTTAATTTGGTCGTTGCCCTTCTTACCGGTTACATCGAGGATGAACCCATTGCCCATGAAATAACTTAATTCCATTTTGTCGATGGTGGCGCCGTGATCCCTGAAATGATAGGGGGCGTCCACATGAGTTCCGCTTTGAGAACCAAGCATCACATTAAAGAGGTTATATCCCTCCTTCCGGATGGTTGTCGCCACGGAAAAGGATGGGACCGGGTCGCCGGGATAGACCGGCGTATCGGCGGTCAGTGGATGAGACAGATCGATAATCCTCTTGATCGTTGCCATTACAGGTCGACTCCATTCTCGTAGCCGTCACTAAGTTCAGTCATTTCAAGCGCCTGGGCAGACTGGGAAGCCGCCAGTCTGATAGCGCTGGCGGCTTCTTCCAGGTTTTTCTATTCATCGAACAGCAGTGGCGCGCATTAAGCCTTTGCAATGCGAAATGTTTTCACATCAGGCTAACCAATGACATTGCAAAAAACACGAAGCTACTCTTTCGGTATCTCCTTATAACTGACCGAAACGTCCACACCGCGCCGCGCCTGCCACCAGCG
>MGNL01000096.1:845-2042 GCA_001796785.1 Chloroflexi bacterium RBG_16_51_16 | reverse complement strand
TAATACACCACCAGGCCGCTCAGGAAGATCACAACATTGAAGCCGATCATGAAGGGGGTCATGCCGGACAGCGGATCGAGCACAAAGATCACCGCCATGAAGATGCTGGTGACCAGGCTCAGCACGCCGATGAGGGTGATGACCGGGATGCCCATCCAACGCTGGTTGACGGGTGAAGTTTTGAACACGTCCGGCAGCCGGTAGGGAAGCAGGATCGCCGCGATCGAGACCATGCAGAAGCTGAGGATAAAACCAAAAATCCCGACCAGCGTGGCAAAGTAGGAGGTGAACACGTAGATCGCCAACGCCACGATGCTCATGATGCCCATGGTCAGCAGCGCCGGTACCGGGGTGTGCAGCTTGGGATCCACCTTTCGGAACCATTCCGGGAACAGCCCATCGATGGAATAGGCCAGGATGTTGCGCGATCCGTTGAGGATCTGACCGGGCAGCCAGGCATAGCTCCAGAAGATGAACCCAAAAGTGATCAGGAAGGCGATCACGATGTTATTGCTCAGGTAGGCTGCCAGCTCGGTATACAGCGGCGTGGAACTCAAGCCCATCTCAGCCGGATCAACATTGGCCAGCGAGCCCAGGAACTCGTAGCCTGAAGCGTTGCCGACCAGGATCACGGTGATCAGCACGCCCAGGCCGACCACCAGCAGGGTAACCGGCATCGACCATAACTGCAGCCGGCGTGCGTCCTTGACTTCGCTGCCGATATAAGCGGACGATTGCATGAAAGACAGGTTCAAGTAGATCCAGGTCATCGGCAGAAGGGTGTTCATCAGCGAGAACGGTGCGACTCCAAACCCCGCCTCCTTGGCGGCGCTCAGCACGTACTGGGCCAGGTCAGGTTTGCCGGACAGCGGGCCGAGGAAGCTGTTGAAAGCCGCCATCACCCCCGCCTGGTTCTTGCCAATAAATACCAGCGCGCTCAACACCGTGCTGAGGATGGCAAAGACGATCAGTATGTTCTGGATGCGGAAGAATCCCTTCATGCCGCGTGAGAACACGAACACCAGCAGGGAGATCAGCAACGCGCCGAAGATGAACATCCCGGCCGGGCTGGCGAACCAGTTGCCGACATCGATCAGGGATGTGTTCCCCGTGAAGATGCCCATCGTGCGGAAAAAAGGCGCCAGCCCGTAGCGGGCCAGGAACGCGGACGGGACGCCGCCGTAAAAGAACCACCAG
>MGNL01000096.1:0-811 GCA_001796785.1 Chloroflexi bacterium RBG_16_51_16 | reverse complement strand
CTGGACCGAGCACGCGGCTGACGTACACGTAATCGCCGCCGGAGCGCGGCATGGTCGCAGCCAGGTAACCAAATACCAGCGAGAGCGGAACCAAAAGCAGCGTACATATGATCGCGCTCCAGGCCATGTTCACACCCGGATAGAACGCCGGTCCGAGCATGATCAGGAAGATCAACAGCAGGCCGATGCTGGTGAAGTTGATGTTGTAGGCCAGCACGTCCCACACGCCCGCAGTGCGGACCAGCCCGCTGGCTTTGCGGACGAACGTCTCAGGTTTTTTTGCTGATTGAGGTGCCATGAATTTTTCTCCTCTTAGGATTTACGACAGGGTGGGTTTCCATGCCGCCGCCCGCACCGGTGAACCGTCCCAACCCGCCGAAAAGATGGGTAGAAAAGAAAACTGGAACAGGACTCCAGGTTGGAGCTGTTCCAGGCGGGTGAGGTTTTCCACAATGAGGATGTCGTTCCCGAGAAGGATGCGGTGGGCATGGTTGGTGCCTTGTACGGTCGAATCGACGTTGAGCGCGTCGATCCCCACCAACCCCGGTCCGGCTTCGGCGATCTGCTCTGCCGCCTCCGGCGAAAGATAGGGGTGGCGCAGGTAACGATCGGTATTCCAGAATTGGTCCCATCCGGTCCGGATGAGCAATGCACCTCCTTTGGGTACTCCCTTCAACCCCTTTTGGATAAGGTCTGCTTGAATGCTCTGGTCGTCGGATAAACCTGTCGATGGCAGGATGATCCCGGTAATGATGAAACGCTCCAACGGGTACTGGTCGATCGTCTTTCCATCTGGCAGGAAATGGGAGGG
>MGNL01000095.1:17295-17517 GCA_001796785.1 Chloroflexi bacterium RBG_16_51_16 | reverse complement strand
AGGAGGGGCGGACGTCTTAGAGGACCGGGTCCACGACCGGAGGTTACGGAAGAGAATGAACGCCCCAAACAGGATGATGGCGGGTGGAAGGATATATACCAACCAATTCAAACCAGTGCGCGGCGGCTCGGCCAGGACCCGCGCCCCGTAATTCTCGACGAAATACTGTTTGATCTCCGCCTCGCTTTTTCCTTCGATCAACTGCTCACGAATCAAGAGACG
>MGNL01000095.1:6103-17259 GCA_001796785.1 Chloroflexi bacterium RBG_16_51_16 | reverse complement strand
TGGCGTGTTCTCGCATACCGGGCAGTACAACTGGCTGGCAATGGCATTGACCTCGTCATCCGTAGGAGTCCGCTCCTGGGCAGAGACAGGCAGTGCGAATAGACCGGAAGATAAGAAAAGCAGCAAAAGAGTAATCAGCAGTCTTTTCATATACGGTCTCTATAAGTTATACGCTCCAAGTTTCAAGTTCTAAGTTCCTCGTCGGATGACGAAAGTCGTGGTTCATGGTTGAAGATCAAATGTTAATGGTTTAACGTTTAACCCTTTAATTAGTCGGCTGCGCTCACCTGACGGATAACCCTGGAACGGCTCTCGGTTACAGGTTCGACCTCGCGTTCGGGCCAGGCAGCAATGATCACACCCACGAAGAAAAGCAAGCTGCCAAGCCATAACCAATTGACGAGCGGATTAACATAGATCTTGAACGTGGCCCCACCTGTTGAAACCGGCTGCCAGTCAACCAACAGCACATACAGATCATCTTCAAGCGTGGCGCGCTGACCCGGGATCGTCATGGTCTGGGTGGTTTCGGAAGGATTGGTTGGGCTGTAGTAATAATCGATGCGCGGATGCAACTCACCCAGAAATTTGCCGCCGCGGTACACACTCACAACAGCCCGCATCACGTCGTGACCAGGTTTGAAATTGAACTGGGCCACCTCTTCATACTTGACATCATAACCACTCAAGGAGAGTGATTGTCCAACCGGCACCGATCCCTGAGTCTCTTTTTGGAAAAGTTCGATGCCCAAGATACCAATCGCCATGAGCATCATGCTGAGATGGATGATATAGCCACCATAACGACGACGGTTACGGCCGACAAGTGTCCATAATGCCGCTATAAAGTTTTCGGCATGAGACTTTTGACGCGCTCGGGCGGCACGCCAGAATTCGTACAAGGTTACGAGAAGAACAAGGACAACGAGATAGAAACCAATCCAAGCTATCCAATTCATCGTTCTAGTAACGATCAATGGATAGGCTACTATGGTCGCACCTAAGGCGGGTTTCCATAGGGCGCGGCCGAGGGTCTTCCATGTGGAATGCCCCCAGGCTGAAAGCGGGGCAACACCCATCAGCAACATGAGAGAAGCAAAGATAGGGGCCGTGGCACGCTCATAAAAGGGAGGTCCAACCGTGACTTTTTGACCGGTAACCAATTCAGAGATGAGCGGGAAGATCACGCCCCAAAAGCAGACAACAAGGATGCTCATGAACAACAGATTATTGAGGAGAAACAATGCCTCACGGGAAAGCAGGGATCTCATCTCGGTCTCACCGTGCAGTTGGGGCCAACGCCAGATCAAAAGAGCAAAGGAAGTGATGAAGGTCAGACCAATGAATGCAAAGAAGAGCGGACCGATGGCGCTCTGGGCGAACGAATGCACCGAGGAAAGTACACCCGAGCGGGTAAGGAAAGTCCCGAAGATCACCAGGGCATAGGTCAGGATGATCAGGATCATGTTCCACTGTTTCAGCTGACCGCGTTTCTCCTGGATCATGACCGAATGCAGGAACGCAGTGCCGGTTAACCACGGCATGAAAGCAGCGATCTCGACCGGATCCCACCCCCAGTATCCGCCCCAACCCAGCACATCATACGCCCAACGACCACCCAGGACGAGCCCGAAGGACAGGAACAACCAAGCCCACAAGGTCCAACGGCGGGTCAAGCGTATCCAGCGGTCATCCGTACGACCCGAGATTAGGGCTGCCATGGCAAATGCATAAGGAATAACGAAGGACACAAACCCAAGATACAACATGGGTGGATGAATGACCATGCCGGGGTGTCGGAGCAAGGGATTGAGCCCATTCCCATCCGGAGGGGTGAATAACACAGCACCAGCAGGCGGCAGGGTATACGAACTCACACCCTCGGCAGTCTGGTAAAACCGGGCAAATGGATTTTCAAAGAAGATCACGAGCATCAGGAAAAACGCCAAAGTGATTGAAGCGACGACTACGACCCACGGAAGAAATTCTCGATCACGGTCCCAACGGCGCAGCGTAACCGCAGTCGTGAATGCCGAAAGCAGCCACGTCCAGAACACCAACGAGCCAGCCTGGCCTCCCCACCAGGCCGTAACCTTGAGGTAAGCAGGCATGTTACGGCTGGTCACCTGGTACACAAAGGCAACCTGATATTGATCCGTTACCAGCAGGTAGATGAGCGCAGCCGAGGCAATTGAGATCAACGGGAATGTCAGCAGCAAACCGCGGCGTGCGCTTTCGATGAGCGATTCGGACCTGCGCCGCACACCCACATAGGCCATCCCGGCGCTGAAAAACGTCGCCAGGAATGTAAGAACCAGGACACCATATCCAAAATCGGCTACCATAATTTTTCCTTGTGCTTCAGGAGGTTGTCCTGGATCCCATCAAGACGGACCAATTGCGATCATCGAATGGGAAGAAACCAGGTGGAATGAAACCAAATAGTCATGGAAAAAAACTGACAGGATTCAACCTGTCAGTTCGGATCACCCGGAGGCCGCCTGTTCTGGTACAGCCTCTTCATAACGAGTCGGACATTTAAGCAGGAGCTCGTCGGCGTAAAAGATACCATCCGATTTCATCTGCCCGGTCATAATCGCCTGAGCCTCATTGCGAAGGAGATCAGGTTTCGGCCCGACATAAACCACTTTTACATGAGCGCGGCCAGGATCTGTAACGGCAGCATGCAGGACTTCCGCCAAGCCGCCTTCATCCTCGATCAGTGCCTGGTCACCGGGTACGTGAGCCACATCAAAGGTCAAAGTCAGAGTAGACGGATCATATGCGATCGTTTGACCGATGACCGCACCGGAGAGGCGGACGTTCTTATTAACCACCTGGGCGCCCTTGGCGGATACCTCATCCACTGTCAGGAAATACTCGGCCGTGGATTGGGTCGAGGTGACGATCAGAAAGATAACCGCGGCAAGGATCAAAACTCCACCCACAACAAATTTCATGCGCTGCATAATTTCTCCAATAACTATCAAAGATGACTAGAACAAAGTCGATTGTACATATCCAGATTAATTAGGGCTGAGAACCAAGTGAGATGGATGTCATGAAAAACACAACGTTTCATCACCGGAGGCGCTGAACTTCAACCATGATATATTTATCACCACACACCCAAAAGCGTCCTCTCACATGTTCATGCAGACCGATATGTTATGAAGATCAAGTATAGAATACAACCGGCAGTCCATTCAAACTGACATGAATTCATCACGAAGAGGATTTGAATTGAATAATCCCTCTCCCCGCTCGTTGCAAAAAATCCCAGCAAGGATCCAAGCACTGCGAATTGTGTTGTTCCTGACACTGCTTCCATCTCCACAACAAATCCTTTCAGCCTCGCTAACCAGCGAAGTTACGTACAACGAAATCAGCATTGATTTTCCGAATTCAGCAACCTTTTCTGCAGAGATCCACTCCGAATCAGAAATCGTATCCGTCGTTCTCGAGTATGGGAACAAACAACTTACGTGTGGAGACGTCATCGCCAAAGCCTTTCCGCAATTCACACCCGCAAACGAGATTGAAGTCAGTTGGACATGGGATATGCGCCAGAGCGGATCACTGCCGACCGGAGCACAACTTTGGTGGCGCTGGCGGTTTTCCAATGCAGGCGGATTTGAGCAGGTGAGCGAAACCCGCTCTGCCACCTGGATCGATTCTGAGCACGACTGGCAAACTCTGGCCCGCGACAAACTTCAGCTTCACTGGTATGAAGGTGGACAGGATTTTGCACAGGACTTGATGAATTCAGCGAAGAGCGGACTCGATTTCAATTCGCAAAACTCCGGATTAACTGTCGAGGCGCCCATCGATATTTATATCTACTCCGGTGCGGAAGAACTTAAGAATGCGATCCTTTACGAACCTGCCTGGACGGGCGGGATGGCCTACCCGGATTTTGATATCGTCCTGATCGGTATCACCCCTGTTGAACTGGAGTGGGGTCGGGATGCGATGGTCCACGAATTGACACACGTACTGGTGGGTCACCAAACATTCTCCTGCCTAGGCGACGTACCCACATGGCTCAATGAGGGGCTTGCCGTATATTCCGAAGGAGACCTCGACTGGGCTGATCAAGTCCAGCTGACGGATGCGATCGAGAACAATACCCTTCTATCGGTCCGGTCTTTAAGCGGAAGTTTCTCCGAAGTGACCAACAAGGCATATCTTTCCTACAGCCAATCCTATAGCCTGGTCAAGTATTTAATCGAAGCCCACGGCCAGGAAAAAATGACCGCCCTGTTGCTCAAACTGAGGGATGGAGAAACCACCAACCAAGCTTTGATTGATGTATACGGATTTGATGTAGATGGGCTTGAAGATGAATGGCGCAAGGCGATCGACGCAGAACCCAGGTCCGTATCAGCTCAACCAACCAGCGTTCCTGCCCCAACCCAGGTACCAACGATCGTTCCCCTCTCCGGTCGTGAAGCGATAATCACGCCGACACCTTATTTTGTGCCAACTTCTTCGTATCAACAACCATTCCCGGAGGTGTTCGCTGATCCATTGACGCCCATCTTCATATGCCTGGGATGTTTAATCCTACTCAGCATGATTATCCTGGGAACCTTTGCGGCGAGAGCCTGGATCAATCGACGGAAACAACAAGTCAAAGACCATTTATCAAATGAATAAGGTCCTCCCAGCCCTCAGTTACGCAACCTTGATCTTCGTAATTGCAGCCAGCGCGCCGCCACATGCCGCGGTGCAGATTAATGTACCGCTGGACCATGCACTGGTGCTCGAGGGCGGTGAAACGACAAACCCGCGGGAATACGATCCGGCAACCACACACAGCTCGGGCGACAAGCTCGTGTTCAGCGGGCTGGTTGCGTTGGATCCCAACTTAAGGCTCGTGCCTGACCTTGCCGAGAGCTGGAACGTCAGCCCAGACGGCATGACGTATACATTCCAGCTGCGTAGGAATGCAAAATTCCACGACGGCAGGGCAGTCACTGCGCAAGATGTGATCTTCTCATGGGAACGCGCAGCCAGCCCCGCGCTCGGATCCGATACAGTTCTGACATACCTCGGGGACATCATTGGGGTCCGTGAAATAGCTTCCGGGCAATCGGAGAACATCAACGGTATAAAAGCCCTGGACGAGCATACGCTGCAGGTCAGCCTCGACGCACCGAAACCTTACTTCCTGCTAAAACTCACCTATCCGACCGCGTTTATCGTAGACAGCAAGAACGTGATGAGTGGACCGGACTGGTACCGACATCCAAATGGCACCGGCCCTTACAAACTCAAAGAGTGGCACAGTTTCGACGTGATGATCTATGAACGATTTGAGGATTTCTATCTCAGCCCGGCTGCCATCCCCTACGTCGTCGTCCGATTGTATGCTGGTGAAGGGCTGCGCCTGTATGAGACGAATGAGATCGACGTGACAGGGATAGGAACCTCCGACGCAGAACGATTCCTGGACCCGCAAGAGCCGCTGCACAGTCAATTAATCAGCGGAGTAAGCCTGTGCACCGGCTTTGTCTATTTCGATACCACACGCCCACCGTTCGATGACGTCAATGTAAGGAAGGCGTTCAGCCTGGCGTTCGACAGGCAGAAATTCATTGATGTATTGCTGCGGGGCCGCGCACTGCCCGCGATCGGACCCTTTCCGCCAGGACTGCCAGGATTTCGATACGGCCTGGATAGCCTGCCCTATGATCCATCCAAGGCAAGAGAGTTATTAAGCCAATCGAAGTACGGCGATGCGGCAGGACTGCCTCCCATCGTCTATTCAGATTCCGGGATCGGGAGCAGCCTCAATCCGGATGCAGCTGCGATGGCCGAGATGTGGGAACAAAACCTTGGCGTAAGGATCACGGTGGAGAACCTGGAATACAACTATTACCTGGACCAGATCTATTCCGGATCGCATGGACAGCTATTCGGCGGGGGATGGTGCGCTGACTACCCCGACCCGGAAAACTTCGCGGACGTGCTCTTCCACAGCCAATCAAGCCAGAACCTGGGCGGTTATTCCAATCCGGACCTTGACCATCTCCTTGAGAAAGCGCGGATTGAGCGGGATGTAAACCGGCGGATCGCGCTTTACCAACAGGCTGAGGAAATAATCGTCCAGGATGCACCAGTGCTTTTCACAACCCATCCGCTGTCGTTCGAACTAGTCAAACCCTATGTCAAGGGTTATACCTTTACACCGATTACGGTCCCGATCGAAAGATACCTGTGGCTGGAAGGTAAATAATCCCCCGATCCAACCATATGGTTTTTGTCAGCCCACCGAAGCTGGAAAAGCTATCTACCGAGGCGCCTCTACAGCCAGCTCGACATGATCAATATCCCCTGCCAGGCTTGATACGAGGAACATGAAGGGAAGGCTGACTCCGGGCTGCAGTCCAGCTTGCGATTCCCATCGGCGGGCTCCCACCATCCGACCCCAAGCATCATAAGCGACCGCTGCCACCCAGACTGATCTTGCCTCCTCCGTTCCGTCTGGCAGCGTGACCTGTCCGCTTACCTGGGCACTGCGGCCGGACCAATCTACCTCCACGAGAATATTCTGCAAGGAAGCGGCCAGGTATCGATCATCGTCCGGTGAGAGAGGGATGGCAGAAAGTATCTGTACCTGCGGGCTGAGATCGACGGGGGTTTCGGATGGAAAATAAACCATCACAGGCAGTGCGGCGCCTACCGGTAAAATATCAAGCAAAAGCCAGCCAATCTCGCTGGCATATACTTCTGCATTCGGATTCACGAGGGTGAAACGCGAGCTTACATTTTCAAGAACAAGGGAAGTATCATTCTCGAGAAGAATGTAGCACCATAATCCACCCAGGGCATCAGGACGGCATCCGATCTCTCGGACGAGCAGCGGCGCAGGCGTGGGAGTCGATTCACCAACCGGATTCGATGGAAGGCTGGGGATTAGCAAGACCGTGCCAATGGGCATACTTGCTGGCGAAATAGCAGGATTGGCGGCCTGCAAGTCGTCCAAGGATATACTGTAAGTTTCGGCGATCCCGCTTAACGTATCACCCTCTTTGACCGTGTATGTAAAAGGCGTCGGGCTGGGCAGTGGTGTTTCGTTGGAAAACACCAATCCCTGCGGTCCTTCAGGCGTAAGACTAGGTGTGATCGTTTCATACGGTTTCAAAGGGGTTGAACCTACTGATTGAGTGGAGGGAGCCGCGCACGCAATCAACAACCCACACGCTAAAAACACCGAGCGCTTCATGAGCGCGATTATACCTGCGGCAATTCCCATGCGTAGAGAGTATATAATTCCCGAAGGAAGGTAAAACCATGAACTATCGACGATTAGGCAGAAGTGGCATAAAAATCAGCGAGCTGTCCCTGGGCTCTTGGGTGACCTTCGGCACCCAGGTGGACACGAAGGCTGGGATCCAGATGATGTCCGCAGCCTATGATAACGGTGTGAACTTCTTCGACAATGCCGAGTCATATGAAAATGGCGAGTCGGAAGCGGTGATGGGCGCTGCGCTGCGTGAGCTCAACTGGAGCCGCAGCAGCTACCTGGTGTCCACTAAATTTTATTGGGGGATCAACAAAGGAGTGAACGAGCGCAATACTCTAAACCGCAAGCGGTTGATCGAGGGAATCCAGGGATCCTTGAAAAGACTCCAGCTCGAGTATGTCGACCTTATTTATTGCCACAGACCCGATCCGGAAACGCCGATCGAGGAGACCTGCTGGGCGATGCACAACATCATCGAGAAAGGCCAGGCGCTTTATTGGGCAACGTCCGAGTGGAGCGCACAGGAGATCACCGCGGCGCTGGAGATCGCAGAGAGGCACCACCTCCACAAGCCGGTCACCGAGCAGCCGATCTACAATTTATTCAAGCGGCACCGGCTCAGCGGCGATTACGTGCGCTTCTACAAGGACTACGGCTACGGTGCAACGACCTGGAGCCCGCTGGCATCCGGGCTGCTAACCGGCAAGTACAAGGGAGGCATACCCAAGAACAGCCGAGCGGCTCTTAAAGGGTACGAGTGGCTAGTGCCGCGCATGACCGATAAAGAAAAACTCCAAAGAGTGGAAGCCCTAGATGCCCTGGCGAAGGAATTGAACTGTTCCCTGGCGCAATTGGCGATCGCCTGGTGTTTGAAGAACCCGTTTGTCAGCACGGTAATCACCGGCGCGAGCCGGGTTGAACAAGTGCATGAGAATTTAAAGGCCGGCGATATCGCTCCCAGGCTGACACCGGAAATCATGGGGAGGATCGATCACATCTTCGGTTATGACGAAGTAGTGGAAGAAGAGGATTAGGTCCGGGGAATTGCAGCCGTTAATATTAACAATCTGGTTAAGTGCACAATACCAGTCGGACGGAAAATCATCTCACGCGACTAAGTGTGAATGAAATAATCCGCTTCAACGCCGCTCGAAGTCTCAGCGGGGAGATGGATGTATTTTAAGAGCAACGGGTGAACGCGCGCCAGCTCCTCGTAGATGCGGAGGGCGAGCCGGCGGATGGAAAAGTGAGCATTGCGAGCAGCGCGCAGCTGGCAAAAATGATACGCTTCGCGCAAGTTGAAGCGGGTCAAGATGCGCCGGTTATAACCATTCGGGACAATATATTGGGCAACAGCTGGACTGAAACCAGCCAACTTTTCGTACAATTCAGCAGCGGCGAGCATTGCCTGTTCATATTTTGATTCAAAGCCCGCCTCTGCGATCAAACGCGGCGTGGCGTAACCCAGGTGAGTTGTCAAACGCTGAGCGGTCTGGGTCATCATGCGGTGGCGCTTGAACTCCGCGTAGGCACCTTGATCCATGACCAGGTCAAATGTATAGGCGCAGTATTCCAGCTCGCGCAGGGGGATATCGTGTTCGCCCAGGCGGCCCAACCCGATCCGCGCCAGATCTTCACGCTCTTGAGGCGATAAACTGGTGACGTGTTGAACTGCCGCGGAATAGGGCATGTCACCAAAACGGTAAAGCAGGGCTGCGAGGACGAGAGGCTCTGCCTGCGGATCGTAATCCACCAAACGGCACCAATCGGTTGACCCGCCAGCTGAAATAGGCGATCGGTTATTAAATTCCTGAGCAGATTCGACAAGATAAGGTACAGCATCCGCATACTTGACCAGGGTCGGGGTTTCAGCCCGGGCCACCTGTTTGACGGTCTCGCCGATCTGGCGCACCTCGACTAGCTCGTGCGAAAGCATTTTGCAGATGGCATGTTCCAGCAAGCGGGCGTTAGCGGTCATGCCCAAGTTTGCATTCGCCGCCGCCGGTAGGATGAAGCGGCAGGTATCCACATACTGGGAGCGAACACGGCGATCCCAGGCTTCCTCGCTCTCGTTCTCCCGGCGGGGTGTCCGTGCCTCGATCAATGAGCGGACAGGTGCGAGGGAGTCTGCATACGTCTGAAACAGGAACTGACAGGTTTTAATGAACTCAGTTTTTAGGGGGTGGATTTCCAATTCAGGCGGGAGCGTGAAATCATCCGGACCCCATTTTTGGTAGCGGGTGGACTTTTCGGTATAAGAAGCCAAGCGATTCGATTCGATGCACTCAATAGCCAGTCGTGAGACATTCTCAAATGCCAGGTGAAGCACGGCGTGCTCTGCCACGGAGGCGTGGCCATATCCCACCACCCATTTTTCATGAAACTGAGCAGATTTTTCATCGCTCAGCTCGGCAGCGATCGCACGAAATGAGTCCGGGGAGCGGGAGGTCTTTGCGAAGGCAACCGCGATAGTCTCGGGGTTGAGCAGGCGCGGCGACAGGAGGTATATATCTCGGGGGGGCATGAATCCGGCCTTTCTATGGCTGAATGTCTGGCTGACTATAGACGATAAAGCCCCGTCGGTCAACGGGGCTTTATCGTAAGCTTACACAGTTTCGATCGTGGTTTTCATGCGAATCGTCACACCGACAGCGATGAACAACGCCAACAAATATAAACCACCATAAATGGTGAACCAACCCGATGACATAGTGAATGCCATAACAACAAAAATAACGAACAAGCCAAACATCAGATACGCCCAGAGGCGCGCCATGGATTGATATTCTTTATCGGTTCCATTCTTCGCCGCGATCGAAACCAACATCCAGAAGAACAGACCGAACGCCAGGAACTCACCCGTGCTGAGAAGGTTTTCGAGCCAGAGCGGCACGCTATACCAGCTCCAAAAATTCAACTCAAAACGAATAGGCCAGAATAGTTCGACACCATTAAACCAGAGGACGAGGTCGAGCAGGATATGCATCAGGATACCTGCGCCCAAACCGAGACCAAGAGAATTCCACTTCAACTTTCGGCTGACCAGAGCAAGGAAATAAAACAAGACCACCACAGCTACGACTGTAAACAGGCTGTGAGTAAAGGTGCGGTGCAATCCTTCAGTCGAGGCTTTAGTGAGCGTGGCGACCGCGACAGCAATATTATCCAGGTCGGGGAACATACTTCCGAGCACAACACCCAGCAGCAGCCATTCCCTGCCCGGAAACCACTTTCGCGAGGCGATCCCAACCATCGCATGCAAACCAGCCTGGGGCATTTTCTCCTCCTTCTATTATTGGTTATACAAACTTATAACACTACCCAACAGAATCGGTAGCATCGGTCGGTGTACAGCAGTACAAACTGGGAAGAGATTAACCGGGAGGCCAGTGCATCGGCCTGCCGCCAAGCAGGTGGAAATGCAAGTGAAAGACGGATTGACCCGCGCCGCGCCCATTGTTTACCACCAGGCGGTATCCGCTCTGATCGATCTTTTCCTGGTGGGCGAGCTGCGCGGCGAGAGTGAACATGCTTCCGATCAGCTCCTGATCCTCTGGCTGTACGTCATTGGTTGAGACAATATGCTTGTTGGGAACGATCAAGATATGCGTGGGCGCCTGAGGATGGATATCCCGAAACGCAGTCAAGGATTCATCCTGGCTTAGGATGTCAGCTGGAATTTCACGAGCGATGATCTGGCAGAAGAGGCAGGGCGGCATGCGGTATGCAGCTCACTGAATGGGTCCGAGTGTCGGCGAACAAACGATATCGAAGTATTCCATTTCGACAGACTTATTCTGATTTGCGTAGGCTGCAGCTTCTTCACCTAGTTGGCGGACCGTATCGATCTGGGCGCGGGCATTGATATCGTAATAACGCGGCAGGGTCATGAGCGGATCGCCAG
>MGNL01000095.1:4992-6068 GCA_001796785.1 Chloroflexi bacterium RBG_16_51_16 | reverse complement strand
TTGAAATCATCCGCCTGCGGCACCCAGTTGTACATCACCGGTCCGCGGCCGTTTACCGTGAAACCAAGCTTGTAACCCAACTCATGCCCGATCTCGACAGCCCGGCGGCTGAAACCACCACCCGGCCAGATGTAGGCAATGGGAGTCTTGTTCATATATTTTTGGAGCGAGTTGATCGCACCCTGCATCTCTTGAATAATGAAGTCATCCGTTGAATCATCGGTGATATTGATATTGTGGATGTAACCGTGAGACTGGTAATCCACCCAGCCTTCGGCGGATAGAGCGGCATTTTCAGCCCACAGATCCTGACGTTCGTCTAAACCGATGTAGGCATTCACCACCGGCCAGCCCCATTGATCATAAAAAGGGCGAAAGTGATCGTTGAAGTATTCGGCGTGATGGCGGTCATCCACGATCAACAGGACGGAGCGGGCTGGGATCCAGGCGTTGGTGTACATGAAATCCGTCATTTGCTGCATATTGATGGCTTGGAAACCCGATTCGAACAGGTCATTCATGAGCTTGCGCTGGTCCTGGGCGCTGATCTGGATGCCAGACGTGACCGCATCCTTGGTGATGGAATGGAACATGACGGTCATCACAACCGTGCCAGGAGCCGCCTTGCCGGTAGACCACTTGTCCTTTAAGTATTGACAGCTATCCGCGATATAGGTGCGAGGCATATCGAGCGGATCCAGGGAAGTAGATTGGTAAACCATGGGCAGCGCGGGCGGTGTGCGCACCGCAGTGGGCGGAGGTATAGGCGTCTCTGTGGAAGGAGGAGTTGCAGTCGGCTGGATTTGAGCGAGGGCTGTTTCGAAAGCCTGGGTCTGTACAAGGCTCTGATCGAGCGTTGAAGGTGAAGCAGATCGGCAAGCGGTGATCAATCCAACCAGCAAAAGAGATACTGCGCATGTCTTAATAAACGATGACGGGAGAACTCTCCGCTGTTCTCCTAGATTTCTGAAAAAAAGCATTACTCGTCACTCCGACCGGCGATAAAATCTTCGAGCTTCGTGCGACTGAGCTCGTCCCGGAATTGTTTCGGAGGAGTCTTGAAGAAATAGGATGAA
>MGNL01000095.1:1800-4855 GCA_001796785.1 Chloroflexi bacterium RBG_16_51_16 | reverse complement strand
CCATGCGGATGTACGCCCATTTTCGGTCAGTCAACCACGGCACATGGTCACTGGGACCGACATGAACATTCCCAGGATCGAGGTCATACGGAATCATGCTGGTGACGGCATTGGTCTTGGAAATCTTCTTGCTTTCGAGGCGCTCGCGTTCGAGCATGTTCAGGAAATCCGTGTTGCCGCCGAAATTCAACTGGTAGGTCCGGTCGATGCGGACGCCGCGATCAACAAAGAGGGTGGCCAGGGCGCGATGCAGGATGGTAGCCCCAACCTGTGACTTGATGTCATCGCCCAGCACGGGCAGACCGGCATCATTGAAGCGCTTCGCCCAGTAATCGGAGGAGGCGATGAACACCGGGATGCCGTTGACAAAGGCACAACCGGCCTCAATGGCCTGTTCCACGTACCACTTGGTCGCCATTTCAGATCCGACTGGCAAGAAATTAATAACCACATCGGTCTTGGTTTCTTTCAATAGACCGACAATATCGGCGGTAGGCCCAGGGGCTTTTTTGATGATGCCCGAAAGATATTTACCCAGGCCGTCATGGGTCATGCCGCGGACGACAGGAACGTTCAACCGAGGGACCTCGGCAAAGCGGTAGGTGTTGTTGGGTTCGGCCAGAATCGCTTCGGAGAGATCCCTGCCGACCTTGGTCGCGTTCACATCGATGCCGAGGGTGAACTCGATATCGCTAATGTGATAATCTCCCAGGCGGGTATGCATGACGCCAGGAACCGCGGTATCGTCTGCGGCCTGCTTGTAAAACTGGATTCCCTGAACGAGGGAGGAGGCGCAGTTACCCACGCCGATGATGGCGACGCGGACTTTGTTGTTGGTCATGAAGGTGTTCTCCTAGTATCGAAATACGCGGGCGGAAGCTCAGACAGGGCTGTGCTGTATAATCTTACCGTGAGTCATGCATGAGCGCTGGACCATGGCGTCGATTGAGCGAATTGTTACACGAGGCGGGCAAGGCGAGTGATAGAAGCTCCTATTTAAAATCAATTCTATCTGCGTGCGTCGAACTGACGAACAGCGAAGCTGCCTCGATCATGGAGTACGACCCATCCACACAGGCGCTGCACTTTACCGCCGCGCCCTGGTTTCACCAGGAGACCCTACGGACACTGCAAGTGCCTCTTGAAGGCAGCGCGGCAGGCTGGGTGTATCAAACCGGCCAGACCTTGAGGCTGGACGATGCCGGCACCGACTCCCGCCATTTCCAGAGGGTCGATAGCCTCACGGGGTATCAAACTCATTCGCTGCTGGCGGTCCCCTTGTTGAAAGCAGGTCAACCTTTCGGTGTGCTTGAGGTACTCAATAAGGAAAGCGAAGCCCATTATACCGAGGAAGATGCCGCGATTGTTGAATGCCTGGCGGTTGTAACAACGCTGGCGATCCGGAATGACCTGCTCGAACAACAGATCCGGTACTCCGAGAATGAGCTGGTGGAATTCGACCGGTTGAAGAACGATTTTGTCGCCATCACCTCCCATGAGCTGCGTACGCCGCTGGGTTTGATCATCGGGCATGCCTCATACCTGCGCGAATCACTGGACAAGAACCTGCAGGATCAAGCGGATGCGATCCTTAAGAACGCGAACAAGCTCAAGGATATCCTTGAGACGCTAGCCAATGTGGACAATTACCAATCGGGCTTTTCCCGGGTGCGAAACCGCCAGGTTGCGATCGCTGACATCCTCGAAGACGTCGCTACCGCTTTCAGGGATATGGCCGATCAAAAAGGCATCGCTCTCAGTCTGGCAATTAACAAGGATCAATCCAAGAACAACCCCGCACAAACCACGTCGGAGCGTGATCTCATCGTGAATGTCGATGCCGGAAAAATTGGGATCGCCATAAGCAACCTGGTGAAGAATGCCATAATTTTTACGAACAGCGGCGGGCATGTCTGGATCGAGGCCGAGCCCGTGCCAGGATATATCCAAGTTTCCGTAGCAGATGACGGGTTGGGGATCCCAGCCAAAGACATGCCGCATATCTTCGATAGATTTTTCCAGGCGGAGAGCCACCTCACCCGCCGCCATGGAGGCATGGGGCTCGGGTTATCTGTAGCCAAAGCGATGGTCGAAATGCATAGCGGCAAGATCTGGGCTGAAAGCGTGGCTGGCAAGGGAAGCAAATTTTCAATCCTTTTACCGAGCGCTTCCAACCTGACAAGTGACACAACCCTCATAGATCGATGAAACCGGACTACATTATCGCGGGGCGATTGACACGCGAATACCTGCTGCCACCTGAAGGTCAGGCCTTGCTGGATAGACCAGGCGGCAACCTGTTATATGCAAGCGGAGGGCTGGCTGCCTGGACCAAAGAGATTGGCCTGCTCGGCCGGGTGGATGAAGATTATCCACAAGAGTGGCTGATAGAGATGGAAGAGCGGGGTTTTGATATCGGCGGGATCAACCGGCTGCCCCAAAAAGTGGATATGCGTTCCTTTATCGCCTACACCGACAGCCAGGAACGCAGCCAATCCAACCCCGTGGCGCATTTTGCGCGACGCCAGCTGACCTTTCCCAAATCCCTGCTGGGTTACACGCCGCGCGAAGATCAATCTAAAGATGACCGCAAACCCGATCCGATGGCACCCTCTCCACTGGACATTCCCAAGGATTTCCGGGATGTGCCGTGCGTGCACCTGTGCCCAATGCCTTTTGCCAACCACAACCAGCTGGTCCGTGTTTTTCGCGGGGATGCCGCACGCACACTCAGCCTGGACCCCTCTCCAGGATATATGGCACCCGAGTTCTGGCGCGACCTACGCCAGATGCTGAAGGAAGTCACGATATTTATGCCTTCTGAAAACGAAATGCGCAGCCTGTTCTGGGAAGAAACGCACGATGTGTGGCAGATGGCCGGAATGATCTGCGAGAATGGGCCGCGGCTGGTGGTCATCAAGCGCGGCACGCACGGACAGTATCTATATGATTCGGCTTCCAAGCAACGCTGGGAGCTGCCCGCCTACCCCGCGTCGCGGCCGGCTGATCCGACGGGAGCAGGGGATGCTTTCTGCGGGGGATTCCTGGCCGGATT
>MGNL01000095.1:1436-1778 GCA_001796785.1 Chloroflexi bacterium RBG_16_51_16 | reverse complement strand
CAGGCGGCGTTGTATGGAAACATCTCTGCCTCGCTCAAAATCGAAGGGAGTGGACCGTTCTATCCGCTGGAGGTCATGCCAGGTTTGGCCCAGGCGCGTTTGCAGTCGCTGAAAGAGTTAGTCCGGGCGGCATAACACAACTCACCTGATAATCAAGGTAAAACTAAAAAATGTCGGAGCTTAGCGACCGTTTGGCTGATCTGGCAATCCAAATCCAACAAATACCCGCACCCACTTTTGAAGAGCGGCAGCGGGCTGAGTTCGTGCGGCGATGTTTCATAGACGAGGGTTTGAATGAAGTCAGTATGGATGAACGAGGAAATGTATACGCAAGTCTGCCTG
>MGNL01000095.1:370-1351 GCA_001796785.1 Chloroflexi bacterium RBG_16_51_16 | reverse complement strand
TACCGTATTTTCTATAGAGACGGATTTGACCATCAGGAAAGAAAACGGGAGAGTGTACGGACCCGGCATTGGGGATAACTCACTTGGGGTGGCGGCACTCTTTGGTTTAATCTGGGCGCTGCGGGAAAAAACAATCCGACGCAAAGATGATATCTGGCTGGTTGCTAACGTATGCGAGGAGGGATTGGGAGACCTAAACGGTATGCGGGCTGTGGTCGATCGGTTTGGGGACAAGGTCAGAGGCTATCTGGTTATAGAAGGGTTGGCCTTAGGTCATGTGTATCACAAGGCAGTAGGCGTACGCAGATACCGGATACGGGTGACAACCAAGGGCGGTCATGCATGGTCGGACTACGGGCAGCCGTCCGCGGTGCATGAGATAGCCGGGCTCATACAATCAATTTCACATCTTCAGCCTCCGGGTGAGCCGCGCTCGACCCTCAACGTTGGAACGGTGAACGGCGGGACGGGGATCAATGTGCTGGCAGCGGAAGCGGAATGCGAGTTGGATGTCCGCTCGGAATCCAGGACCGTGCTCGAAATACTTTCCCGGCAAGTGGAAGCCCTGATCAAAAAAGCAAACAGGGAGGGCGTGAAGGCGGGTTGGGAGATCATCGGGGAGCGGCCTGCGGGAAGCCTGGATGTAACCCACCCGTTCATTCAAGCCGGATTGCGGGCGGTGCAGGCGCAAGGATTGGAGGCGGGACTGACATCCGGCTCAACGGATGCGAATATCCCGTTGAGCCGCGGGTATCCTGCGGTGGTGCTGGGGATGACGACCGGGGGAGGAGCGCATACGTTGAAGGAGTACATCGACATCGCACCGATCGAAAAGGGGCTGGAACAGTTGGTGAGGTTTGTGGAATCGGTGGTCAGTGATTAGTGATCAGTGATCCAAATTAAATTGTTAAGGTACGAGAGTGGGCAAAAGTGAACCCACAAGGTTGGGCGACTCAGTGAGTCGCCCCTACGGAGTCGCCT
>MGNL01000095.1:0-305 GCA_001796785.1 Chloroflexi bacterium RBG_16_51_16 | reverse complement strand
CAACGGGATCGGGATGGGCGATGCTCGCTGGCAGCATCGGACGCTCATGCGTCCGATGTGCGCGCAGCGGGCTTGGGGCCCGCTGGCGCGATCGCTCGCCCAAAGGACGGTTCCCCCTTCGGGGACCTCGCGAATGAAGTTCGAAAGGTCCTCAGAGCCAAGGGAGAAAACCGGGACGTAGGTACGCAGTGTCATCAGGTTATGCCCGCGTGCGAGAAACAATACCAAATCAATTATTTTCGGGTAAAAATTACGGCACATTTGCCGTGCAGGCGAACGCTGGGGACGCACCCCGTAAAATGCGC
>MGNL01000094.1:10365-16249 GCA_001796785.1 Chloroflexi bacterium RBG_16_51_16 | reverse complement strand
ATTTCTGCAAAACATGAAGGCGGGGATCCCGAAGTGGAACCCAAGCTCAACCACCCTTCCGACATCCTGGATTACTTCCGTGATAAGAAGGAAGTTATCGATTCAGGAGATTGGGAGGCTCTAAAATTAAATTTTATGAAGAAGGTGGAGGCTGCCAACCACACCGCCCGAGCACTGACAGAAAACGGGTTAAGTTTCATCCCAGCCAGGCATATGCATAAATCGTAGTATAACCTTAATAACACGAGGCAGCGCACACCACGGTGTGTGCTGCCTCGTTTTTATTAATCTCAGCTATCCTAAAGCAAACAACTAAAGTGCTTTATGCCGATGCATTCATGGGCTTATAGAGATGCGTGATCCGGATGACATATCGAATCAGTAATGCTAATCCGAGCATGATCAATCCATCCAATACGAATACACTGCGCGGCCAGCCCGGAACCCATCCGACTTGGAATTCGATCCACATCAATCCGGCGATGATTAAACTACCTATTCCTACAGATAGCAATGTACGCTGTATCAATAATCGGATTGGGCCAAGGATAATCATGGGGTTTGTGGAATTTGTTACAATGTTAATAATGATCCGAACGATAAACGCAACCCAGAATGTGTAGTACGCTGCAGAAAGATATTCCCTTAGATCCCTTCCCGTTCCGAACCTGATCATAAAACTTATCCAGATCGAAAGTGCAACTGCCGCCAGATCCAGTAAGAGCACAGGCATGCTGATTCGTTTCATTAATTTAGTCAGCCATCTCCGAATGGGAACATCTACATACAGATGGCCCAGGACACCAATCAATAAGATGATCGGCAAGGCCGTTGATCGAAGGATTAATTCCGCGTCTGCAGAAAATGTATTATTAAGGAGGCGTGTGTAATTCCATACGAATGGAACTTCGAACACATAAAGAATAAATGCGGTCTCACCCAGTAAAACCAACCATGGGTGATTGAGAACCCGAGAGAACCAGGATGTGTCCAGAGACATGGTTAATACAATGACCGCAAAAAAAGGAGAAAGAAAACCCGCCATGGGTTGCAACCCATGCGGGATGATGGAAGGCAAAAGGTTGCCGCCGATTGTAAACAAAACAACAAAAAGGGTGCATCCGAACAGGAGCAATCCATTTGTAGTTTTTTGATCTTTATGTTTTTGTCCTTCGCGAAGAAACCAAATACCCGCAACTACACCAAGGATAAAAGAATTAAGATGGAACAATGGAAAATAGACGAGGAAATATTCCCAATCGGGAAAATAGCGCATCCAAAGTATGTAATAAACCGTTTGGGTTGCAACCCAAAGACCTATCGATAGCCAGGTCAGAAATCTTGTCGATTTCCTGTAAGCCCAGATCGTCAAAAATGGAAAAACGGCGTAGAAAAAGAATTCGACGCATAAGGACCAGGTAGGGTAATTAAACGATTGTGCATAATCAGGGTACCAGGCTTGGATAAGGAGAAGGTTTGCCAAAATCTTAGGTGCCTTGATATGCGGCATAAATTCGATGTAATACAGACAAATAATCAGGAAAGCAAGGATATACATCGGATAGATGCGAACGAAGCGTGCGCTCCAGAAACCCCTGATGTTAAAGCGTTCCTTAGGTCGGTAGTAAACAAGCGACAACACAAAACCTGAAAGAACATATAAATAACTTACCGCAGTAGGGGCAGCATAAATTAAGGGGGCAAGAGGAAAAAAACTCATGGGATGGATATATATCCCAGCTGTGTCGTGATAGATCAATACAAGGAATACCGCAATAAATCTTGTGAAAGTAAGTTGGTCAACTCTTTTCATGATGATCTCATACAAAAAACCTCGCCAATTCTAATCTAAAAAATACCCGAAATCACCGGATTCTCCTGTTGCTTCTAAAATAAAGATATCCAACATGTTTATATTGTGACATCTGTGGAACAGATTGCTATCCAGCCGATTTATAATCCAACTCGGTAACAAAGTTATCCAACTGGATAATTCATATAAGGAATCAATAATGGCAACAACGCGCAATCCTCAGATTGAAAATCAATTTGACCCCGCTCACGATGTTTATCGATACAGTCCCCGATCCCTGGAACCCATATTCAATCCGAAAAATGTGGCAGTAATCGGAGCTACGGAGAAACCAGGGAGTGTTGGCCGGACGGTGCTCTGGAACCTGATCAGCAGCCCGTTCGGAGGAACGGTATTCCCGATAAATCCAAAACGACCGAATGTCCTGGGTATAAAAAGTTATCCGAGTATCAGGGATGTGCCTGACAAGATCGACCTGGCTGTCCTGGTCACTCCAGCAGCGACAATTCCGGATCTCATCCGGGAATGCACTGATGTCGACGTTAAGGGAGCCATCGTAATTTCTGCAGGCTTCAAAGAGATCGGCCCAGATGGGGTTAAATTAGAAGAGCAGATCCTCCAACATGCTCGACGTGGAAAGATGCGAATCATCGGGCCGAATTGTCTTGGTGTAATGAACCCGCTGACAGGATTCAACGCAACCTTCGCGACAGCAAGTGCAAACCCGGGGAATGTCGCTTTCATAAGCCAATCCGGAGCCTTATGTACGGCTGTGTTGGATTGGTCGTTTCAGGAGAATGTAGGATTTTCCGCTTTTGTTTCCATAGGCTCTATGCTGGATGTAGGATGGGGCGATCTGATTTATCACCTCGGTGATGATCCACATACGAACAGCATCGTCATTTACATGGAGACCATTGGGGATGCAAGGTCATTCATGTCTGCAGCCAGGGAAGTCGCGCTTACGAAACCGATCATCGTGATCAAACCGGGTCGGACGGAAGGCGCGGCTCGGGCTGCTGCTTCGCACACCGGGTCTCTGACTGGCTCGGATGAAGTATTGGAGGCTGCTTTTAGACGCTGCGGCGTCCTAAGAGTAAATTCGATCGGCGAAATCTTCTCCATGGCTGAAGTTCTTTCCAAACAACCCAGGCCTAAAGGTCCACAATTAACAATTATTACCAACGCGGGTGGCCCCGGCGTTTTGGCTACCGATGCATTGATCACCAGCGGCGGTAAATTGGCGAATATATCCCCCGAGGTTATGACTAAATTAAATGAGATTCTGCCTCCCCAGTGGAGTCACAATAATCCAGTGGACATCCTGGGTGACGCCTCACCCGAACGATATTCTAAAGTCCTCGAAGTGAGTGCGGAAGATACTGAGAGCGATGGTTTATTGATCATACTAACCCCGCAAGCTATGACGGACCCAACTGAAACGGCAGAAGCGGTAAAGGTTTACGCCCAGTCGTATGAAAAACCAATCCTAGCCTCGTGGTCAGGTGGAAAAGATGTCAGCGCCGGGGTATCCATCCTGAATAAATCAGGAATTCCAACGTTTCAATATCCGGATACTGCGGCAGAAGCATTTGTATATATGTGGAAGTACACTGAAAATTTACAATCCCTGTATGAAACCATCGGTTGGACAGAAAGAGATCGGATAACGCCGGAAGAGCGTGAAACCGCAGCATCCATCATAAATAAGAGCCGTAAAGAAGGCAGAAATTTATTAACAGAGTTTGAATCAAAACAGGTGCTGGCCGCCTATGGTATCCCAACCGTCACGACCCGAATTGCGACAAGTGCCAGCGAGGCCGCCAAGTATGCCAGTGAATTTGGATTTCCAGTCGTATTAAAACTCCATTCCGAAACGATCACGCACAAAACCGATGTCGGAGGAGTCAAGTTGAACCTTAGTGACGCGAATGCGGTAATCTCAGCATTCTCCGAAATTGAGAAAACCGTAACCGATAAAGCGGGTGCCAAGCATTTCCAGGGAGTTACCGTACAACCAATGGTCAGTCTTGAGGGGTACGAGCTGATCATAGGATCGAGCATCGATCCGCAATTTGGCCCGGTGCTGCTATTCGGTATGGGAGGCCAATTAGTCGAAGTTTTCAAAGACCGGGCTCTCGGATTACCACCCCTAAACATAACGCTCGCCAGAAGGATGATCGAACGAACCAGGATATTCACCGCTCTACAAGGTGTGCGAGGACGATCCCCTATCAACCTTTCGGAACTTGAACAGCTCCTTGTTCATTTCAGCCAATTAATCGTTGAACAACCCTGGATTAAGGAGCTGGATATTAATCCACTGATCGCAAGCTCTGAACATTTGATCGCCTTGGATGCACGGGTAGTGCTGCATGACATTAAAGACCCCAGTCAGCTACCCAAGCTCGCCATCCGTCCATACCCATACCAATATGTGTCTAAATGGAAGATGAAAAACCATGAAGAGGTTGTGATACGACCGATCAATCCCGAAGATGAGATGCTGATGCGTGAGTTTCACGCCTCTTTATCCGACAGGACGGTTTATCTACGATACCTCTCCCCGCTCCTTTTAAGCGAACGCACAACCCATGATCGCCTAGCACGCATTACTCACAACGATTATGACAGGGATATTGCCCTTGTGGTGGAGGGTGAAGTAGGTGGAAAAAGAGCCATCCTGGGAGTGGCACGTTTAAGCAAACTTAGAGGCTCAGATGAGGAAGCTCGTTTCAGCATGTTGATCAGGGACAAATACCAAAGACATGGACTGGGAAGCGAACTTCTGAGTCGGATTATTCAGATCGGCAAGGATGAAAAGTTAAAACGCATCATAGCGTTGATGTCCCCAGAAAATTCAGCCATGAGGGACTTGTGTAAAAAGTTTAGATTTATACCAAATCCAGATCCTCAGACTCGTTTAATAAGGGCTGAGCTGGGCCTGCAACCCTCTTGAGTAATCTTCAAAGCCATGAATGAGTTCCATTTTCTTTCAACCCATGTCGGATCAGTCCCCCACCATTCACCGGACGGCCTAACCGACAGGCTGGTGAAGGACCTGGACATTCCTGCCTGGCCCCAGTTCCCTCACCGGGATTTTCGTGAGAGTATGTATGTCCAGTATTCCTCGAACCTGCCCTCCATACGCATCGACCCGGAAAAGGAAAAGATCTTTTTCGACACGACCGGGGACCTCACCCCAGACCTCGAAAAATTCTACTCCGACATTCTGGATGACAACGTGGAAGCTTTTGCCCTGGTGCCTGAGTATTCAGCAGGTTTCTTCGCCATGCTTGAATCGCTTCAGAAAAATCCCGGAACATGGGCGAAAGGCCAGGTTACAGGGCCAATTTCATTTGGATTGACCGTAACCGACCAAGATTTACGAGCAAGTCTCTATAACGATCTTTTAAGCGATGCGATCGTTAAAAATGCAGCCATGAACGCCCGGTGGCAGGTGAAACACCTGAAACGCTTTCGCTCACAGGTCATCGCCTTCATCGATGAACCCTACATGGCATCCTTTGGATCAGCATTTATCAGTTTGAGTCGTGAGCAAGTAAATTCAATGCTGGATGAAATTTTCAGTGCAATTCAAAAAGAAGGGGCAGTATCTGGCGTGCATTGCTGCGCGAACACGGATTGGGGGCTGCTATTATCGACTCGGGTCGATATCTTGAATTTAGACGCGTTCGGCTATATTGAGCACCTAGCCTTATACCCATTCGAGCTCAAGGAATTCCTTGACCGAGGTGGAGCGATATGCTGGGGAATTATTCCTAATAATGAAGAGATCAGAGGAATAACTCCCGAGGAACTTGCCAAGCGGTTAAGGACAGGCATCAAGTTGATTATTGAAAAGGCAGCCGGGCGTGGTGTAAGCTTGAAAGATGAGCAATTTAAACGACAAAGTCTAATCTCCCCATCATGCGGACTTGGTTCTACTTCAATGGATATCAGTGAAGAAGTATTCACCAAGCTTGTAGCGACAAGTGAGATCTTGAAAAGAGGTTGACCAGGCGGTAATTAGATTTTATTGTTAGGAAATTCGTAAATTCGGTGTTTAAC
>MGNL01000094.1:0-10259 GCA_001796785.1 Chloroflexi bacterium RBG_16_51_16 | reverse complement strand
CTTTAAACACAGGGGAAAGGTCATCTGTTTCAACCAGAGGCCTACCTGAAAATTCAAGGGCGGCAAGACCTGGATCCGCGGGAATCGTACCAAGCAAGGGAATGTTTATTTTGGTAATGAAATCCTCAAGTTCAGGAGGCATTTGTTCCTGGAGCCGGTTCACGACCAAGTAGGTGTTTTCTATCTTTATATCGAGTTCATTACGCAAATCCGCGATCCGTTGGGCGGCAACCAGGCCTCGCTGAGTTGGATCACTGATAACCAGCAGGTGCTGGACATCCCGTGTCGTCCGTCGGGACAGGTGTTCCATCCCGGCTTCATTGTCAATGACCACAAACGAATAATGCCGGCTCAGCGAATCAATAACCTCCCTCAAATTATGATTCACAGCGCAATAACAACCTTGCCCCTCACCTCTCCCCATCGCGATCAGATCGAATCGGGAACCTTCTGCCAAAGAAGAACGAACATGATAATCCAAATAATCGCGCTTGTTCACGCCACCCGGCAGGCTTCCCATGGTAGCGCCGCCATTGCTCAGAGAAGACTTGACCTGCTCCAACATCCCTTCACGAATGTCACCCACGGTCCAGTCAATTTCCAATCCAAGAACCATATTCAAGTTACTGGATGGATCCGCGTCGATAGCCAGAATTGAACCAGATTGGTTTTGGGCGAGGTATTTTATGATCATACCCGCTAGGGTGGTCTTTCCAACTCCACCTTTTCCTGCGAGCGCTATAGTTGTTGTCATTCCAAGATATGCCTTTTTTTCAATCTGTGGCTACTGCTGAGGCGACTAATGAATCAATTTCTTTTAATATTTTTGTTGCTGCATTCCTCAATTCAGGAACATGATCGTATACAGGTATTCCCAATCGATCAGCCTCTTGTGTTCGCATATCTGCTGGAAGATAACCCAAGACGGGTATGGTCGAAGATTCGGAAAGCAGGTATTCATACTCTTCAGGTGTGCGGATCTTATTACCCACAAAAAACAATCGGTGTAACCCTATATCATTCGCGAGGCGTTTAATCTGAAAAGCAGTATCCATACTTCGCCGGGTCGGTTCTACAACAACCAGCATGGCATCTACAAAATCAACCGTTGCCCGACCCAAGTGCTCGACCCCAGCGTACATATCCAGGATGAGCACATCGTCCTTGCGGAATAATAGGTGCGTAAAGAGGGTTTTTAACATCGCCGATTCCGGGCAAATACAGCCCGAACCACCGACATCCACACTACCCATTTCGAGCAAACGCACGCCTCTATGCAGGATGCTAAATCTTTCCGGTATATCGTCCACGCGTGGATTTAAAGTAAAGAAACCACCTACGGTACCCGGCTTTGCTCCAGTACGTTCCTCGATCAATTCATCCATTTCCGATATCGGATGCAATTGAGCGCGCAAATCGTTGGGAAATCCCAAGGCACCAGCCAGGCATGGACTAGGATCACCATCCACTACGAGCACCTGCCGGCCAAGGTCAGCATATGCCTGTGACAACAACGCGGCCAGGGTGGTTTTACCAACCCCGCCCTTTCCTGTGATCGCAAGTTTCATAAAAGTCTTTTCACCTTTGTAAAAGCAATGGCACAAATTGTTGCGAGAAAGTTTCGAAACTTAACATTCGAAGGTCTAATCGATAAACCTTAATTGATAACTAATGACCGAAGCTTTTCTTTGTAATTTTATGATCCAGGAACATATTATATTAGTGACAGATTTCCTCTTTTTTGCCATATTTGGGCATGGATTCTGTCGATTGTATGGATATAAATGTGCTGGCTAATCCGCAAAATCAGGCGCAGCTGATCAGGCGGCGAGCAACCAGGCCTCCTGCAATTGCACATGCATCGATAGGTAAATAATGAACCGCACTACTATCAAATAATAAGTTACATCCAGATGGAAAATCATCATCCCCAATCCAATAGACTGCTAATATATGAAATAGGGGGAAGGGCTTAAACAGAAAGGATACATCCCCCGCATTCCTTTTTTTTTCCACCGGCCTGCGTGCCGGCCAGCTCGAATGATTTGCCGTCCGGACCAAATTTCCTGCTTATTTCCAATCCGGTATATCCATGAAATGCTGGCGCATACATCCGTCCGCCAGGAAGGTCTGCAAAGGAAACCCAACGACCTGTCAAAGGCGTGCCATCGCTTGTGGATAGATAAAACAAAAATAATGCTAAATGAAATGGAGAGGTCTGATCGTTACTGATCTGAATCCCTTCTAGATCAGGCCAGGATAATTTGTATTCACGGCCAAAAAAAGGGATACAAAATTCACCGTGATTTGTGTTAGTTGCGCGATAACTTGTTCCGCTTTGGGAAGCGATCGTATAAGGATCTCTTTCCCTTAAAAGTTTGCGCAAATCGTCAATCCTTGGCGCCAATGGAGAGGAACCGCTTCTTTGCAGATCCAATTCATTACGACCTGTACTGTCAGTCATCGAATGAAACCTTAATCAAGTTTTGTTTATGAGATTATTTATCATTGGGTCAGGTTTGCTTGCGCATGCCCACCCAGGTACCCAAACCCGCGAAAATTAATGCCGAGGCAATTATGGCAAAAACGATTGTTCCACTAACCCGAGTGGATACAGGAGCTGCAGGCATGGGAGTTAACGTCATCGTAGCCTCTTCAACTTTCGTGGCGGTGGAGGCAGGCACACCGATCGTAGCCGTTGCTTTATCAATTTGATCATCGGTTGCGGTTGCCGTCGAAACAATCTTAATCATTAACTTTTGACCTTCAAAGATATCGATCCCTTGAAGGTTGTTCGCTTTCTTCAGCTGTTCGACGGTTGTTTCATACGCGATGGCGATGGACCAAAGGGTTTGTCCAAACTGGACTTCATGATAGATCGAACCGCTATCATTGGGTGTGTTGACCGAAACAGGCAGCATAAAATCCGAAACAATTTCCGTACCAGGACCCGGGGCCGTGGAAATTCCTGCAGGCATCGTGTAGCTCACCGGTGAACCACTTGCGAGACCAGCATCCAGCGTGTAGTAAGTCATCCCACCGGAGGTAGCCACGCCTGCACCTACATCTTGCAAGTTGGGCGAAAGCATCGTATTAAGATGCGGTGCGTCTCCCTGCCAGTTGGAGACGGCTTCCGCAGGCGTTTTCCCTGAACCCCATACAATATTTTCAGAAAAAAAACCACCGCGTGATAGATCTCCGGCTACCGGATAACCAGCAGCAAGCGCACGTTGGAACGGCCGCGATCCATCCGCACCGTAATGTGTTCCCGAGCCTATCGCAGCTTGATAGTTGGTATGTGCCTGCGCGATTTGCATGAGGATCGGATGTACGTTGTAAGGTGGTAAACCATTTGAAATGCGTAATGAGTTCACCTCAGCAATTAATTCAGTCGCGCTTGAAGTGTTGGATGGATTTACATCCAGAGCCTGAACCCTTTCCCCATAAGGGACCAACCTCGACAAAGAGGTGATTGAGATGACAAAAAGAAGCCAAAAACATAATCTTCGCATCCGAAAAACTCCAAAGTAATTTTGATTATACCGTCAGGGAATAATTCATTTTTATAAAGTCATTTTAGACTTGTGTCGATTATGCCGCCCAGGGCACGGATCCAATGATTACCTCTGAGACAAGCGGATCGAATCACTGGGTTGAAAGTCATATCAACAAGCAGGTACTTTTATCCTACTTTCCTGCGACATTACTCACATAGACAATTTCGGACTAAATAGATGATGTAGAATGTAAATTGAAAATTTACCGTCTGTTTTTAGAGGTGCCAAAAATTTGAGGAGTTTATTTTTGATAAAGGAGGTGCCCTATGCAGACCCTGACTTTAGACGCGCCTGCCCTATTTGGAGACCATCACGTGACCGAGGTTCGGCGCATCCTCCTGGAATTGCCGGGGGTAAAAGAAGTTTATGCCAGCAGTGGTTTCCAGGCAATCGAAGTCACTTTTGATCCAAAGAAGATTTCAGATAAACAGATAACTGAATGTCTGACTGCGGCAGGATATCTGGGGACACTGCCAATGAAGGTAGAAAACGACACGGCAGCTCAGAACGAACTTGGGGGTGGCGCCTACCGGTCCACAGCTTATTACGAGACGATCAAAAAAACGGTCAGCTTTTCACAGAGGGTGAACTACCAGGGGCGCCCGTTGTGGCCATGTCCGGGTTTTGGTCCGATCAAGGAAGAAGAAGGGTAAGGAGGCAGGATGGCTAAGAAACGGGAAATCCAAGAGTACTCCACCGACCCCGCAGCACAACAGATGCTCCGGCGAGCTGAAGAATTAGCCTTGGGCACGGCGTTCACTAGAGCCGACAACATGGTCCCCTGCAACATCGGCAGCGCCGGTATGTGCTGCAAGCAATGCGGGATGGGACCCTGCCGGCTCACGAAAAATGGTGAAGTGGGTGTATGTGGAGCCACCCTGGATACGATCCAGGCGCGCAATTTAACCCGTGCCATCGCTGCAGGCGCTGCAGCACATTCGGATCACGGCCGGGATATGGCATTTCTCCTTAAGGCTACGGCTGAGGGCAAGGCCGAGGGATACTCCATCAAGGATGTGGCCAAACTTCGGCAGGTTGCCAGTTATTACGACATAAGGGTGGATGGTCGCGAGCCGCAGGAAATAGCCAACGAACTGGCAGACCTGTATATTTCCCAATTCGGCCAGCAACGTGGTGAGGTGGTTCCTGCAAGAAGGGCACCAAAGAAACGCCAACAACTTTGGCGGGAACGAAATGTAGTACCTCGCGGCGTAGATCGTGAGATAGTCGAAGCCCTGCACCGCACCCATATCGGTGATGACCAGGATCACGAACACATTCTTGAACACGCCATCCGAACCGGTTTGGCAGACGGATGGGCGGGATCCATGATCGCCACAGACGTATCCGATATCCTGTTCGGCACCCCTGCTCCAATTCTGGGCCAGGCGAACCTGGGTGTGATCAAAGAGGACATGGTCAACGTTGTGGTGCATGGTCATGAACCAAGCCTTAGTGAGATGATCGTTGCCGCATCCCAGGATCCAGAAATCATTGAATACGCAAAAGCCGCCGGCTCCAACGGGATAAATCTTTCAGGTATTTGTTGTACCGCCAACGAAATTCTCATGCGGCAGGGAATCCCTGCAGCTGGAAACTTCCTGCACCAGGAATTAGCTATTTTGACCGGTGCGGTCGAGGCGATGGTTGTGGACGTTCAGTGCATTATGCAGGCACTCGTAGGATTGGCGCAAAATTTCCATACGAAGATCATCACGACCTCACCCAAGGTGCGCATCACGGGAGCTACTCATATCGAGTTTGATGAACATAAAGCTCTCACTATAGCCAAACAAATCCTAAGAACTGCCATCGATAATTACAAGAACCGGGATAGAAACAAGACGTTCATCCCGCAAATCAAGCAAGACCTCATTCCCGGTTTTTCGCATGAATATATCAATTACATGCTCGGCGGTTCCTACCGGGCTTCCTTCCGACCTTTAAATGATGCGATCATGTCCGGACGGATCCGAGGGGTCGCGGCAATTGTTGGCTGCAACAACCCACGTTCCTCCCAGGATTATTTGCATAACAAGGTTGTCAAAGAACTCCTTAAACAGGATGTACTTGTGGTGCAAACCGGGTGCGGTGCGATCGCATCAGGAAAACTCGGTCTGCTTCTTGGTGAAGCAGGTTTGAGCGAAGTCGGGCCAGGCCTCAAAGAAATATGCGAAACGGTCGGCATCCCACCAGTACTTCATATGGGCTCCTGCGTGGATAACACCCGGATCTTAACCGTTCTGACCCAAATGGTAGAGGAAGGTGGACTGGGTGACGATATCGACAAGATCCCTGCCGTCGGTCTTGCGCCGGAATGGATGAGTGAAAAAGCACTGGCGATCGCCACATATTGCGTCGCTTCCGGCGCGTATGTGATCTTCGGAGGCGCGTCTCCCGTCAGCGGAATGCCTGATCGCGTATCCGACAGGACAAGGTGCTGAAATACATCAGTGAGGGATGGGAAAAGATCTACGGCGGTAAGCTGGAATTCATCCCTGATCCTGATGAGATGATCAAGGCTGCCCTCACGCACATCGATAAGAAACGAGCGGAGCTGGGTTTGCCGGAGTATGACTCTAACAAGTTTGGCCGTTCCGGTGATACACGGATGCGTGAATTGGAAGCTCTGCCGATGGAAAAGAAACGTGAAGCAATTTACGGAACCGTAAGTTGACATGCGGTTTTGGGTGATCGTTAACTTTCAGATTCTAACGATTGTGACCGGAAAATCTAGGAGCAATCCATGTCCAGGTATATAGCAACCAGAGCCATACGCGGTGCAAACGCATTAGTTACAGAAGCAGAGCTCATGCTCAACAAGGCTTTGAAGGAGAAGGGTGAGGACACCCCCGTTTCCTTTCCAAATACAGCCTATTACCTGCCAACAATCTTAGGCATGACCGGCAAATCGGTCGAAAAAATCGGCGACCTCAGACCGGTGATGCAACAGGCTCGCAACATGCTCCATTTGATCCCCTCCGAATCCAAGTGGACACCCTACCTCGGCGAGACGCTGGATTCTGGGATGGCTACGTTGCTGGCTGCAGAGACCATCGAGGCGGTTCGTTTTGTCTACGGTCTACAGCCGGAGCCGATGGAAGGATTCAAACTTGCAGGCGGCACCTCGTTTACAAGCCCAGATGCAAATAACAAGGAAGGGTCAAATGGTCACGACGCCCATTTGAATGGTCCCATCGACGATATTCAGCTTCGTTCATGGGGAATCCAACTCGTAGACGGTCGGATGCCGGGGTTCGCAGCCATAGTCGGCTGCGCCAGATCCAACGCGGTTGCGGTCAAGATCGTCCGGGAGCTGCAGCGTAGGAACATCTTATGTTTTCTGAGTGGTAATGTGAATGGACGCAGCATTATCCACCAGCTGCGTGAAGAAGGTGTTGAGCTGGGTTATGACACCTATACCGTACCTTTCGGTACGGATACCATTTCTGCCATCTATGCACTTGGATTTGCAACGCGTTCCGCGCTCACTTTTGGCGGATTAAAACCTGGCATGTCACGGGAGATCCTACTTTACAACAAGGACCGTGTTTTTGCGTTCGTCCTGGCGCTTGGCGAAGTGGATGATCTCAAATATGCAGCCGCGGCTGGTGCGATCAACTTTGGTTTTCCGGTGATTGCGGATACGGTCATTCCTGAGATCCTTCCAACGGGCGTAACCACTTATGAGCATGTGGTGTCCATGCCGTTTGACACGATCGAAGGGAAGGACGAGCTAGAAAAAGCTGAACGCCTGGTTCAGAAATGCATCGAGGTGCGAGGCGTCAAAGTTAAAGTATCCAATGTTGACGTTCCTGTACCCTATGGATCAGCATTCGAAGGCGAGGTTGTTCGGAAGGCTGATCTGCGGGTTGAATTCGGCGGAAAACACTCACGCTGCTTTGAATTTCTGCAGATGGCGAAACTAGACGAAGTTACGGATGGCAAGATCGAGGTCATCGGTCCGGATTTCTCCAATGTCCCCGCTCAGGGATCAACAGACATGGGGATCCTCGTTCAGGTCGCTGGTCGGACCATGCAGCAGGACTTTGAACCCGTACTTGAACGACAAATCCATTATTTTGTAAATGGTGCGAGCGGTGTCCAGCATGTAGGACAGCGGGACATCGCATGGATTCGTATTTCCAATATGGCTGCAGACAAAGGCTTCAGCCTGGAATCCTTCGGCAAGATCCTGCACGCACGTTTCCATGAGGACTTCGGTGCGATCGTGGACAAGGTTCAGGTAACTATCGTCACCGATCCGAAGCTTCACACTGAATGGCTGGAAAAAGCCCGGACGGCATACGACTTCCGAAATAAACGGCTTGCAGACCTTACTGACGATAAAGTCGATGAATTTTATTCGTGCACCTTATGCCAATCCTTCGCACCCAATCATGTGTGTGTGGTCTCACCGGAAAGACTAGGCCTTTGTGGTGCCTATAACTGGCTGGACTGCAAAGCTTCATTCAACATCAATCCGACTGGCCCAAATCAACCCATCAAGCTTGGAAAACTGGTGGATATGAAAAAGGGTTACTGGGAAGGAACAAACGACTATGCCAAGATAGGTTCCCACGGCGTAATCCAGGAAGTATCCATGTACTCGATCATGGAAAATCCAATGACCGCCTGCGGCTGCTTCGAATGCATCGTCATGCTTATCCCCGAAGCCAACGGCGTTATGGTGGTCTCACGCGAAGATACCGCAATGACCCCTGCCGGGATGACCTTCTCGACCCTGGCTGGAATCGCAGGCGGCGGTCTTCAGACCCCAGGAGTGATGGGTGTCGGAAAATATTATCTGATCAGCCCGAAATTTATTTCCGCCGACGGTGGATTCAAACGCGTAGTTTGGATGTCTTCTGTGCTAAAGGACAGCATGGCTGATGAATTAAATCATGTCTGCCAACGGGAAGGTGATCCGGATCTACTGGACAAAATCGCCGATGAAAGAAAGGTCAGCACGGTTGAGGACCTTCTGGCATGGCTGGAAGCTCACAACCACCCGGCGATGGCCATGGAGCCGATGTTCTAGCCTTAAAAATAATGAAAGAGAATGTGCTTGTCCGTGACATTATGACCGTAGGTGTACCAACCTGTAAATGGAACACACCGCTGGTAGAGATATCCCGACATCTGGTCGATCACAATGGCGAGGCTTTGTGTGTCTTAGATAGTGAAGGCCATGGGATTGGTGTTGTTGGTATAGATGAACTTATTAATGCCTACACGAAAGAAAATAAGGATTCAGCTTTAGCAGAAGAAATCATGACAGAAGGTGTACCAGAAATACAAGCCGACTTGTCCCTCAAAGTTGCAGCGAAAATTATGCAGGATAAAAAGGTCCGTGTTGCCTATTTGATGCACAATTCGGCTGGAATCATCTACCCCGCTGCCTACCTGACCTACCGGCACATCCTGAGATATATAGCTGCAATGGACGATAACGAGTTGAAAGATCTGGGTCTCGCTGCCGAGCGCAAGTCGCCGGTCCAAACATTCATCGAGCGAAGGGATGCAGCCAGAAAAAAAGCCGGAATGATGTGATCATTTACTTCGCATCCAGAATAAAAGGACTGAAGATGGTTATGTAAAAGATTAGGCAAGACAGAAAATGATTAAGCAGGAGACACAGCATGCCCCTCGAAATCCCTAAAGATAAATGGCCCGGAAGTATTCAAGCCGTAACCATAGGCGCAACATCGGCGGAAGGAGGCACCCGTACTAAAACCGTCGTTGTCGGCGGTGAAAAAACGATGCCTTTCCTGCAATTCGAAGCCCCTATGCCGAATAAACCGGTTGTAGCGCTGGAAATCAAATCGAAAAAGCCTGAAGATTGGTCACAATTATTAACGGATTCCTGGGGGGATGTGCTGACAGATCCTGGAAAATGGGCAAAGAAAGCCGAAGAGCTGGGAGCGGAGCTGATCGTTCTCGCCCTCAGCCTCGAAGATACACCTGAATCCTCAGTCAACGCGGTTAAATCCGTCCTTTCTTCTTCTGGGCTTCCACTTATTGTTTGGGGGCCAGGCCAGGCAGAAAAAGATAACGAACTGATCGTGCCGATCTCCGAGGCGTGTAAGGGAGAAAAATTAGTTCTGGGAATTTGCGAAGATAAAAATTATCGGACGATCGTCGCCACGGCGATGGCGAATGGTCATCTTGTTCAGGCGCGCACACCGATGGATGTCAACTTATCGAAACAATTGAACATCCTGATAAGCGATATGGGCTTGTCGCATGATCGAATCCTCATGGATCCCACGACCGGCGCGCTCGGGTACGGAATCGAATATGGCTATTCCGTAATGGAACGCCTGCGCCTCGCAGGTTTGCAGGGGGATGGTATGACCCAGCAACCCATGATCGTTACTCCAGGTTTCGAGGCCTGGAAGGCTAAAGAATCCAAGGTGGGCGAAGGGGTTCCAGAAGCCTGGGGGGATTGGAGTCGGCGTGCCATCCACTGGGAGACCATGACAGCCCTGGCTTTGATTGAATCAGGTGCAGATATCGTGGTCCTTCGCCATCCAGAATCCCTGGGACGAATTAAGAGTGCAATCTCGGAGTTGATGACGGCATAAACCACAGGACGGAGGCTCGAAGGAATCGATCACAAAGATCAATAGATTTCTTCGGATCGAAAGGAATTCAAAATGGCACTATCCGGAATCCAAATTTATAAACTTCTCCCGCAAA
>MGNL01000093.1:1824-9564 GCA_001796785.1 Chloroflexi bacterium RBG_16_51_16 | reverse complement strand
CGCCCAGACCTCACCCTTACGGGTGATCAATGCCGCCTGTGCGGCTGAACCAAGCGTTAGACGGGCAAGATGTGCAGCAGCTTTTGTAACGTCTCCCATCCAGGGTGACGAGTCTGAGGAGGGCATATTCTCATTATACGAATTATCAGCCATAGGTGTCAAACGCGTTTCCGACCGAGGTTCAGCGCCTGTTGGAAAGGCGTGGATCAGGTCTTCAAGATGCTGGGGTATGCGTACAAGCGACCACGGTCGAATGCCATCCAAGCTGGGGGGCGTCTCGTTCCCGCACAACACTGCCAGCTGGATTTCTTTAAATTGTTTACGGAGGGCGGCGCCAAGCGCGAGAACCCCTTCTTCACCCAAGGCCAGGTCGAGAAGCACGAGCGAGACCTTCATCTCACCAGCACGAATCAACGCCCGGGATTTATTGTTCACGACATGGATCTTATAGATCTCCGAATCCTCGACGATCCGGCGGATCGTGTCACCGAATTCAGGCAGGGGTGTAACCAGAAGGATATCCGTGGTCATTTGGGTTTTTGTGAGACCGATGCTGCGATTTATTCCATCTAATTGTGATCGCTAGTCTAACATGCTGAAATTGTGGAGGCAATACAAGAAAATGACTAATCCGGTTCCAGAATACGAACGAATCTAGGTGCGCGACCTGGTAATTAATCATGTAGGGGGATTAAGGATAAAATACAACTCATGTCCTCTTTGACCGAAAAGCTCAAAGTAATGGGCGTAAAAGTCGGCACTGCCGACCTGCCTCCACCGATGCCAGTGGAGCGATACGAGATTGATGCTGTCGTGACAGGCTCGTACCGGTCGACCGCATTGGGGGATGTGTTCGTTTCCGAACAGCTCTTCGAAAAGTCATACCACCACGGCATGACGCCATTCCTGCCATCCGCACAAATGGGCATTATCGCTCAGTGGGCTGGTCAAACGAAGTTAGCCGAGCTGCCGCTGGAGCGCTTCGTGTTTCTGGATACGGAGACAAGCGGTCTGGCTGGCGGGACCGGCACCTTAGCCTTCCTGGTCGGTGTGGGCCGCTTTGTCGACGATCATTTCCTTTTACAACAATATTTCATGCGCGATCCGGCTGAGGAATCAGCCCTGCTCGAAGGGTTGGCGGATTTCCTCGCTCCTGCCGAAGCGCTGGTGACTTTTAACGGCAAGGCGTTTGACGCGCCGCTGCTTGTAACTCGCTACACCATGCACCGGATTCCAGTTCCCTTTAAGGGCTATGCCCACCTCGACCTTTTACCGCTTGCCCGCCGCCTGTGGCGGGATCGATTGCCCTCGCGTGCACTCAAGTACATCGAAGAACATGTCTTGGGGATGACGCGGTCAACCGAGGAAGTACCGGGCTACGAAATCCCCTGGCTGTACTTCGACTACCTGCGTTCGGGCGACGCCAGGCCGCTGGAGGGTGTGTTTTATCATAATGCCATGGACGTGGTCGCGCTGGCTGCTTTGCTGGCGCATACCAGCAGCCTGACTTCCGATCCATATTCTGGACGCGTTCAGCATGGACTTGATTTTGTTGCCCTCGCTAAACTCTATGAGGACCTGGGTCATTGGGATCATGCAGCCCGCCTCTACGAGCTTGGATTGCAATCTGGTTTGTCAACGCAGCAAAATGAAGAACTGCGGATCGACCCTCCCAATGGTCTGGGAAAATCATCCTTCTCGATATCTGATTTCGATACTGCCGTAAAACGCCTTTCCATCCTGCACAAGCGTCGGGGAGATCTTGAACAGGCAGTGCAGCTCTGGCAGACCGCCGCCGGCGAAGGACATATCTACGCGTACGTTGAGCTGGCTAAATATTATGAACATCGCCTTCGCGATGTGAAATCTGCCACGAGTTGGACAGTGACTGCTTTGAAAGAACTGAAAAAAAGTGATCTGCCAACCTATGTCTGCAAATATTGGCGGGCTGAGTTGGAGCATCGTCTCGATCGGTTGAAGCGTAAAGGCGGTTTATAATTGGTTTTACCATTGGTTTGTGTTTTCGATAAAAATCAGCGGAAAAGGATAGACTGATCCAATATCATGAATCCCCGGGATGAGCGTGAAGACCAATACCCATCCGCTCTGTCACCGACCAAGCTGAATACAAAATTAAATGCTGCCGTCCATGATAGTGCGGATTCGGTAGTCCACCATTCGAGGAGAGAAGAATGAATATCAGTGTAGCCACTGCGCAGGGACGCGTACCAGTCACCATCATCCAACTTGATGGCAAGATGGACGGCCAGAATTATCAGCAGTTGATCGACAAAGCTAAGGAATTGTTGGCTGGGGGCGCGCATGACCTTCTCATCGATCTATCCAAATTGACCTTCATCAGTAGCGCAGGTCTGGTCGCGCTGCACAGCGTGGCTCTGCTTGCTCGCGGTGAGGCTGCACCCGATACAGATCAGGGGTGGAAGGCGGTCAAGGATATGGACCACGCCAAAAAAACCGGTACCCAGCCGCACGTCAAACTTCTGAATCCGCGACCTGAAGTCAGTAACGTGCTGGATATGGTCGGATTTACGCAAATGTTCGATATCTTTACAGACCAGGCAAAAGCAGTCCAGTCATTTACATAAACGAATGCCGGCCTCCTAAGCCATGGCAGACATCCATGGCTCAGCTTTTTGGAATAAAACGACGCACCATTAGTCTCTATTTACTGTCATTTACACAACTTGATCCTTGTGCCCAATTAATCCCAGGATATTCCGATGCAGCGAAGAATTGGTAATCTCGTTATTATCGGTCTGGTAATTCTTAATCTCGTAGTATGGTTGGTCTTCCCACCTGTAAATGACGGCCGTCCAAATTTCATACGCGCCTGGGCGGGGGAGATCATTGGCGCCAACAACATCGTCCTGATGAGTTGTTCCCTGTTCCTGGCCACGCGGCCGCGCTGGGCTGAAAAGTTTTTTGGTGGCTTGGACAAAATGTACATGACCCACCGCCACACTTCGACCGCAGCCTTCTTATTGATCTTTGTGCATGTTCTGACCGTGCCCATCAGTACGACGGGTTGGCGCTTGGGAAATTACCTGGCGGTGATCGCCTTTACCGGGATTGTGAGCATCGTCCTGATTACCCTCTCGCCGCGCATACCCTTTCTAAATCGGTTGACCGGTGGGGATTACAACGATTGGAAGAAGCTGCACCGCTATATAGGTATCTTTTTCATACTCGCATTCATTCATTCCCTGACCGTGAACGCGCTGAACGCCCTGATCGCCATAACATGGGTCCAGCTATTTTTCATCCTCGGGACGGTTTCGTATCTTTATACGGAGATTTTTGGAATCTATTTCAAAAAATTCCGGCCGTACACCGTGACCGCGGTTAAGCATCCCAATGCCTCGACAACCGAGGTCACATTAACTGCGAAGAAAGATCCGATCCAACACACGCGTGCGGGTCAATTCCTCTTCGTGAGGTTTCCCGGCGATAAAACCCTGAACGAATCGCATCCGTTTACCATATCCAGCTCACCCGGTGAGACTGCGCAGCGCCTGACGATCAAAGCCAGCGGTGACTTCACCCGATACCTTTTCGGAAACCTGAAAGCCGGTTCAGATGCTGTCGTTGAAGGACCTTATGGACTTTTCGATTACAGGCCGGGTGGGAAAAGGCAGATCTGGCTCGCGGGTGGGATTGGTGTTACACCTTTTCTTTCTTTTATTCGTCATTGGAAGAATGACCTGAAACACGATGTAGACTTTTATTACTGTGTCCGTCATCCGGATGAAACGATATTCTTGGAGGAGATCCAGGCCGCAGGCAAGGTTCATACGGGATTAAAGGTTCACACCTGGTTCTCAGCCACACAGGGTTCACTTTCAGTCGACGAGATAGTCAAAGATGCAGGTGGGGATTTGCGCAGTCATGATATCTATATGTGCGGACCGCTTCCCATGGTTGCCGCCTTCGAAAAAAAGTTCCTGGCATTGGGGGTTCCGAAAGACCAGTTACATTATGAAGAGTTCAATTTCAGATGATGCCTGCCGCTGCTTTTACCCATACTGATCTTCCGATGCGGATAACCTCCGATAACGCAGTAAACTAATATTTGCCTTTAGTTCCAAGGAGTTGTTATGTTGATAACCGTCACACAGGCCCAGGCGAAAATTCCCGTCACCGTGATGCACCTGCATGGAGATCTGGATGCATCCAATTACACCGAGGTGATCAAAAAAGTGCAGGAAATTTATGAAGGTGGTGCCCGGGATCTCGTGTTGGACCTGAGCAAGGTGCCATACTTGAGCAGCGCCGGGCTAATGGCGCTGCATACATCCGCATTGGTGTTTGCAGGGCAGTCGGTCAAGATCGAAGGATCAGGGCGGCCGGTGTTTCGCGCTCTCGATCCAATAAAAGACTCGTCTGCCCGCCAACATGTTAAATTCGTAAATCCTCAACCCCCGGTGGACCGGGTATTACAGACCGTAGGACTCAAGCAGTTTTTTGAGATATTCAGTGACCTTGGTTCCGCGTTAAATTCCTTCTAACCTGCAGTCAGCATCAGCTCTTCGAAGCATGGCGGACTTATGCTGGTACGTCGCCGATTTGACAATCCACATCTGCTGTGATATAAATCGCCAACAATTTAACGGAATAACTGAAAAGTATTTCCGCTCATCCAGAGAGGCTGAGGGACCGACCCGATGAAGCCTCGGCAACCTGCCAGGGATCGCCTTCAATCCAGGTGACCGAACGCTGAGATAGGTGCCAATTTCGGCAGACGCAAGTCTGAGAGATGAGAGTTGACCCGGTCGATGTCGCCTCTCGTTTCGGAGAGGTTCTTTTTTTAACACAGATTACTACAGATGGAAACAGATGAACACTCATAATCGCAAGAATGTTTTAAGGTTTGATGAGTAGATTTTAGTAGTTACATCTCATCGTAATTATTTGTGTAAGTAATCTTTGAAAGATGAGTATGGAAATCGGTGAAACGCTTGATGTGAGGACAAGCTCACAATTTCGCAAATGGTTGTTGAAGAATCACGGCAAAAAGAAGGAGATCTGGTTGATCCGGTATAAGAAGGCAAGTGGAAGACCTTCCATTGACTATATCGACGCTGTTGAGGAAGCCATCTGCTTTGGCTGGATCGATAGTATTGAAAAATCGATCGACGGCGAGCGGTATGCCACGCGATTCTCTCCGCGTCGACCGAAGTCCAATTGGACGCTGACGAACAAGGAACGCGCCCTTAAAATGATCGCAGATGGAAGAATGAGAGATGCCGGTTTGGCAGCGCTGCCGTCTGAATTATTGAAGCGCTAGATTTAGAATTGAGTTTTTCAACGCACGAAGGAGTGCCATGATCCGTAAGTTTACCAACCGCCGTTACCTTGATGCTCTCGAGCAGAAGGTTCTTGTTTACGACGGCGCCATGGGTACGAGCCTGCAGGTTCAAAACCTGACCGCCGACCAGTTCGGGGGTGAGCAATTTAACGGTTGCAATGACTATCTGGTCATTTCATTTCCGGAAGCGGTGGAGAAAGTGCATCGTTCATTCCTCGAGGTGGGAGTGGATGCGATCGAGACGGACACCTTCCGATCCAACCGTATCACCATGAAGGAATATGGTTTGCAGGATAGGGTTATCGAGATTAATCAAACCGCTGCCTCCCTGGCACGGAGATTAGCGGACGAATATGCAGGTATGAATGGTCAGTCCCGCTTCGTAGCCGGCTCCATGGGTCCCACAGGAAAGCTACCCTCCGCCGACGATCCTGAGCTTTCCAATGTAGCCTTCGACGAACTCGCCGAGGTATTCAGGGAGCAGGCGGTTGGTCTCATCCAGGGTGGTGTGGATTTGCTGCTCATCGAGACCTCGCAGGATATCCTGGAAGTCAAAGCCGCCATAACCGGTTGCCACAAGGCATTCGAAGAGACCGGGATCTACCTCCCCATCCAAGCGCAGGTAACCCTTGATACCACGGGTCGCATGCTCCTGGGCACCGATGTCACGGCGGCGCTGACCATTTTAGAAGGCATGGGTATTGACGTCATCGGCTTGAATTGTTCGACCGGACCCGAGCATATGCGCGAACCCATCCGCGTGCTCGGTGAGAATGCCATTTTGCCGGTCTCCTGCATCCCGAATGCCGGTCTGCCTCTCAATGTGGACGGCCAAGCGGTCTATCCGCTTGAACCCGAACCTTTTGCCAGAGAGTTATTTGATTTCGTCACCAAGAATAAGATTTCCGTGGTCGGCGGATGTTGTGGAACAACGCCCGCGCACCTGAAATTATTGGTTGAAAAACTCAACTCACATTCGCATCCTGCGCGTCCGGAGCGCTCCGACCCCCGATTGGCTTCCGCCATCACAGCCATACCCATGCACCAGGATCCGCCGCCCTTGTTAATTGGGGAGCGCTGTAACGCGCAGGGATCCCGAAAATTCAAGCAGCTCATCCTGGCCGAGGATTATGACTCGATCCTGGAAATCGCGCGTGACCAGGTCAACTTCGGCGCGCACGCCCTCGATATTTCGACGGCCATCACCGAGCGTCCGGACGAGATCGAACTGATGCGTAAGACCGTCAAGAAACTTTCCATGGGCGTGGAAGTGCCTTTGGTGATCGACACGACCGAATTGGACGTGCTCGAAACTGCGCTCAAGACCGCACCCGGGCGCTGCTTGATCAATTCGACCCACCTCGAATCTGGGCGGGCCAAGGCGGATAAGATTTTCGAATTAGCGAAGGCGCATAACGCTGCGGTGATCATCCTCACAATCGATGAAAACGGGATGGCCAAATCCCGTGACCTCAAGCTGGAAGTAGCAAAGCGGATCTATGATATTGCCGTCAAGGATCACGGCCTGCGTCCCGAGGCTCTGGTTTACGACACCCTCACCTTCACCCTGGCGACCGGTGATGAAGAATTTTCCAACTCGGCAATCGAAACCATTGAGGGCATCCGCCTCATCAAACAGAACCTTCCCGGCGTCCTGGCTTCATTGGGTGTAAGCAATTTGTCGTTCGGACTTTCTCCCCAGGCCAGGCCTGTGCTCAATTCGGTCATGCTTTATCACTGCATTCAAGCCGGCCTGGATATGGCGATCATCAACCCGGCTCATGTCACCGCGTACGCCGACATACCCCAGGAAGAGTGTGACCTGGCGGAGGACCTGATCTTCAATAAACGGCCGGATGCGCTGCAGCGATATATCGAATACTACGAAGGCAGGGAAGGCTCGGCAACCCATGCCGGTCAGGAAGACCCCACCTTAGGGATGACAGCCGAAGAGCGATTGCATTGGCGGATCGTCCATCGTCATAAAGACGGGGTCGAGGCGGATATCGATTCGCTCGTCCCTCATCCGAGTTCCTCATCGGAGCCTGTTGAGGATCCAGAAAAGAAGAAGGCCAACCATGAAAGGGCAGTGATTATTCTAAACACTGTCCTTCTCCCCGCCATGAAAGAGGTCGGAGACAAGTTCGGTTCAGGGGAATTGATCTTGCCGTTCGTCCTGCAGTCTGCAGAGGTGATGAAAAAAGCGGTGGGGCATCTTGAAAATTACCTCGAAAAGAAAGCAGGCGTCAGCAAAGGACTGGTAGTCATTGCTACCGTCTACGGCGATGTCCACGACATCGGCAAAAACCTGGTGAAGACGATCCTTTCGAACAACGGCTATGATGTGGTTGATCTTGGCAAGCAGGTTCCTGCGGAGACCATCATCAACAAAGCGGTGGAGATTAATGCAACCG
>MGNL01000093.1:0-1783 GCA_001796785.1 Chloroflexi bacterium RBG_16_51_16 | reverse complement strand
ATGCCGACCATTGTCAATGAATTGAAACGCCGCAAGCTTGAATTTCCGGTTTTGGTCGGCGGGGCTGCGATTAACCGCCGGTTCGGTCGGCGAATCCTGTTCACAGAAAATGGAGAACCCTACGATCCTGGAGTCTTCTACTGCAAGGACGCCTTCGAAGGACTCGAAACGATGGACAAGTTGATCCATCCGCAGTCGCGGGAGGAGATCCTGGACCGGATCCGCCGTGAAGCCGACCAGGAAATGGGCCGGGAAACTTCGAAACGCGTCGTGACCGGGGAAGCTCGATCTTCCATCCAACCTGAACCGGTGACGGCTTTGCAATCGAAATGGGGCGCGCATCTTGTCAAAGACATGCCCCTGGAACTTGTCTTCAAACTCCTCTTCAAGAACGAGTTGTTCCGCCTGTCATGGGGAGCCAAGAACGCACACGGCGAAGAATGGGAGGAACTCAACAAAAAATTTGAGGAGCGTCTCTTAAATATGCAAAGAGAGGCCCTCAAGGATGGCTGGCTTACACCCCAGGCAGTGTATGGTTTTTTCCCCTGTCACTCCGAGGGTGATGAACTGATCCTCTACGATCCTGGGACAATAAATTCCGCCTCACCGGATGAATTGACCCGTTTTCATTTTCCCCGCCAGCCTTACGATGATCACTTATGCCTGGCCGATTATTTTGCACCGGTTGATTCCGGTAAGATGGACACGGTCGCTCTGCAGGTCGTCACGGTCGGTCAGGCCGCGACCGAGAGATTGGATCAACTCCAGGCTAAAGGTGAATATTCGGAGGCTTACTACCTGCATGGCCTGGCTGTGCAGACCGCGGAAGCCACTGCTGAATATTTACACCGACATATCCGCCGTGAACTCGGAGTTCCTGAAGGTCAGGGCAAGCGTTACTCCTGGGGTTACCCCGCCATTCCTGAACTGGAGGATCACCGCAAGGTCTTTGACCTGTTACCCCAGGTGGAAACGGAATTGGGGATGAGCCTGTCCGCGGCCTATCAATTGATCCCTGAGCAGTCCACCGCGGCGATCATTGTCCACCATAAACTAGCGAAGTATTACAGCGTGGGCGAATCGCGCGTCGACCAATTGATGAAGTAATATATTGTGGGGCGGGTTACCTATCCACCTCACATAATTAATGCAAAATTACTCTAGGCAACTTCCCCTTTACCTTCTCCTTATATTCGCATTTTTGCTCGGCGTATTCACCCTCACCGACTTCGGCGAATCCTGGGATGAATGGCAGTTTTATAAGTACGCTGACCGGGCGCTTGAATCCTATGCCACCTGGTTGCAGCGGGGTGAGGTGAAGATTACCGGCAACACCTTCGATAACTACGGACCGGCCTTTGTGATCGCAGCCCAGGAGATTGCGCGCTTTCTGCATCTCTTCAATTCCAATTGGTTGGTTTCAGACCTGCGGCATCTAGTCGTATTCATGGGGTATCTCGGTGGTGCAGCTGCTTTTTATACCCTGGCATTACGCTGGATGAATAAAACTGCAGCCTTGGGAGCCTGCCTGCTTTTCATTTCCCAGCCGCTGCTGTGGGGTCATGCTTTCATAAGCCCGAAGGATATTCCCTTTATGAGCTTTTTCTTGATCAGCGTTGCTCTGGGGATGCGTATGGTTGATACAAAGCCCATGCTGGAGGGTAGTCCGCCGGGCTCCCTGCTATGGACTATAGGCTTGTGGATTCTTTCGCTGATTTTCCTGTTTGTCACGCCCTACCTGTTGGATAACTCCCTCGCTGCCGTCATCCGCGGCGCCTCGGTT
>MGNL01000092.1:296-10284 GCA_001796785.1 Chloroflexi bacterium RBG_16_51_16 | reverse complement strand
TGAGAATTGGTAGAGTCGTTGCAGACCACCCGGGAATAGTCCTGGCAAAAACTAGGATCGGTGGCTCGCGTGTGGTGGATATACCGGCAGGCGAGCTCTTACCCAGAATTTGCTAAAACATTTCAGGAATAAAGCACCCTCAAGCGACCTGTTCAATCCGAGAGTATTGAAAAGTCCTTATACAACGAATAGAAAACGCTGCTTGTAGTTATTAGCCTCCAAGTTGTGCTAAGGCCAGGAATTCTTCATTTTTACCTGGTATGTTCAATTTGGAAATTTTCCCATCGCTTATCAATTTCCTAATTGCCCGGGCGGTCAGATCGGTTTTCCAACCTAACAGGCGCTGAATATCATTTTGTTGAGCTGCCCCAACAGAATTAAAATACAGCTCTAAAAGTTTCTGACTGGCCTCTGACTCGCCGATCTTCCTTGCCTGCTCAGGCAGGGTTGGATAATGCCGTGTTACGATTTCATAGATAAATGAATAATGCCAGGACCCGGCGTCAGCAATCCCGACGGGTAAAATTTTAAAATCCGCCTGAAGGATCTCTAAAGCGCGATTAAATTCCGAATCCCGGGCTATCCCTAAATTTGCTGATCGACGTAAGTCGATTGTGTTTAATGCTCCTTCCTTTAGCAGTGCTTCATAGACTTGTTTTGCCGCCCTTGTAAGTCTGCCCTCTTCATAAGCGAGGATATAGTCCTCGCCCGGCGAACCAAAATTATCAGAAAGAGCATAGAAATACGGTGCAATCCCGAGAGATATTATCGTGGATTTACGCCTGAGTATCTTGGCGTAATACCAAATCTTTTGATCCAAAGCCTTATCTTTCCAACCCCATGTGATGTGTCCCGGATCATCATGCGCATCGGATACCGGACGGTCCCCTGCCACTGCGGTCCATAGGCTCGGGAAATCAATGCCCTTGATCGGCCAGAAAAATACATAACCTCGATGGTCCACAAAATGGAGGGCCTGCCCTCGAGTTTTTACTCGATGCAATTTGGTAAGCCGAAAACTCTTCGCACGATATGCTGCGAGCTTTTTGATATCCAGAACCGACACATCGCGATTTTAGTACACCTGGATTAGAATCACAATCTAGGAAATAAATCTTCAATGGCGAAATTCAAACTCGAGATCTATCCAAGCACTGAGGTGTTGAATCATGCCATGGCAGAACGATTCGTCGCGGTAGCATCCCTGGCGATATCCAGTCGGGGCAGGTTTATGGCGGTGATGAGTGGAGGGAATACTCCCCTCGGCTTCTACCGCATGCTCTCAGTAACACCATTCAAAGCACTATTGGATTGGAGGTTCATCCATGTATTTTGGAGCGATGAACGCAGAGTCGACCAAAACGAACCCCTAAGTAATTTTTATCAGACACACGTGGCGCTGCTGGACAAGGTGCCCTTGCCCTCAGATCAAATTCATAAGATACAATCGGATATCGATCCGGGAATTTCCGCGATGAACTACGCTAAGGAATTAATAAGATATAAAACTCCACCTCTCGATTGGCCGGTGTTTGACTGGATTCTGCTCGGGCTCGGCGTAGATGGTCATACTGCCTCCATATTTCCGGGAATGCCCCTTAACAACTCAGATGCCGTTATCGCAGCCTCGGGAAAATACAAGGACCGACCTTCAGAACGGATCACCATGACTCCGGAGGTGATCAATTACGGTCGTGAGGTCATTTTCATGGTTAGCGGGACTGAAAAATCTGGCATTCTCTCTCGGGTCCTGGAAGGACCTTACGACCCTGAGGCATTGCCTGCCCAACGGATCCAACCATTTCAAGGCAATCTCACCTGGATGGTTGATCATGAAGCTGCGCGTGATTTAAAAAATAGGAGCGTTTGATATGGAATTAGGTATGATCGGTTTGGGGAAAATGGGATTAAACATGACCACACGTTTGGTTCGGGGTGGTCATCGAGTGGTCGGTTTCGCCCGCTCATCGGAATCGGTCCAAAAGGCGATCAAAAACGGCGCCGAGGGTGCCAGTTCGCTGGCGGAGGTCATTGAAAAATTAAAACCACCACGACGCGTTTGGTTAATGGTACCTGCAGGAAATATCACGAGCCAAGTGATCGATCAGTCAGCAAAATTATTATCTGCAAGCGACATTATTATTGATGGTGGCAATTCGTATTACAAAGATACAATTCGACACGCTAGCGATCTGGACACAAACGGTATCGACTTTCTGGACTGTGGTACTAGCGGCGGCATCTGGGGATTGACCGAAGGATATAGTCTGATGATCGGTGGCAAAGCAGCGATTGTTGAAAAACTTCGCCCTATCTTTGAAACGCTGGCTCCTTCCGCAGTCACGGGGTGGGGTCGTGTCGGGCCGCATGGATCCGGTCATTTTGTCAAGATGGTCCACAATGGGATCGAATACGGAATGATGGAATCCCTGGCAGAAGGTTTCAGTATTATGAAGTCCAAAAAGGAATTTGGATTTGATCTATCTGAGATTTCTCGGATTTGGCAGCACGGCAGTGTGGTCCGATCCTGGCTGCTAGACCTCGCTGCCGCTGCCCTTAAAACCGACCCAAACTTGGATGATATCCAACCCTGGGTAGCCGACTCAGGTGAGGGTAGGTGGACGGTTTTTGAATCAATCGACCTGGATATACCCGCACCTGTCATTACACTGGCGCTGCAGATGCGGTTGGCGAGCAGGGATGACAAGAATTTCTCAGCCAGAGTTTTGGCAGCGCTGCGAAATCAATTTGGTGGTCATACCATACGGAAAAATGAATAAAAAGCAACCGATTTCGATCATCATCTTTGGCGCCTCCGGCGATCTCACCCAGAGAAAACTAATCCCTTCCCTATTTAACCTTTTCCGAAAGGGACGGATGGCAGGTGTATTCAAAATCATTGGTTATGGTGGGACAGAGTTTACCGATCAGGGATTTCGGGACCACCTGCTCAAGGGTGTTCGCCAGTACGCGGGTTACTCATCCAAGGACGAGGAGTGGGGTTCATTTAAATCAAACCTTTTCTATCAGCAAGGACATTATTCGAACTTGGAAGACTTCAAGAAGTTAGTCACAAGACTTGGAGCATTAGAGTCTGGTCCAGCCAACCGGTTGTATTACATGGCGATCCCACCGAGTGTATTTCCCAGCATCATCGATTTGCTGGGATTGACGGGGCAATCGAAAGAGGACGGTAACTGGAGAAGAGTGATCATTGAAAAACCGTTTGGCACCGACCTGCCTTCCGCACAGTTGCTCAACCAGCAGCTTCACAAGGTATTCACAGAAAACCAGGTTTACCGGATCGATCATTATCTTGGGAAAGAGACCGTACAAAACATCCTCGTCACCCGGTTTGCCAATACGATCTTTGAGCCTCTGTGGAACCGGAATTATATTGACCATGTCCAAATAACAGTCGCTGAAACGGTTGGCGTTGAGCATCGGGCTGGTTTTTACGACGGTGTGGGTGTTATGAGGGATATGTTCCAAAATCACCTGTTGCAATTGGTTTCATTGGTAGCCATGGAACCACCCGCCTCATTGCATGCGGATGCATTAAGAAATGAGAAGGTCAAGGTCTTGAGCACCATCATGCCCATTCAGGGAAAACTGGTGGCAGCGAACAGCGTCCTGGCTCAATATAAAGGTTACAAAAACGAACCTGAGATTAAATCAAATTCAACTACTCCCACATTCGCGGCCCTTCGGTTGTTCGTGAATAATTGGCGCTGGCAGGGTGTCCCGTTTTATCTCCGCTCGGGTAAAAAACTCGCCGAGAAACAATCCCAAATCATCATCCAATTTAAAGAACCGCCGCTGGCTATGTTCCCTGTTCGTTCAACAACAGGAATGACCCCGAACATGCTGGTTCTTTATCTGCAACCGGATGAGGGGGTGCATCTGCGATTCGAAGCCAAGGTACCCGATACCATCGCCGAGACCCGTTCGGTCGACATGGAATTTCACTACGCAGAAGCGTTCGGTCCCACAGCAATACCCGAAGCTTACGAACGACTGCTCCTGGATGCGCTCCAGGGGGACGCCTCACTATTTACCCGAGCTGATGAAGTGGAAACCGCCTGGAGCTTGATCGATCCTGTGATTCGAGAATGGGAAGAAAATCAATCGCCCGCGTTATCCGTGTATCAACCAGCTAGCTGGGGACCTATCGAGGCTGATCAATTGGTCGCTCGTGACGGCAGGAACTGGATGCATGAGGAAACTCGGAAATTATTGGAAAAATAGGATGTTGGATTGATCTAATTTAAATTAGAAAATAGTGCTTTTATTTAGATTGCCAAGGTAGCTACAAATTATTCCAATGATCCTGGGAGAGCACTAACCTGCACAACCAAAATAGCAATTAATCGTAAATAATACCAGCACCTCACCCTAGCCACTCGGCTAGGTTCAATACAATCCCATCGGATGTGGAGATCATCACTGGACGAAGTTAACATTATCAGAGGAATATTTCAAAAGGAAGAAGGATTCCATGAAAAAATCACATCTTATAGCCATTTTGCTCATTGCCCTGATCGTATCCGCTTGTGGGTCGGGGGAAACCAACCCCACACCTACAGTAGATGTCTCCGCTCCCGTGCTCGCAGAAGACATCCTTATTGCAGAAGGCCGGGTTGAGCCCGTCCGATTTGCAGAGCTCGCTCTCAACGCGAGCGGTCTTGTGAGTGAAACCCTCGTTGAGGAAGATTCACCTGTAAAAGCGGGTGACGTCATTGCCCGACTCGAAGGCGCACAAGCTCAAACTCTCGAGGATGCTCAAGCAAATGCTTATAAGGAACTCACGGCTGCTTATCAGGCGGTGCGTGATGCCCAGTATGACCTGGATAATTATGATATTCCGGCCGATTTTGAAGGGATGACTCCGGCTGAAGCAGTGAGTTCGACTTTGGAGAAATTAAACACCGCCCGGGATAATTTCGAACCGTATAAGAACCTGAGCGAAAAAAGGCTCGAGTTGACAGACAAAGAGAAAGAAGATGAGGAAAAAATTTACCGGGACACAGCCAAACTTTACAAAAAGCGTCTTGATGATGCCTGGTCTAAATATCGAAAGGCCATTCACTGGATGGAACTTTTTTCTGCCGTTGAAAGCTCGGAAGCCGAATTGACAAGCTCCCAAAAAGATTATGGAAGCCTGACAGATCCATCCTTTTCGGAAGACAGCGCAGGTGCACGCGCAGCACTTGCCAATGCTGAACTTCGAGCACCCTTCTCGGGTACGGTCACCCAGCTTGATTTGAAAGTTGGCGAATTCGCAGCCACCGGACAGCCTGTAGCTACCGTGGCAGACCTGACCGACTGGGTTGTCAAGACCACCGACCTGACCGAGTTGGATGTGGTCGGAGTCACCGAAGGTCAACCCGTTATCGTTACATTGGACGCCATGCCCGATGTGGAATTGGACGGCTATGTATTCACCATCGGCCAGGGCTATACCGAGAAGCAGGGCGATATTGTTTATGAGGTGACCATTCTCCTCACCGAAAAAACCGAAGCCATGCGATGGGGAATGACGGCTGAGATTAAATTTGAAAAATGAGGGCTAGATTGCTCCGAACCTCAACCCGCAATACCGTCATTCCGGATATTAGGACTTGCGGGTGGAGGCTTGCAGTGAATAGCTTGAAATCCTAATGCCCATCACATCATCAATTTCCGTGATGGGTGGAGTGAAAATAATGAATAATACCCCCCTCGTGATTGACCTGCGCAGTGTCCACAAGTATTACAAGTCAGCCGCCGGAGATTACCATGCACTGAACGATATTGATTTACAGATCCGACCCGGAGAATTTGTAAGCATTATCGGCAAATCCGGTAGTGGGAAAAGCACGTTGCTAAATATGATCACTGGTATTGACCGCCCGACCCAGGGCGAAGTATGGGTGAACGGTACAGCGATCCACGACCTGAGTGAAAACCAACTGGCAGTCTGGCGGGGTGATAGCGTTGGAATTATTTTCCAATTCTTCCAGCTCCTACCCGCGCTCAGTCTTCTTCAGAATGTGATGCTTCCCATGGAGCTGGCGGGCAAGTATGCGCGAAACGAGAGGCGGGATCGTGCCCTTCAACTATTACGCTCGGTCGACCTGGCAGGCCAGGAGCACAAGCTTCCCAGCACGGTATCCGGTGGCCAACAGCAGCGAGCCGCTGTAGCACGAGCTCTGGCGAATGACCCTAAATTAATCATTGCAGACGAACCTACCGGTAACCTCGATTCGAAATCGGCTGAAACGATATTCTCGCTTTTTAACCAGCTGGTTGCCGATGGAAAGACGGTCATTGTTGTAACTCACGACAGCAGCCTGGCCAGGCGGACTCATCGAACGGCATTAATCACAGATGGTGAGATTGTCAACGAGTACATCGCCAAAGCTATGCCTACGCTCACCCCACAGCAGCTTTTAACGGTCAGTCATAGAGTAAAGCCTCAATCCTACGAGCCGGGCTCGATGATCCTTGTCGAAGGGAAGAACAGCGATAATTTTTTCATCATTTCCAAGGGCACGGTGGATATTGTCCTTCCGCGTCCCAATCAATCTGACGTAATTGCTTTACAACTGGGACCCGGCAAGTACTTTGGCGAAATGGAATTCTTTCACGAACGCAGGAATAAAGCTTCGATTCGGGCTTCATTGAACAGCGCAGTTGAAGTCCTGGCGTTGAGCTATGAAATGTTGACGGATATTCTCAACACATCTGAACCCACCCGCGAAGCCCTGCGAAGCGCAGCTGAACAACATGAAAAAGAGAATATTAGCAAGAGATCAGTGCCCTCCAAAAAAAAGGCATCGTGATGAGCATTCTCTGGTACAAGATCTGGTCGGATCTTTGGCATAACAAAACCAGAACCGCTTTAGCGGTCTTGAGTATCGCAGCGGGTGTTTTCGCGGTTGGCGCCATATTTGGGATGAGCGATCTCTTGATGGTCAACCTGGACGAGGCGCACCATGAGGTCATACCACCCCATATCGATATGGCAGTTACGACTCCGGTTGACCTTGACGTTCTGCTCAACCTCAGAGACGTACCAGGCGTCGAAAATATTGAACCGTATAACAGCGTAACGATCCAGTACAAGACAACACCGGATGGTAGCTGGCGGCAGGGGGTCATTCATATGCGAGGCGAATTCAATGATCAACAATACGAGTTGGTCCAGCTTCGACAAGGTCACTGGCCACACACCAAGGATGAAATTGGTGTAGAGAGGATGGCAGCTGAGTTCCTCAAGGTCGGGGTTGGAGACTCGATAATCATTAAGGTTCATGAAAAAGAAAGAACTTATCCGATCACCAGTTTGATCAGACATCCATTTGTGCCACCACCCCAATTTATGGACCTGGCTTTCTTTTTCATGAGTGGAGACGGACTGGAAAGTTTTGATATCCCAGATGGGAAATTCCAAAGCTTTTTTATCAGGGTTACACCCTACAGCCCGGAATTTGCCAGGGAAGTCGCATCCGCAATTAAGGAAAAACTGGCCAAACAAAATATAGAAGTTGCCGGCGTTATGTACCAGGACCCGGAGGAGCATTGGGGTCGAGCCTTCTTTGAAAGCATGACGATGGTCCAAAAGATGTTGGCGATCCTATGTGTGGTTATCAGCGCCATCCTTGTATACAATACGCTTTTCAACATCATCACACAACAAATTAATCAAATAGGTATCCTCAAGGCAATTGGATCGAAATCTGGCACGATCATCCAGATCTACCTGATCAGTGCTTTTTTGTATGGTGTGCTTGCATTGCTCATCGCGTTACCCTTAGGCGCCCTGGTCGCTTCTGAAGTTACAGATATATTTTTACGACTGTTTAACATTGATACATACCAGTTTGAAATTTCCCAACAGACCGTGGTTTACCAGGTCGCTTCAGCATTAATTGCTCCGTTGTTGGCTGGTCTTCCACCGACGCTAAGAGGCGCCTCGATCAGTGTACGGGAGGCAATCGCCAGTTACGGACTCGGTGGTGGATTTCGGTCCACCTGGCTTGATCGAATTGCCGAGAAGATTGGTCAGAGATTCTTGCCTTCACATTATGCTACAGCCCTGGGAAACATGTTGAGGCACAAAGGTAGACTGTTCCTCACGCAAGCAGTGCTCATTTGTGCAGGATCGGGTTTCTTGATTGTCATGAGTTTAGTATCATCATTAAATTTAACCCTCGACAATTATTTCTCAAGACTGAACTATGATACGGTTATTGTCTTCAATAGTAATCAGCGGGTGGGCCGAGTAAATTCATATTACAACCAGGTGGCGGAGGCTGACCAGGTGGAGTTAAGGATGCTTAAATCTGCGATCCTGTATCTGGAAGGTCAACGGGCGAAGGAGGCTGGTATTGGCATTTATCTCGAGGGAATACCAAGCAGCAGCGACTTCTTTGAACCCTTGATCGTCGCAGGACGTTGGTTGAAACCCGGTGATGGTCGTGTTCTAGTGGTTAGCCGTGATTTTTCAGAGAAAAATAACTTGCAACCAGGCAAGCTCGTAAGGATGGATCTTGGTAATTTTGGTGAATCCGAGTGGCAGGTAATTGGTACGTATGAACCTGTATTCGTTGGGAGTTTTAATCAAGAGATAATATACACTTCCTCAGAAACCCTCTCACAGGTTACTAAGAAATTTAAGGAAGGAACCTACCTTTATGTTCGCACTGACCGTCATGGACAGGCTGACGTAAAACAGATCACGGAAGATCTGACAGATCTCTTCAACAGCCACAATATGGATGTTTCTATCAGTCAGACCAGTCCCGATCTTAGAAACACTTATCAGTGGCAGTTCAATACAGTGATCTTCATGCTCTTGGGATTATCCATTATTGTCGCTCTTGTCGGCGGCCTTGCGCTTATGGGGGCACTTTCTATCGGTGTTATCGAACGTACAAAGGAAATTGGTGTATTACGAGCCGTGGGGGCTCGTAGCCGATCGATTCTGGGATTATTTGTCATGGAAGGATTATTTCAGGGGTGGATCAGTTGGCTGGCCTCCATCCCGGTTGCGTTAATCATTAGTCCAATCGTTTCGGTATCACTCGGGCAGACCTTATTCGGAGCCACGTTGGATTACCAATACAATTGGGGAGCTGTGGTCTTCTGGTTGGTGGTGGTTACGGTTATCTCGCTCCTCGCTTCGATTCTTCCTGCCCGAAGGGCAACCCACATCAGCGTACGAGACAGTCTAGCTTACGCATAATGCAATTAGTTTTCTATCAGCCAATTAATACCTGCCTCTATGAAGCACAGCTTGGGGATTGGGGAGATCGGAATCACGGGCAGGAAAAATCTGAACGGCGCACGCTTTAAATTCCGGAATTTTTGCCTGAGGATCCAATACATCATTGGTAAGTAAATTTACTGCTGCTTCGGAAAAGTGCATTGCTATAAAAACAACTCCAACCGTGGTTTTTTCTGTAACGCTTGCCCTCAGTATCACCTCTCCTCGCCTGGATGCAACCCTCACCGTCTGGGAATCTGTGATTCCATGGATATCTGCGTCTAAAGGATTAATCTCTATCCGCGCTTCGGGGTAGGCATCATCCAGGGTGGAGTGACGGGTCATCGTTCCGCCGTGCCAGTGTTCGAGCACACGACCTGTGGTAAGGATGAAAGGAAATTCATCATCAGGTTCCTCCCTGACTGGTACATAATCCAACGGGAAAAATTTTCCTCTCCCTCGTGGAAATGAATCCTTAAATAAGGTTGGAGTTCCTGGATGATTTCGGTCGGGGACAGGGTAGATCAATCCCACTTCGTTTAAGCGATCGTAGCTTATTCCAGCGTACTCGATGTTGATTCTACCGATTTCTTCCATCACTTCGGACGGCGATTTATAATCCCATCCAGATATTTCTATTCCCAGCTTCTTCTCAAGCCGAACCGCCAGCTCACAAATAACCTTCCAGTCGGGCCGAGAGTTTCCACGCGGCGGATGTGCGACTCGAACACGCTGAAC
>MGNL01000092.1:0-204 GCA_001796785.1 Chloroflexi bacterium RBG_16_51_16 | reverse complement strand
TCGTTGATGAAAATATCCTGGGCGACGATAAACTCCAACTGCGTCATGTGCTCACGGGTGACATTGAGGTTCGGTTCAGTCATCATAGGGTTCTCACCCATGATATAAAGCGCTCGTATTCCGCCCGGATGCGCATGACTGAGGATTTCTGTCGTGGTTAATCCCAATTTCCTGCTTAATCCACCTGGCTCCATATTCCAGGTT
>MGNL01000091.1 GCA_001796785.1 Chloroflexi bacterium RBG_16_51_16 | reverse complement strand
CAGGGGATACTGACTTAATCGACCTTTGCAAGTGCAACGATCGATATTTCGCCAATAACTCAGCGGCGGGAATAGAGCCCTATGTTACAACTAAAAACGAAGGAATTCACTTTATCAAAGGCATCTTTAGATACTTACTGGCGGCTGTACTGGCGATCCTGGATAAGCCGGAATGGAATGGGGAAGTGCATTGGGACGGTGGCGGCTACGAAGGCCCGCTGAGCTTTGTGTCCATCGGCAACGGCAGAAGGACCGGTGGATTGTTTTTCATGACCCCTCATGCAGACCCATGGGATGGATACCTTACATTCGCCTACGGATATCGAAAAAGCCGGTTGGAAATGTTCATGGCTCTTCCAAGAGCGATGAAACCTGGCAAAGGGAGTTATATCGAAATGACCGGGATGAAGGAAATCAATTGTTCCTGGTTATCGATTAAGCTCGATAAGCCTTCTCCTGCTCATACAGATGGCGAACTATTTCCGGAGTGGATCAGTGAATTCCGCTACGATATTTATCCTAAGAAACTTGAAGTGCTTTCGCGCAGGAAATGAACCTAAGATCCAGCTTTTTAATCAGGGACAGGTTCGCTGATTCTGAACTGCCCTTCGAACCAAGAGGCGCGATCGGGGCATGTTGGTGAATGTGCTGGGAATTTGGTGAATAATTGATCCTGCCAAGACGAAGAATCGAACCCAGTGAAATTGGACGAATACTGATTGCGATTATTCTTGTTCTAATTTTGGCAGCAGGACTCGTTGCGATCAACTTTTTGCTAGTTGCAAAGATAGCTAAAGGCGGGGAATTTTTCACGATATGGAGCGGAGCGCGAGCCTTTCTTTTCGAACATGCCAGCCCTTATTCGACGTACGTTCCCGATCATGTGCAGGCTATGGTATATGAGCGGAGCGCCGGACCCGGTGAAAATCCATTCATCCTGGATATCCCATTTAGCATTCTGTTGGTTTTCTTCCCGTTGTCCTTAATTCAAAATACCAGCGCCGCCCTGGTAATTTTTCAATTATTGCTTGAGATCACTGTCTTATGGTTTGCGGGAACATGCATTCAGCTCGCGAATTGGAATCCTAAAATTGATCTGCGCATAACCTTCTTTGTGCTCATGGTATTGAATTACTTCACGATCCATTCTATTCTCGAAGGTTCCCTTTCCACCTTAGTTATTGCCGGGGTCGCAGGTTTACTTCTATCCTTAAGAATTGGACGAGATGAATTGGCAGGCGCTCTTGTGGCGCTTCTAGCCTTCAAGTGGCAGATCGCGGCTCCGATTCTTATTTTCGTTGTCTTAAGAGTCATCCGATTTCGTATGTGGAGGGTAGCAGCGGGATTTGCTATGCTTACCTTTATTCTTTCAACTATCAGCACCTTTCTCTATCCCGGCTGGACCATAGCCTATCTACGCGCGCTTGTGAATGATTGGAGAGCGGATTATGGGTTTAGTACCTTCAGAAGTTTCACGGAATTATTCCCTATCCATGGTGCAAGGGTTGCGTGGTTCGTCATTTTACTCCTTACAATCATGGTTATCATCGAATGGGTTCGGGCTCAAGATGCGAATGACCTCCAGTTAGCATGGACATCCTGCCTTACTCTCGCTATCACACCCTTATTGGGTTTCAGGCTCGAAATTCAAGAATTGACACTTTTGTTGCTCCCAGCAACATTGATCCTTGCCGTTGTGAACCAGCGATGGATTCGAACCGGTAGTTGGACGGCCATCAGCCTCATGATCACATTCTTATTCATTTCCTGGTTTGCATTCAATGATTATTTCAACAATATTCGAATAATCAGTGCACACGAAATGTTCCTGTTCTTCCCGATTTTGATCATCGTTGGTTTGTACTGGGTACGGTGGTGGGCTATTCGACCGCCTCGTACCTGGCTGGACCATATAAGCAAAACAATCGCGTGATATCTTAGAACGGTTTGATATTAATGACCCGCAGCCATTATCTACTATTGTTCACCATAGGATTACTTTTTACATCCATCATTGCGCTATTCGAGCCGATACCGGGATATCTTGATTCAGATTACTACTTTGCGGGCGGCCTGCAATTGGTTAAGGGAAACGGCTTTACAGAGCCATATCTTTGGAATTACCTTGATAATCCAGCCGGATTGCCTCATCCCTCGCATTCTTATTGGATGCCGTTGGCTTCGATTGTTTCCGCTGGTGGGATGCTACTTGCGGGGCAATCGACCTACTCAGCCAGTCGTATTTTGTTTATCTTGATAACCGCTTTGGTTCCGCCTATAACCGCTTCGCTGGCATACTCATTTTCGAATCGAACCAACATGGCGCTCATTTCCGGCTTTCTGGCTGTGTTCTCGGGTTATCACGCGCCATTTATGCCGGTAACCGATAATTTTGGGATCTATATTTTGCTCGGCGGTCTTTATTTCTTGCTGGTGAGATTACAGCGACCCTGGTTTTGGTTTGGAGTGATTACGGGTTTTATGAGCCTGGCCCGCAATGACGGAATCCTTTGGCTGGGTATCTCTGTGATATTGATTTATCTACGGAAAAATCAATTAGTTACCATAAAAGAAATGACCTCCGCGTTTATTCTCCTCGTCGCTGGATTTATTCTAATCATGGCGCCTTGGTATGTCCGTAATTACTTTGCTTACGGTTCGGTGATGGCTCCTGGCGGTGGATTAACCCTGTGGATGACGAGTTACAACCAAACCTTTACCTATCCTGCTACGAAACTGTCCTATGATTCGTGGATCATGCATGGATCGCAAAATATCATCCGCGATCGATTGTGGGCTTTAGGCCAAAACCTCCAGAATGCGGTGGCAGCGCATGGATCAATCATCCTCGTGCCGTTCATCGGATCCGGGATTTGGCTTCATCGGACCGATGAGCGTGTAAAGGCAGGATGTCTTGGTTGGATACTGTTGTTGGCAACTATGACTTTGGTATTTCCCTTCGCGGGAGCACGAGGTGGTTTTTTTCATGCTGGCTCCGCATTCCAAACCCTGTGGTGGTCGTTAGCGCCGTTGGGTTTGGCTGCGAGTGTAGATAAGGCAATTACGAGATGCTGGTTTAGGGAATCCTCCCAAAAGATATTCCAAATAATGTTTATCCAGGTCGTATTGATCATCACATTGTTCATTTGTTGGGTCAGATTATTCAAACTGGGATGGGGAGAGGGTGAACAAAAATATCCGGAAGTGGAAAATCAACTGGTCGTATCTGGTGCGTTGCCCATGGATATTGTAATGGTTCGAAATCCACCGGGATATACCATGCTAACAAATCGGCGAACCATAGTGATACCGGAAGGTGACATAAGCGTGCTTCTTTCAGTGGCGGACCGTTATGGAGGAAGTTATCTTGTGCTCGAGCCTCAGGCAGCTTTACCAGGCATAAAGGATCTTTACGAACAACCAGACAGCGATACAAGATTTATTTATTTAGGTGAGGTGGATGACATCCGGTTATTTTCAATCGTCGGGGAGTGAACACCTAAACTGGCGGGACGCGCTCATCATCGGTGTGGCTGCCATTATCTGTGCAGCCACTTACCTTATGACTGCGAAGTTTACGGCAGGAGTGGGTTATCCCCTTGATGATGCATGGATCCATCAAACGTATGCTATTAATCTCGCTGAATACGGGGAATGGTCATTCAGGCCGGGTCTTCGATCTGCTGGTTCGACTTCACCACTTTGGTCGATCCTGTTATCCCTCGGTTACAAGGTCAATATCCCACATCTCTTGTGGACCAATCTACTCGGCGTTATTCTATTAATCCTGGTGGCATACCTGATCGAGAGCGCTGCCAGGACATTTTCCCAAGATTATCGTCCGTCTGTCCCTTGGGTTGGGATTTACTCCGTTTTTTTCTGGCAATTCAGTTGGGCTGCTTTTTCGGGAATGGAAACAATATTACATATTTTGATTTTAACCCTGGCTTTAATCCTCATGATCGCACGATCAACATCCTGGGTAATCCTCGGATTGCTAACTGGCTTGAGCGTCTGGATACGACCTGATGGAATAACACTGGTCGCCCCAGCAATTCTATGCATGCTGTCGAACGATGATCATCTGCATGATAAGGCAGGTGATCTTGTTAAATATTTTGTAGGTATGGGTGCTTTATTCCTTCCATACCTAATATTTAATTTGTACCTTGAAGGTTCACCCTGGCCGAATACCTTCTATGCCAAACAAGCCGAATACATTTCCTGGCAGGCTGAACCTTTAATTGAACGAACTGGACTTGTCCTTCTACAATATTTTGCTGGTTCCAACCTGATATTAATCCCAGGCGCAGTCCTTTGGTTGTACCAAAAAGCTAAAGAACGGAGCCTGCCCTGGCTTATCGTTGCAATCTGGCTAACGGGATTTGTTGGCATCTATACTCTACGATTACCACCTTATCAGCATGGACGCTATTTGATGCCTGCCATGCCCATCTTTGTCTTGTTCGGGTTGCTCGGGCTAATACATTTCTTCAAGTCAACAATATTCGGCAAGCGGCATTGGTTTATACAAACTTTGTGGATCACGAGCCTTGCAATCACTGAAATATTATTTATTTTACTTGGAGCACGCGCTTATTCGAGAGATGTCGCAGTTATTGAAAGCGAGATGGTGAAAACTGCCAAATGGGCAGAAGCCAATCTGCCAGAGGATGCTTTGATCGCAGCGCATGACATTGGTGCATTGGGATATTTTGATGATCACGAACTTTTAGATATGGCCGGCCTCGTATCGCCCGAGGTCATACCTTTCATCCGAGATGAAACCAGGTTGGCAGATTATTTAAATGACCGTGGCGCGGATTACTTGATCGCCTTTCCTGATTTTTATCCAAGACTTACCAAGGACCTGGAGAAAGTCTATACTTCAGATAGCTCCTTTGCGCCCATGTTTAGCCAAGAGAACATGACCATCTTTCGATGGCCCTCCGTCAAATAGGTTAAAATGGAATTCATCGATAGACAGGCAGGACGAAAGAATGAAGCAAATTACGCTGTTGGTTGTTGACGATCATCCGATATTCCGCCAGGGTGTGGTTGAAACCCTGTCGATGGAACCGGATATGCACGTCGTTGCTCAGGCTACAGATGGAGTGGAAGCCCTAGAATTGGTAAAGAATCTAAAACCAACCGTCGCAATTTTGGACGTGAGCATACCCGGGATGAATGGTCAACAAATTACACACCATGTAACTCAGGAAAGAATGCCCACTCGCGTCCTTCTGATGACCGGGTATGATGATGTGGAACAGGCGATCCATGCGGCCATCGCTGGTGCGGCCGGTTTTTGCTCAAAAGACCTTGAGCCGCAGAGCCTGCCCAGGATGATACGGGATATCGTGGATGGGAAATACGTATTCGATAAAAAGGTCTTCACGAAGAGGGAGCTGGAGATCTGGATTGACGAGCAAATGGAAGGCGCGCGGCGATCCTATAGCGAGCCTGGTTCTCCGTTTCACCCTCTTTCTGAGCGGGAGATGGAAGTTTTGGATTGCGTTGTACACGGCAAGAGCAACAAGGAAATTGCCAGCCTCCTTGGAATTAGTCATCAAACCGTCAAGAATCACGTCACCGCCATCCTAAGGAAATTTGGAGTGGAAGATCGTACTCAGGCGGTGGTATTTGCGCTAAAACGCGGTTGGGTAAAATTGAGAGATTCGGATGACCAATCGAATTGATATTCGGGCAAGAAAGGCACCTTCACCAAGGGGGCTACGATGAATGAGTCACTCGATGTGCAGAGTGAGCTTGATGAAACTCAGCGCGCCCTGCGAGAAGTAACCATGTTGATTGAACAAAGCCAGGGTGAACTCGGTAAACTTACCCAGAGGAATGCCGCCATTACCGCGCACTTACAACAAGTTCAAAAACAGACGCAGGTCTCACCAGACGAATTGAAAATGGCTTACGATTCAGCATTGGATGCACAACAAAGGCTGTTCGTCATGCGGGGACAACTTGATAAACTACAAAGCGATCGTCTGCATCTGGATAAATATAAGATCCTGCTTGAACGTTCCAGTTCAAGCATTGTACAAGCGGATGGGAGCGAAAGTGAGCATGCCGCCAAAGGTCCATCAGCTGAGGTGGAGAACATTGTTAAAGCCCAGGAAGCCGAGCGCCAGAGACTTTCCAGGCAGATGCATGACGGTC
>MGNL01000090.1:8900-10048 GCA_001796785.1 Chloroflexi bacterium RBG_16_51_16 | reverse complement strand
GTATCTGAAAGCAAGGCTTCCGCCATCAGAAATGGGATCGGGTTGAGGCCGAGGATCTCGGTAATCAGAATAGTGACCGGTGCAATCAAGACCACAGTGGTCACGTTGTCTAAAAACATTGAGAGCACCGTCGTGATGGTCCCGAGCAGGACGAACAAACGCACCGGTTTGCCGCGCGAGGCTCGGGCTGCCAGCACTGCCAGGTATTGGAAAAAACCCGTAGGCTGCAACAATGCCACCAGCGTCATCATCCCCAGCAGTAAACCCAGGGTATTGAAATCAATCGCCTCCAGGGCGGCCTCTTCGGAATAAAACCCAAGCAGCCTGCCAACCCCTACCATCAGGGCTGCTCCCGCGATCGCGGTGACCGAGCGGTGTAGTTTTTCAGTAAAGATAAGGAACAGGCTTCCGAAGAAGATGATGGCTGCCAGGACGGCTTCGGCTGTCATGATCACTGGTCTTTCTTCCAGGCTTTCAGGATCGCCACGCCCACATCCACGCGGGAGACTATGCCGGCCAGTTTTCCAGCCTTGGTTACCACAAGGATATCGTGCAGGTTATTCTGCAGCATCAATGAATAAGCGCGCAGCAGACCGCAATCCACGGGTACGGTGACCGCAGGTTTCATAAGCTTTTTGATTGACTGGTCCAATGCATGCGCGGGTGGGCGCGTGGTTTCCACAGCGCCGAAATCGTGCACGAAATCCACGTCCTTGACAAAACTCACGAAATCCGGCATTTCCAGCGTCAACAGGTCCTGCAGACCGACCTCACCGATGGGTTTATCGTCCGTGTCGAGGATCGGCAGCAAGCCGATGTGGTGTTTGACAAAGATGGCGGCCGCGTCACGCACCGTGGAGTCTGCAGCGACGGACAAGACATCGCGTTTCATGCAGTTCTTTACAATCATGACTTCTCCATAAATTTGAACTTCTCCTGGTATTCAGGTAATTCCAGGATTGGCGGGCGTTCCAGCTCGGCAATCTCCTCGATATCCAGAAAAAAATGCTCTTTCTCGTAGCGGATCAGCTTCATCGTCTTGTTGACAGATTCTAGAATGTTACGCCCGTAGCGGCTTTCGATCTTGCGAATGACCGTCTGAATGATTGCGAACGACATCTTGCTCAGGGCTTCCAGCGGCTGGTTGT
>MGNL01000090.1:8521-8887 GCA_001796785.1 Chloroflexi bacterium RBG_16_51_16 | reverse complement strand
CTGCAGGTTAACCTGGGCGAGAGAATTGAGACCGAATTTTTCGAACAGCCCGATCAACAGTCCGATTTCAACACCGTAACCGGAATAAAAGGTCATCTGCTCCAGAACTTTTCGCCGCCCTCCGTACTCTCCCGAAAGCGGCTGGACTACGCCGGAAAGCTCGGGGTAAAAAAGATTGAGCAGCGGCCGCGCGGTCAATTCGGTGACCCGACCGCCTCCGCCCGCCTGCATCTTGTTGCCGACCTTCAACGGCCGGCGGTAAAAGCCTTTCACGAATTCGATATCCGGCCGGACCAGGAAGGGTCCGATCAATCCGTAAATAAAACGCGGGTGGATATTGACAATGTCCGTGTCCAGCCAGATAAC
>MGNL01000090.1:8314-8514 GCA_001796785.1 Chloroflexi bacterium RBG_16_51_16 | reverse complement strand
CCGCGCGTGCAGTACAAGCTTTTCCACAATGCCTCCCCTTTGCCTCGCCGGCTCCCGTAGTTTGCCAAAACCTCCTGGTGTATGTAAACGGGAACATTCATCGAGCTGGCGATCTCGCGGGTCCGGTCACTCGAGTTGGAATCGATCAAGACGATCTCATCCAACACTGGAGACCGGTGGACGAGGACGTCCTGCACGGT
>MGNL01000090.1:5426-8072 GCA_001796785.1 Chloroflexi bacterium RBG_16_51_16 | reverse complement strand
CGGACCAATCGCCACGCCTGCCTTCGGAGGATGGATCGTGGCGCCCAGGATGATCACGTCGTGTGTCTTTGCTGATTTAAGAATGGCATCCGTGGGATCGTCTGTTACAACCTCTTCCCGAATGACCTCAGGCAGGTTGCTCAAAACCCGCTCGATGCCACGGAAAGCTGCATCCTTAGAACGGTCGGGTCCGGTTGGTAGTATGTGAAGGGAGGCGAGTTCCACCTGGCGTGTATTTCGGAGGGCCAAACCGATGCGCAGCGCCAATTCGGCATACGGACCACCGCGAATGGGCACCAGGACCTTCCTCAACTTATCGAAGTTGTACTGGTTGACGATGACCACGTCACAGGGCGGATGCGCGAGCACTTCCTCCAGTGTGGTATGCATGGCTTCCACCTGGGCTGGCCATTCGAGTACCAGCAGGTCTGCCTTCTCCTTCTCGATCAACCCGACCAATTCCTGCCAGGGTGTATGTGAGACATAAACCCGCGCCGATTTGCTGCCTGCCTCACCCTCCTGCTGGTGTCTGATCTGGCTGCGTACCGAGCGGGATAGGGCGGCGCCTGTGCTCAGGGATTCTCCTGCCGGCATGGAAATCATCCCAATGAAATGGACATGCCCCTTCCCGGCGATCGAATTCGCGGCAGCAATGGCCGATCTCTGCTCACAACCATGCAAAATCGGCACCAGCACTTTATTGAAGAGCACTCCTCGTTGAGGAAACTTCGTTCTCACTGCTCTCCTTTAACTGATTTTAGGCGTGGGGCTTTTTACGCGCATAAATGGATTTCAAACATTGAAACGATCCTGATGGTAGCTTAGGATGCCAGGATTGGGGCAATCTTTTCCACGTAAACGCGTTCCCACGAGTATCCTTTCCTGACGGTGGTACGCAATCCATAAACCCGACTGCCCAGAAGATATTTTATGATCATATCCGCTGCTTTTTCCGGCTTCTCGTCAGGAGAAAAATAACATACCTGGTCACCTCCAAGCTCCTTCAAGGCTGGAATGTCAGTGCAGAAAACCGGGATCCCACTCAGCCCCGCTTCCAGGATCGGCAGGCCGAACCCTTCCTCCCGGCTGGGTAATAAGAGGGCATCAGCCAGGCGGTACAGATCCGTGATGACCCGGTCGGGGATGAACTCGCTGGTCAACTCGGCCAGGAAGAGCACCACACCGCCCAGTTCAAGCTCATCCCGCAGGGAGGTCAATCTTTCGAAGTAAGCCCGGTTGGCGGGGTTATGCGGTCCAAGCGGACCGGTCACCAACAAACAGGCCTCCGGAAGTTTTTCGCGCACGTGCCCCATGATCCGGATGCCAAGTTCGATATTTTTTCGCGTGGTGATGCGCACCGGCAGCAGGATGAGAGGATCGGCGTTCAAGAGCTTTAGCTTATTGACAAACTTAAGCGTCTCCGCGGAAAGATTTAAAAAACCAGGGATGTCAATTCCGTTGGGCACGACCGCTATTTTTTCCTTCTTGATCTGCATCAAGCCTGCCAGGTCATCCCGGCGGGCAGCAGAGACAACGACCTGGATGGCGCCTGGCCATGCGGTCTTGAGCAGGTCCCATGGGTGACCCGGATGCAGTTCAGCCTGGTAGCGCGGCGTGGTCCAGGCCAGGTCGTGATGCCATAACACAAGCCGCCCCGGATGTCCTTGTTCGAAGGATTCGTGAAGCGCGGTTGTAAGGGCAAGATTTTTATTCAATGAGCAAACGTTGTGGGCGATCAAGATATTGATATCCGCGATCAAAGGGAGCAAAGCCGTTTTGATCTCGGAGACCAGCGCTGGGAATTTTTTTGGCAGCCTCCCTGCATCGAGCTCGGATTTCACCTCCAGGATGTCAGGGTGTCGTGAATCCGCCAAAGGAAGCCGTTCGAAACGCACACCCGGTATCGATTGTTCCCCGCGTCCCGCGATCACCCGCACCTCATGACCCGCGGCATTCATTAATCGTCCATGGTGTCCGATCACCGACTCGACCCCGCCGACCACGGGTGGAGCCGAATAATGGAGAAGGGCAATTTTCATTTAAAATTTTTATACCATACAATTCATAACCAAACCAAGACCCCCATCCCGCCCCCATCCATCTGTACTTCTTCGCCTTAGTTTCTGATCATCGCTCCCATTATCCCAAGGCCCGCTTCCCGATCACATACGAACGATACAGGGAGCCGGGTCTTCGACGATGATATTTTTACCGTTGGGAAATGTGATCACCGTGCGGTCAAGACCGCACAGCACGGTTACGCCTTTGTAATTGATCGTCACCGGCCATGGAAATGGATTCCTGCCATCCAGGTGCACGGACCGGGATGAAATGTTTCGGACGCCAAGCACATCCAGGAACAAGCCTACCGGTGCAAGCCCGTGAGCCGTGTTACGCTCGCCGATCCCGATACCGCGTTCGGCATGATAATTTTGATAAAAGGAATGAGAGCTCTTGAGATTTAGGATTACAGCTTTCATCAGCCGGGTGGTTAGATCTGCGGCTTCACGGCGCCCTCCGTAGCCCAGCACACCTTCGGCGATCATCGCGTTCCACGGCAGGTGGACGCTCATTGCTATGCCTTCAGCTTCTGCCCCTGCCCTGGCACCTGGCACAGCCGGACTAGTCGTTGTAGTTTTATCCGCC
>MGNL01000090.1:1575-5318 GCA_001796785.1 Chloroflexi bacterium RBG_16_51_16 | reverse complement strand
CGGCATAGCCAGGGTGAGATCTTCTCCCTGGGTGTTCGCGGTTCGGATGAAAATTCGGTCAGCCTCCCCCAGCCCCTCCACTTTGAACCGGTCAAGCTGTCTGTAGATTTTCGTGCTGGTGGCGATCAGCCCACCGCTGCGCAGTTGAAATCTATGCGAGTCGATCGTTTCTGTTAACCCTTGGGTCCCGTTTTCGCTGAGCTCGACGATCGGTCTGGTTGTTGAAGCCGATTCGGTCTGCACGATGATCATGAGCCGCGCGGGTTGGTCGAATGGGATAGCCTGGCGCAGGTCCCCGTTGCCAATCCGTTCGGCGATCAGCCTGCTGCGCTGTACAAGACCAGTCTCGCGATCTCGATAGGTGTACAAGCCGAGTTGATCGTCCCAACTTTCTTCTACCTGAGTCTCTAAACGTTTTACCTGTGTTTCCAGCCAGCTTAAATCCTTTTTTAGCGTATCCGTTCTTACGATTTCAGGCTCAACTAGGTTGGATTCTGCAGGCTTAATTGGTCTTTCTCCTTCCGGTTGGTTGAGCTGTTGAAGGATTTTTATCAGGCTCCTGGCTTCCCGGTGCAACATGCTCATCAATGAGGGGCTCTGGACAGTGGATATGTCCAATCCCTGCGACCACGGATGCCATACATCAAAAAGCGGATTGTCCTCGAAACCAGTTTGGAGTGGATGATCCCATTCCGGCACGCCATTCCGGTCGCGGTCGTGAGCCGGCTCAAACCAGGAACGGAGGAATTCCATCAATTTGGAATAAGTTTCCTGTAAGAAGGGAAGATCACCGGTAGCCTCAAAGTACGACCAGGCGAGGGATGCGAGCAAAGGCGCAGCCTGGAGCTTGCCGCGTTGACCGGCCAGTCCAGGTTTGTGATCCACATCGCCGGTCTCGGATTGACTGGAAAGGAAGTTCAGCACCAGCCCTTTCGTTGTTTGAAGTCTGCCGCGCAGGATGTCTGCCAGGTAGACGCTCTCATATGTGGGTTGCCCATTCCAAACGGGCGGGTAATCACTCCCATCCAACCGGTGTGAAAAACCGTGATCCGGCTGGCGCGTTAGTACAAAGGAGGGTTGTGGCAGGTGTTGGTTGCCGCGAAAAAAAAGTCCAAGTGCGGCCTTCTGGCTGAATTCGAGCGCAGCGTCCCAGTTGGGATCGCCGGTGTGGATATCCATAACATCCGATTCGTTCTGCATTTCAATGCGCGAACGCTCGGCTTCCCAACTGCGTGCCGCGGCGTGCCGGGCGAGCTCAAAGGAGGCCGGGATTTCCGTCAGGGCAGCCTCGGCAAAACTGAGTGTGCGCCTGGCTCCCGGTCCGAGTTCAACTTCAAGCAGCAGGGATGGATTTGGGCCTGACCCGTGGCGCGCTCCGCCGGTCATGAAAATCACCGGTGTGAGCCCGCTGGTTTGTCCGGCAAGAACATTGACCATCTGCTGTTGGATGGGGGTGAGGCCGCGGCCGTCGAGGGCTGCAAGTATCCCGCATACCTCGAGCAGGATCAGCCTGGTCTTCGTGCTTTCGTTGATGAGGGTCAACCGGCCTGCCAGTGCGTGAGATTCCGGAATCCAGTATTCCGCGCTGACCGACAGATTTTCCAGTGGAACAAAATCGACCATCAGGAAGTTGGGATAATAGCGGCGAACGCGTGGCGCGGTATGGAATTTCCCGGGATCGGAGATGGAGTGTTTATTCTCGGTGAAACGCGGGAAGATGCGCATGGAACGGGCGCGCAGACCGTACGTGGTATGCACCGCCAGAACCCGCGGTTCGCCGGTTCCCAACTCGAGTTCCCAGATATGGTCGTTTCCATAATCCGGTGTTGTGAAGCGTGAGTCCGCCGCCAGGGTCAGGTAAAGCGGATCGCCTTGGGATAGCGACCAGTTACGCATGGGTCAATTGTACGGGTAGAAGGTCGGGTGGTCAAAGGTATAATCGCTCAGACCTTTAGACCGGAGAGCGAAGATGGCTGGACATTATTTTGAAGATTTTCAAGTTGGGCAGAAGATAACCACCGTTGGTCGAACGATCAGCGAGGCGGACATCATGAACTTCGCCGGGTTGTCTGGTGATACCAACCAGATCCACACCGATGCGGAGTACAGCAAGGGGACGCAATTCGGCCAGCGTGTGGCCCACGGCATCCTGGGACTCTCCATCACAAGTGGGTTGGCCTGGAGAACGGGCGTGCTTGAAGGCACGGTCATCGCTTTTCGCGAGATCAAGGAATGGACCTTCATCAAACCTATCTTCATCGGTGACACCATCCATGCCGTGCTGAACGTCACGGAAACCAAGGCCATGCCGCGCCTCGGAGCCGGACTGGTCACCATTCAGTTCGATGTCCAGAACCAGGCGGGGGAGGCTGTGATGAAGGGTGCCTGGACAGTTCTTGTGATATCGAAAAAGGAATAACGTCACCTTCTCGAATGAACGACGATACGGATCGAATCCGCAGGCTGATCAAGTCCGAACAGGAAACCCAGGGCAACCTTCCACCGGAAGAATCTTCCGGTGGACAGCCACCGCGCAGAAATCTCCAGCAGCCGGCTCTCGACCGGGACAACATGCCGTTGCCGAGGCGGGTCGGTGAGATCGATATGGACGGCACCCGCGTTACGCCCGCGGCTTACGAGCCGATCAGCCAGATAAGGGACGGTACAGGAAAAGGGAGCCCGGTAGGTGAGCCCCTCGCCACCAGGATCTCTGCATTGTGGCACGGCAATATGGGCTGCCTGGTGCGCGGCATGATCGCCATGACGTTCCTGGCCGCAGTTGTTGGGCTGTGCCTCCTTTCGTACCTGCTTTACCAATATTATTCGATTGCCCGGGCTCTGCCGGCGGTGGGAGATTTGCGCACCGCGGCTTCTCAGTTTGAAACCACCCGCATCCTGGATCGCAACGGTGCTCTGCTTTATGAGATCCTGGATCCGACAGCCGGACGGCGCACTTATGTTCCCCTGGAAAATATTTCACCCAACCTGGTGGCTGCCACGATAGCCACCGAAGACAAGGAATTCTTCTCCCACCCGGGTTATGATTTCACCGCCATGCTGCGGGCGCTCTGGCAAAACTACACCAGCGGTGGAACGGTGTCAGGTGCCTCGACGATCACCCAGCAGTTGGCACGGGCGCTCCTGCTCACACCGGAGGAACGCGCCCAGCGCACCTACAGCCGAAAAGCTCGCGAGATCATCCTGGCTTCCGAGATCACGAGGCGCTACACCAAGGACCAGATCCTCGAGTTGTACCTGAACGAGATCTACTACGGCAACCTCGCTTACGGCGTGGAGGCTGCCGCCGAGACTTACTTCGGCAAGACGGCGAGTGATTTAACCCTCGGTGAGGCTTCCTTCCTGGCCGGTTTGCCCCAGGCCCCCTCGATTTATGATATCTACACCAACCCGGATACAGCCCTGCTCCGGCAGCAGCACGTGCTGGTGCTGATGTTCGATCTCAGCAAACAGCAGGATTGCATCGAGGTCAGCAACAGCCCGACCCGCATCTGTGTGGATCCGATCGCCGCCACGAATGCCGCCGGGGAGATGAAGGATTACAACTTCCGGCCGCCGGTGTTCGATATTAAATATCCCCACTGGGTAAATTTCGTCCGGTCAGAGTTGGAAAAACAATTCGACGCCCAGACCATTTACCGTTCGGGATTTACGGTTTACACCACTCTCGACCCGGCGCTCCAGGACCAGGCTCAGCAGATGGTGACAGCACAGGTGGCGACCAT
>MGNL01000090.1:1084-1566 GCA_001796785.1 Chloroflexi bacterium RBG_16_51_16 | reverse complement strand
GCATGCCACCGACGGCGCGTTGGTGGCTATCCAGCCCTCCACCGGTCAGATCCTGGCCATGGTGGGCTCGCCTGATTTTTACAACGAGGAGATCTCCGGTCAGGTTAACATGGCGACCAGCGCAACCCGCCAGCCGGGTTCATCCATAAAACCGGTCAACTACGTGGCGGCTTTCGAGAAGGGCTGGACGCCGGCCACATTGATCTGGGACGTGCCCACGGAATTCCCTCCCTCGGGCGATCCCAACGATCCGCGTGAACCGTACAGGCCTGTCAATTACGATGAGAAATTCCACGGGCCGGTGACCGCGCGCGTGGCGCTTGCCAACTCTTTCAATATGCCCGCAGTGAAAACCTTGAATTTCGTGGGGATCTGGGACAACCCGGAGACCCCTCAAAAGGATGGCATGATCGCCATGGCCGAACGGCTGGGGATTACCTCCTTTACCCGGGATGATTACGGTTTGTCGCTCACGCTCGGCG
>MGNL01000090.1:0-1024 GCA_001796785.1 Chloroflexi bacterium RBG_16_51_16 | reverse complement strand
CGCGCGTGCCTGCAGTCGCTATTTTGAAAATTACAGACTTTCTTGGAAACATTGTTTATGAATATCAACCGCCCGCAGGTGACCAGGTCATCCGAACCGAACATGCCTACCTGATCTCATCCATTCTGTCGGACAACGAAGCCCGATCATGGATGTTCGGACGCAACAGTTTGCTCAACCTGCCGTTCAAGGTGGCAGCCAAGACCGGAACGACCAATGACTTTAGAGATAACTGGACCATGGGATATACACCGGATCTGGCCGTGGGCGTGTGGATCGGAAATGCGGATTACACACCCATGATCAATACCACCGGCTCGAGCGGCGCGGCGCCGATCTGGAACCAGTTCATGCAATTTGCGGTGCCTTATATAAGCGGTGGGAATCCAACCTGGATGGCTAGACCAAATGGCATCGTCGACCGGGTCGTCTGCACCCTTTCGGGCAGCGAGCCTTCGAACTGGTGTCAGAACGAATATACAGAAATATTTGCCAATGATCAGCTGCCCCTGCCTCCCGGCCAGGACCTGATTCGGCGCATGAATATCGACTTGTGGACAGGTTTTCAGGCTTCTTCCGAGTGCGACGGTCCTTCGGAAGAAGAGCTGGTGTTGAATGTCACAGATCCTTCAGCGAAAAAATGGCTGGACACAGGTGATGGGCGTAATTGGTTGGAAAATAATGGGCTGCCGCGGGATCCATACTATGCCCCCGAGCGGGAGTGCCGCTCGGGAGACCCTCAACCGGTGATCGCTTTGAACCTCACCGACGGTCAGATCATCGTCCAGCCGGTATTGCAGATCAACGGCTCTGCCAACGCTGAGCAGGGTTTCAGACGCTGGCGGCTCGAATATGGGTTGGGCGCAGATCCAAATTCATGGAACGGATTGACCGACAGCGCTCAACCCGTGGATGGCGGTCTCATGTACACATGGGATATGTCGGGCCTGCCCAACGGTACGATCGCCGTGCGCCTGACCCTGGTGGGTGAACATACAGACATCGAAGAGATCCGATACGTTAA
>MGNL01000089.1 GCA_001796785.1 Chloroflexi bacterium RBG_16_51_16 | reverse complement strand
CGCGAGCAGGATAAAGAGGACGAGTTCAACGGTCATTTCGTTTAATCTTTCGCGTCTTTCATTTCAGGTACGGAGCGGGTAAACACGCCTGTGGGCGTCTTCTGTGGTGTCGTCTGGTTGACGGAAGAGACTGGTTCGATCAACATGTCCTTGGTGTAGATCGCATCCTTGCGGGTGTAATAGGACATCTCGTAGTTGTCACCCAGCACGATCGCTTCGGTTGGGCAGGCGTCTTCACAATAGCCGCAGAATATGCAGCGCAGCATATTGATCTCGTAAGTTGAGGCATAGCGCTCTCCCGGCGAAAACCGATGCTCATCGGTATTTTCCGACGCTTCGACGAAGATGGCATCCGACGGACATGCGGCTGCGCACAGGGAACAACCGATGCATTTCTCCAGACCATTGTCGTACCGTTTCAGAACATGTCTGCCGCGGAAGCGCGGCCGCACCGTCCGCTTATGCTCCGGATACTGGTAAGTAACGGTCCTTTCGAACATCGAGCTTAAGGTGCGCCAGAGGCCGCGGCCCAGCTCGATGACGGGGTCAACGAGGCTCATAACTGAGGATCCTTTTTCGGGTCAGGGCGCGATTCACCATAATCACCGCGATCACTCCCGCCACGATCGAGGCGGCGGGAATTACGGTGAGATAGATCGGGTCGCCCAGCTCCTGTGCCAATAAAATGCCGAATCCGGTGATGAAGACGATCGCAAGAGCGAGCGGCAGCATCACCTTCCAACCGAAAGCCATTAACCGGTCGTAGCGGACGCGCGGCCAGGTGGCGCGCACCCAGATCATTCCGAATAATAAAATGATGATCTTGATCAACATGTAGATCGGGCCGAGCAGCGGCCAGCGGTGCACGAAGGGTCCCAGGTAGCCGCCAAAGAACACCGTGGCCGCGATTGCACTGACCACGATCATCTTCTGATACTCAGCCATGAAGAACAACGCGAATTTCATGCCCGAATATTCCGCGTGGTAACCGGCGGTCAGCTCCTGCTCGGCTTCCGGCATGTCGAACGGAGCCCGGTTGACTTCAGCAAGCACGGCGATGAGAAAAACGGCTGCGCCAACGGGTTGGATCACAACAAACCACCAGGACCTCTGGGCTTCCACGATATCCAGCATGCGCATGGAACCTGCCAGCAGGATCACGGTGACAAAAGCCAACCCGAGCGTGATCTCGTAAGAGATCATCTGCGCGGTGGAGCGCAGTCCGCCGAGCATTGCGTATTTGCTGTTGGACGACCAGCCCGCGAGAACAATTCCATAGACTGCAATGGAAGCGATCGACATCAAGTAGAGCACGCCTACATTGATGTCTGCCACATACAGGCTGATAGTGTAGCCAAACAGTTTGACCTGCGGTTCTTGCGGGCCCCATGGGATTACGGCTGCGATGATGATGGACGGGACCATGGTGATGATCGGCGCGAGGAAGAAGACGATCTTGTAAGCTTTAGCCGGGGTCAATTCTTCCTTGAAGATGAGCTTGACGGCATCCGCAATGGGCTGAAGCAGTCCAAACGGACCGGCCCGGTTCGGACCGACCCTCACCTGGATGCGTGCCAGGGCGCGGCGTTCATACCAGGTCAGGTAGGCGAAACCGACCAGCAAGAACATCGCCAGGAAAAATCCTTTCACGATCCAGATCAACCAGATTACCCAGTCCATGTCACTTCACCTTTGCCGGCACGGGTTCATGGATGGCCAGCCCCATGCTGCGCGGGACGGTCACAACCCCCGCGGGTATGGTCTTGTCTATTTGCACCAGCGCTTCCCCGCTGTGCCCGTCGAAGCTGATCTTCACTAATCCGCCGTTTTTTACGTTGAGCCTTTCAGCGATATCGGGGTGCATGCTGATGGTCGCTTTGCCAATCCGGTTTTTCAACACTTTGGCGGGCAGCACTGTAGTACCCCGATCATACAGCCGCGTCACGGGCACTGCCAGCAGTTCGTTCTCCTGGGGCCGCGGTGCAGATTCCCGGTGCACACGCAAGATATGCACGTTTTCTCCCCGGCTGGCCGTTGTGGTAAGATGCGCGCCCAGACCGTGTTTATTTTCGTAAGTAGTGCCACCGTAGTAAAGGTCTCCGCGTCCGACGACTGGCCATTGTGGTTGTACTTCGGCAAGCTTTGAATAGCTCAGCTCTGCATAGGAGGGTATGGTCTCCGACAGGATGTCAAAGGCAGCTGAAACCGAGGTCCCCTCCTGGATAAAACCAGCCTGCCGGGCGATCTGCGCGGTAATGGCAAAATCGGGGCGGGTTTCGCCGAGTACGGGTAGTGCCGGATAGTAACGCTGCACCCGGCGCTCGCCAGATGTAAAGGTCCCTTCGCGTTCTGTGTGAGCCTGGGCGGGCAGGATAACATCTGCGAGTTCGCTGGTGGCCGATTCGAGAATATCCTGGACCGCGAGGAACTTCGCGTTTTCAAGCGCTTTCGCGAGCCTGGGATCATCACCCGCGGGATCAACACCGACAAGATAAACAACCTTGCCGCGCAAAAACCTGGGCAGGTCAGCTTCGACTCGATAACCCATTTCCCAGGCGCCTTGATCGTTGGCTCTTTGCCAGACACCGACCAATCCATTGTTCGGTTTACCCGCGAATCCATATTCATTTAGCAGTTTCGCGCAGGCAGACGCCAGGGCTGCAGAACCTTCCACGCCCAATCCTTCCGAACCATAAAAGATGATGACGTTTTCACTTCTCGTGAAAGCTTCACCGATCTTATTCTTTTTGTCCAGGCTGTGAACCGTTTTGACTTCATCCCCATATGCGTAACGGATAACGTACGAGGCGTGATCATCCAGGCGGGTCTGGCGCGGGTTGGCAACGATGAGCGTCGCACCCCGTCGCACGGCCTGCTTGAGGCGAAGGTACCAAATGGGGGCTTCCTGGTACAGGTCGGAGGCGATAACGACCAGGGTGGTTCCCGGTCCGACCTCTCCAAGGTTAGTGTCTGGGCTTATACCTATGGCGGAAGTCAGCTCTCCCCCTCCAATCTCAGAGTAAAGAACAGCGTCACCTTTGAGGTGGTCCGCCAGCGATTTCAGGTTGAACAGGTCCTCATTTGCCAGCCTCCCGGAAGCCAGCACGACAAAATTTTTCCCAGCCTCGGCAAAGTTTTCGGCTGCAAGCTTGATGGCTGAATCCCATGAAGCCCGGGATAACTTTCCGTCTTTTCGAATAGCAGGACGGGTAAGTCGACCCTTGCTCTCCGTGTAATGATAAGCAAAGCGTCCCTTATCGCAGATCCAGATCTCATTGACCGTTTCATTCTGGCGGGGCATGATCCGCTTGATCACCATGCTGCCATCTGCTGCGGCTTCGCGGCGGGTATTGATCGTGATATTGCAACCAACCGGACACTGGCTGCAGATGGATGGAAACTCTTCCAATTCCCACGGCCGGGCGCCAAAGCGGAAGTCGGCGGTCGTGAGAGCACCCACCGGGCAGATATCGGTCGTATTCCCGGAGAACACCGAATCGAACCCGGGTTCCGAGGAGGTCATGATCTGCATCGACCGGCCGCGTTCGTCGAATCCGATGACCGGGTCGCCTGCGATCTCGTCCTGGAATCGTACGCAGCGTCCGCACTGAATGCAGCGTTCCTGGTCAAGGTAGATCAGTTCGCCTAGCGGTTTTCTTTTTTCGAGATGCAGTTTTTCATCGTACAGGAAACGGCTTTTTCCTGCTCCATGCGCCATGGTTAAATTTTGCAGAGGGCATTCACCACCCTTGTCGCAGACGGGGCAATCCAGCGGATGGGATGTGAGAAGGAACTCGATGGTGCTTTTTTGGCCAGCTTTGGCTGATTCGGACTGCGTGTGGACCACCATGCCATCTTCCACACGGTTGGTGCAGGCCGTTTCTAATTTCGGTAGGAATTGGATCTTGGGCTGGCCGTTCTCCAGAACGAACTGGCCAGTTGCACGGTCTCGAATAGGGCGTCCAATCTCCACGAGGCACATCCTGCACATGCCGACCGGTTCAAGTTTGGGGTGATGACAGAACACCGGTATATCAATATCCGCCATGCGGGCTGCATCCGCAACGAACGTGCCCTCGGGAACGCTGATCAGCTTGCCGTCGATCGTCAGGGTTACTTGTTTATCCATCCAGTCGCTTCTCGATCAAGGTTTGTAAACTAAACTATCTTTTCCTGCAGATTCACAGGGTTTTTGAAATCACTCGGGAACCTGTCAATCCCGGTGACCACCGACATGGTCGCGAATTCACCCAACGCGCACAGACACATGCCCTGCATTTGCCTGGCAACCGCATGGAGCAGTTCCACATCCGCAGGATCCTTCCTTCCATTGTGAGCGCGCTCGGCGATATTCATCATCCAATACGTTCCCTCGCGGCAGGGTGTACATTTGCCGCAGGATTCGTGTTTGAAGAAATGAATGGTTTTCTGGATAACCCAGTCGATCGAGACGGTGTCGTCGATAACGATGATGGAAGCGGAGCCGAGATCCGACCCAAGCGTACGCACGCTTGCATAGTCCATGGGCGTATCCAACGCCTTCTCGTCCACCAGGATCAATGAGGAGGAGGCGCCTGCAGGCATGATGGCTTTCACCGGTCTCCCATCAAGTACTCCACCGCCGTGCTCGTAGATCAACTGGCGGAAAGTGGCACCGAAAGGCAATTCATAATTCCCCGGTTTGCGCACACGACCGGACAGGGAAAATACCTTCACGCCTGCGCTGTCCGGTGTTCCCAGGGATTTGTACCAGGCGGCGCCGTTTTGGATGATCAACGGCACGTTCGTAAGCGTTTCGACGTTGTTGACGATGGTCGGTTTGTTATACAAGCCGACCGCAGGCGGGAACGGAGGCCGGACGCGCGGCTGGCCGCGTTTACCCTCTAAAGATTCCAACAGAGCGGTCTCCTCACCGCAGATATACGCGCCCGCACCGAGGTGGGTGTAAATGTTCAGGGAATAATTGGTATTGAAAAGTTTCGCACCCAGTAATCCCGCGTCATTTAATTCGTTGATCTTTTCGTCCAGAAATCCTGCAAGCTGCCAGAACTCACCCCGCAGGTAAATATACGCGCTGTTCGCACCCACCGCGTAGCAAGCCAGGGCAACTCCTTCCAGGAACTGGAAGGGATTGGATTCCATGATCTCCCGGTCCTTGAAGGTCCCCGGTTCAGACTCATCCGCATTGGCGACCACGTAATGCGGCCAATTTTTACTATCGATGAAGGACCATTTCATACCGGTGGGGAATCCCGCACCGCCGCGACCGCGCAGACCGGAATCTTTGACGACCTGGGTCACTCCATCTGGTTTCAGATTCTTGACAGCGTTCTGAAAAGCTTCGAAGCCACCGTTCTGCCGGTAGACTTCCAGCTTCTTAATATCCAGGATATCGCGGTGGCGCAGGACGACAAAAGCCATCAGGCCACCTCCCTGCCGGATTTCGCCAGGGCGGCGACGAGCTCCATCGTTTTATCCACGGTCATGTCTTCGTGATACTCAAGCCCATCCCGGCTCTGGATCTGGAACATCGGCGCCTTGTCACAGGCAGCCAGACACATGACCGCTTCGATGGTCACCAGACCATCGCTTGTAGTTTCACCCACCTTGATGCCCAGGTTACCGCACAAGTCCTGCAGGAATTTATCCGCACCCCGCAGCGCACAGGGAAGATCGGTGCAGACCTGCATCCGATACTTGCCTTCCTTCTTGTCGAGGTAAAGGGTGTAAAAACCAACGACGGCTGCCACTTCGGTCTGGGTCATGTCAAGCGTCTCGGCAATATCCTGCATGGCAGACCCGGTGATATAGCCATTCTCGCGTTGGGCAAGGTAGAGCAGCGGCATCACCGCAGACTGCTTGTGATCCGCCGGGTACTTGGAAAGGATCTGTTTGACTTCAGCAGGATACTTTTGAAGCAGGCTCATCGATCAATATCTCCGAGGACAATATCCGTGGATGCCAGGATGGCCACCAGGTCAGCCACCAGATGTCCTTTTACGATTTCAGGCACAACCGACAGGTTGTCGAAGGATGGGGTCCGCCAGTGGATCCGGTAGGGTTTGGGACCGCCGTCACCTTCCAGGTAGACACCCAGTTCACCGCGCGGGCTTTCCACGGCCGAGTAGATCGAGCCTTTCGGCGCCGGGAAACCCTCGGTCCAAAGTTTAAAGTGGTGGATCAAGGCTTCCATGCTGACACCCAATTCCGAACGCGGCGGAGGCACAAACTTGCGATCATCGGAACTGACCGGCCCCATGGGCAGTTTATTCAACGCCTGTTCAACGATGCTGGTTGACTCGCGCATCTCCTGGATGCGCACCAGGTAGCGGGCGTAGGTGTCGCCTTCAGTGCGCACCGGCACCTTGAAGTCGTACTGTTCATACCCACAGTATGGTCGCGCCTTGCGCAGGTCCCATTCAACTCCGGAAGCCCGCAGCATGGGACCGGTAACGCCGTGCTGCAGGGCCACCTCTCCGGGCAGCACCCCGATGGCCAGCATGCGGTCCAGGAAAATAGGATTCTTGGTCAGAAGCTCTTCATACTGATCCACGCGCTTCGGAAACATCTTAAGAAAATCACGCACAGCGGCTTCAAACTCGACCGGGATATCCCGCCATAAGCCACCCGGCCGGAAGTAGGTGGTCATCATGCGCTGACCGGAAACCAGTTCGAAAATATCCAGCACGTATTCGCGCTCACGAAAACAATACAGGAACATCGACATCGCGCCCACATCCAAGCCGGATGTGCCAAGCCAGATAAGATGTGAGGCGATGCGCTGCAATTCGGTCAGAATGACCCGGATAGCCTGGGCGCGAGGCGGCACGTCCAATTCCACCAGTTTTTCCACAGCCATGACATACGCCAGGTTGTTGCCCATCGTGTTCAGGTAATCGAGCCGGTCGCTCATCACCTCGGCTTTGAGATAGGTTTTGGCTTCCATGTTCTTCTCAATGCCGGTATGCAGGAACCCGATGTCGGGAATGCAGGTGATGATGGTCTCACCATCCAGTTCAAGGACCAGGCGCAGCACGCCGTGGGTTGAAGGATGCTGCGGACCCATGTTCAACAGCATGGTCTCGCCCCTCAGGGCGCGCTCAGAGACCAGGTGTTTGTATTCTCCAACCGGGATCTCTTGCAGATCAGGCATGCATCCTCGATGTCATTAATTGCAGCTTGCTGGTTATATCAGCCATCATAAAATTTAATACTTACCCGTCATTGCTTCGCTTCGCTTGTAATGACGATATTAAAAATGAAATTCTCACTCTTTCGCATACGGTTTACGCAGATCGATCTCTTCATAGTTGAAGGTGAACTGCGGTTCTTCGTACCCCAGCGGATAATCCTTTCGCAGTGGGTGCCCTTCCATATCGGGCGGCAGAAGGATCCGACGCAGGTCGGGATGGTCTCGAATGTAGATCCCGAACATGTCAAACAGCTCACGCTCGCGCCAGTTGGCATTTGCATACACTTTCGTCGCGCTGGGCAGTTCAGGTGTGTCGCCATCCAGCGGAACCCTTAACTGAAGTGTGATGTTCTGCGCGAGCGAGCTGAGTTGATAAATGATATGGAAGCGCGGCGAGCGCTGCGGCCAGTAATCGACGGCTGACAGCGTGGAGAGCAGTCCGAACTGGTGCTTGTCACGCAGCAGGGTTAATGCCCGGATGATCTGATCGGCCTGCATGAAAACATGCGCTTCATCCCGGTATTCTTCCAGGCGGCCGGAAAAATTGGCTTCCAGATCGCGCACGATGGGTAGTAATTTTGGATCCATTTAAGCAACTGCCAGGTCTTTGAGTTTCTGGGATTGAACTTTCTCGTATACCGTAAGCACACCGTGGATCAATGCCTCCGGCCGCGGAGGGCAGCCGGCGATATAAACATCCACCGGAACGATCTCATCCACACCCTGGTAGATAGCGTAATTATTGAAGACGCCGCTGCAGGAGGCGCAGTCACCCATGGCGATCACCCACTTGGGTTCGGGCATCTGGTCGTACAGACGGCGCAAGACCGGGCCCATTTTTTTGGAAACACGTCCGGCCACGATCATCAGATCCGACTGGCGGGGGCTGGGCCGCATCAATTCCATACCGAAGCGGCTCATGTCGAAATGGGATGCCTGGGCGGACATCATTTCGATCGCGCAGCACGCTAACCCAAAAAGCATTGGCCACATGGCCCGGGTGCGCGCCCAGTTGACGGCCTCTTCCAACCCGACCGTCAAAATGCCCATGTTGCCCATTTTCTGCTCTATTCCCATTCTAAAGCTCCTTTTTTCCACGCATACACATATCCAACCAGTAAGATGGCAATGAAAATGATCATTTCGATCAAGCCGAACAAACCCAGCTTGCGGAACACCACCGCCCACGGGAGGAAAAAGACAACTTCGATGTCGAACAGGATGAACAGTACCGCGATCAGGTAGAAATGGACGGGCATGCGCCGGGTTCCTTCTCCATAAGGGTCCATACCCGACTCATACGGCATCGATTTGACAGCGGATTTTTTCTTGGGTCCGAATAATTCCCCCAGAACAATTGCGATCAGTGCGATCAACGTCGCCAGGCCGATCAGGACAGCGATCGCAATGTACTCATGCATGTTGGCATCCTCGATACGCCCGGGATCAGGGCTGAGTTGTGCAATCTGGCACGTACGGCAAATCACAGTATAACATATGAGATTTTGAGGATGGATTTAATGTGTCACTTTTCACAAAAGAAGGGGATAGAGGTCATGATAAATACTAGTTTTGGGATTAACTCAGATAATGTCTATCGTAAAAAGACGGCGGATCAGAATCTTTAAAATATCCCCCATTAAACATTCCTTTCCTAAACCAAATAATCCCTCAACAACCTACTCCGTGTTGGGTGCCGCAACTTTCTAAGCGCCTTCGCCTCGATCTGCCGCACGCGTTCCCGGGTAACGTTGAAATAGCGGCTGACTTCCTCCAGGGTGTGGTCCTTGCCGTCCACCAG
>MGNL01000088.1:3966-11060 GCA_001796785.1 Chloroflexi bacterium RBG_16_51_16 | reverse complement strand
CCCAGGCGATGCAGGACTTCCAGTAGCGCTTCGAGATTCGAAACGATCAGCAGGAAAAGTGGAGCGAGAAACGATTGCCTGAGAACTGCCCCCAAGGGTGGAGAGGGATCAGGTTTTTGATCACCGCCATTCGCGCCTGGAGCCAGGAGGTTGAATAGGATTCCATACGAACCAACCGCAGCCAGGGCAAAGATCAACGCGGTCATCAAGTTGTGGGCCTGGCTCCCGGGTATGCCGCTCAGCCTGGCGAGCATGGCCGTCATCACGTAGCCGAAGTAATAATAGGAGATGGCGTACCCCGACAGCCAGGGATCGTGCGGAGGGAATCCCGACGACCGGAGGATCGCGTTGATGAACGCCAGTTCCATCGGTTTCTCAGCCGTGGTGAGCTCGGGATTGGCGGAGCGGATGAACGCCATCAGCGCGAGCGCGCTGAAAAAAAGGATTTCTACAATGGCGATGTACGTTTTACTCTGCCAGAACCAATCCTGGATGGGCGGTTGATGAGTGGCGCTTGATCCATCCTCTAATGATCTGGATGGCTTCAGGTTTGAATAAGCCCATATGCTTAACCCGACCAAAATGGCCAGCGCCAGGAATATCCCGCCGAGATCGTTCTGAGCTATCCCGAAGGAGCCGAGCAGCCAGAAAAAATAAGCCGAGATGAACAGCCCCAACGCACGGCTCAGCGCATATCCGCGATCGGCCAGTGCGGGAAAAATGAAATAAGCCAGCGGGAAGGTTATCCAACCCAGGATCGAGATCAGTAAATACCAGGAGAAGAATGCAGTCATCAGGTATCGATTTTTTCGATCATCGTTATCAAATGTTAGTTCTCTTCTTGAAGCTGCGGAGTGATCACCACTCCGTTGGTAACCAGTATTAGGTCATGGATCCGAAGGACCGCGTCGAAATTTATGGGACCGTAAATGTGTGGGAACAAGTCCTGTGGCGAAACCCCCCTGGTTGGTTTTCCGGCGGGTGGTTCCCATATGACCTCGCTCAGTAAAAACCTAACATTGACAGCCAATATGATCAATCCAACCCCGCCGCGATAAAACGCCTGAGCCACTGCTGGCACCTGCCTGGCAGTGGAGCAGTGAATAAATCCTTCGCTCTCCAGGCTGGCCGGGCGATAGCTGCCAGCAGCCTGGGCGGAAACCCATTCTGAACGCGGTGTGATGTGATAGATCATTCGCTGCCCGATCGACAAACCCGCCTGTTCAAGGCAGGACTTCGTAGATGGTCGTATGCAGGTCGTGGTAGACTGACCGCCAATATTTTCCGTCGTACTGCTGAAATTTGATCAGCCCATCCACATCGTTCACTACCGGATAGATGTTCCTCTCCAATTGACCCACGATGAAGTATTTCACATTGTATTTTTTCAGGAAGGAGAGCGCCTGCTCGATTTCTCCACCAGTATAAAACAGCCCGATTTCATTGATGCGGTCGGTGATGCGGTTCGGGGATATGAGGGCGCGCTGCTGGCGCTGGTGCCAGTTCCATCCGACCACACCTGGCAGGCCGGTGTAGATCGTGTAACGCGTGCACCAGCGGTATTCGGAGCAGTTGGCTTCCACAATGACCGGTGAACCTTGCACGTTGTCCTGCATCCAGCGAATGGCGCGGTAATCCTCGCCCAGGTCCATCGTGTTGCCGTCCCACAGCTGCGCGTAAGCCATGTACGTCATGCTGTCGAGGGTGTGCGGTGCGTTGGGTGCCAGCCGGTCGGCGATCTTATCTGAAGCCGCAGTGAGCGTGAACAGGAAAGTGCCTGCCACAAGGATAAGCAGTCCCCACTGGAAGACTGCCCGCCAGCGGGGCAGCCAGTGGTTGAATTCCGCCAGCAGCCAGCCGAACGCGGCCGCCGTACACACTGCGAACAAGGTCCAGGCTTGCAAATACAATTTGAACACCGTGTTCATCCGGCCGATGTCGCCGCGCAGCACCACCAACTCGACCGCCATGGTTAACACGAGCGCCGTGCCGATCATCAATAATACGCCGCGCTTGGCGCCTGGCTGACGCGGTCGCAGGATCAACATGCCCGCCCACAACAGAAGCGGCAGTGCCAGCCAGCCGATCCAAATTCCTTTGATGCCAAAATAAAGCAGGAAGACAAGCAGCGCAGCCAGGCTCATCTCGATTGCCAATTGATAGGGACGCAACCTGGACAATGCCGAAACAGGCGTAGCCGCCATCCATTCGCGGGTCTCCCAGGCAAGCCAGGCTGCGATCACGAACAGGAACAATCCCCAATGGGTGAAATAAGAACTTAAGGGCGTATGGGATCTTAACCAGGGTTCAACCGCGCCATAAGCCTGGCTGTACCAGTATGAATATGGCAGATAAAGCCAGGATGATAGGAGATAAAGAAGAATACCTGCAGCTGCAGCCGGTGCGATCTTGATCATCCAGCGCGGAAGCGTGAATTTCGGCCGCCAATCCGTGTGCCGGAGCAGGGTGTAGCCCACTGCCAACGCAGCCAGTGGGAAATACGTATAAAGATCCCAGGTGTTCGTTGGTCGCAGCAAACCGATCATGAGGGCGCCAATACCGAAAGTGGAAATCCAGGATGCCAATCCCATCCTGCCGCGTGCTTTCACGAAGGATAACGCCCAGATCAAGATAAACAGCGTGAAAGGCAGGACGATCATGTGCGCGTGCAGATCGCCATATAAAAACGTGAAGAAGGGAAATTCGGTGATCGGTTCGACGTCGTTGGGAGCGGGTATGACCCGGCTGGGGAACCAGTACCAGTCGCCGCGGCCGATCGGCAGGAGCGCCCCGGTTACCGACATGAAAAAACCCTGCACCGCCCAGATCCAGCGCTGGAGGATATTAGCATGAGTGATAATCCCACCGGGCGCGGCCATGCGCTGGAATCCCTGGAAAAGCATCCTCACCGTGCCCAGGTTGCCAAGCAACACGAGCATCAAGGATCCCGCCATGCCGGAAATAAAACGCGGATCGAGGTTGTCGGCCGGGTCGGGCTGCTTTGTCGCTTGATCGCGTGCGTCGGATACCCGCTTCGATTCCATTAAATTCCAGCCGATGGCGAACGCGCCGATCGCCACCAAGGCGAAGAGCGTCGGCAGGATCAGGTTATATGAGATCGACGGGACGATCCCCAGCAGCTTCACGGGTGTGCCAACCAGCACATAACCGTAATAATAGTAGTTGATGTAACCGCCCGCGAACCACGGGTCATACGGCGGGAAGCTTGTCCCTTTCAGGATGGCGTTGAAATACGAAAAATCCATCGGTCGTTCGCCGCCTTTGGCGGGATGCCATAGGTCGGGATTACCGATCCGGATCAGCAGGTCGAGGATAAAAAAGGCCAGGAAGATAAGTTCAACGGTAAGGTAATAGGATCGCTTGGACTTCCACTCCGAGCGCAGCTTTTCGCGTTGATTCCAGCCCAGGATCAACCCGGTACCAACCATAAACGCAAAAATCACACCAATGCTGATTCGGGTATACGGAATCCCGATCGAACCGCCAAGCCATGCAATGTATGCGAGCAAAGCCAGGCCCAAAGTACGGCTCACCGCGTAACCTCGGTCCCCAAGACCGGGAAGTGCCAGTCGGGCGAGTGGATAGGCGCTCAGGCCAAGAATAAAAATGAATCCATACCAGATGACCGCTCCAAGCAGGGGAAACTTATTTTGGAGCCAATCGTAATCGAACAGGTCGGACCATGTCCCGCCGACTCGGACGCGGCTCAGCTTATCGGGTGAAAGCATGAGGTCCTTGTAATTAGCGGCGTTCTTGGGTGTCAGGTGGACGACCCCTGACAGATCCACCTCACTGAGCTGGGACCGCACGCTGGCAGAATTAAAATCCTTGCTTTTCTTGAAGATCAACACCTTCGGATGATCGTACACGGTGAAGGCTTCCTCGGCGAACTGGTCATTCCATTCGATCGCCTTTAAACCGGGGAGCTCAAGCGATGGAAACGATTCAAAAACCGCTTCCAGTTCATAACCGAGCGTGCCTGGGAACATATCGGGTTGGGCTACGTTGTAGCACCAGATGACCTCTTGTCCATCCGGGCAGCCGATCAGCAAACGGTAATACTGGGTCGTCAGGGGAAATCGTTCCGGTATGCGCGTCACCGAAGCCCACTGTCGGTTGGAAGTGATAAAGATGTAATCGCCCTGGCTCAGCATGGTTACAAACCGGTCGAGTTTCGCCAGGTTGTCGTCCCAGTACATCTCGAAGTTCAAGGTACCGTTATATAAACCTCCGAATCCATCGAAGCCGTCCATGCGCAGCGGCAGGCCGTCATCCCAGGACGATTCGTTGATCGGCGCGGCGCCCTCCAGGCTCAGCTCACCGTTGGTTTCGATGCGCAGGAAATAGGTTTGTCCCTCAACCACTGGAACAGGCTTTTCAAATTTTATGATCTGGCTTTCTGCACCGGTTGGTTGAGCAAATGATATGGAATTGGATTTATCCGCCAGCATCTGCTCGGGGAGGAACTCCGCAGAGGTCGCAACGCTCAGGTTGAGGATTTGGGGAGTTGTCTGTGGACTGGCGATGTGTGGAAGCAGCACTTCCATAATGGTTCCGCTTTGTTTTGGAACAAACCCGGTAATAAAAGGCGCTTCACCATTAATGATGGTTCCATAGGGGAAGGACAGCGGCTGTTGGAAATATCCCGGATCGGATGCAGCTGATTGTCCATTGGTATCGATGTGGAGATTGATCGCGCCCGGCAGGTTTTGATAGATCCAACGCGTCGCTGCAACCCGGGTGTGTGGATGGGTATAAATGCGGGTGAAGGCATAAGCCCATGCAAGGGTGGAAACCAGGACCAGCGCTCCGGTTGAGATGGCGGCAACCCGCCAAATATTTTTGCCTCCATGTCCTCGTTCCCACAGATCGAAGACCAGCCAGGCGGCCAGCATGCACAGCAGTGGATAGATGGGCAGTTGATAGCGCATGGTGGGGTTGAAAGCCAGGGACTGCCAGCCGAAGTAAAAAGCTGCCCAACCCCAAAGGAGCAAGTGCCGCCATTCGCCCTTGAAAGCCCGCCATCCCATCCAGATGAAACCGAGCCAGGCCAGGATCCCGAGCGGCAGGCCGAGTCCCCAGGTGGTTAAATTCTGAAAAGAGTAGAGATGGGAACGTCGCGCCCACTGCAGCGCAAACGGCACGTCGACATCGCCGCTGGATTGCGCCCGCAGCTCGTTGAGGTTGCTCAACCAGGCGGGATTGAGCCCGATGCCAGCGAAGGCATACGGCTGGAAAATACGGAAGGTTAGCGCAGCTGCGACGGCAGCAGATACCAGATAAATTGTGATTTGCGTCCAGAATTCATTGCTCGTATTTGCGTCGGGCGTTGTTTGCCGTTGATCCAAGCTCGCAGACGGGCGCGCTTGTGCGCGCGTAAAGTGGCGGACTGCGAACGCAGCGGGCAGCAGCAGCGCGAGCGGCGCAGCGTTGAGCTTGGAAGCAACCGCCATACCGAGGGAGATCCCGAAACCGACGGCGTACAACAAGAGTGGATCCCCAATTGATCTAATCTTCTTATTCGCCGCCACATCATCATTCCTGGCTACGTGCGTTTGCTCATCGTTGCTCGCGATCAACACGGCGAAGAAGATCGCAAGGAATGTGAAGAAATTTGCGGGATTATCCACGGTAAAGAAATGCGATTGCTGGATCTGCATCACAGCCAGCGCGGAGAAGGCTGCTGCCAGGTAACCAACTTTGCGTCCATACAAACGCGCAGTTATCAGGAAGAGCAGCACGATCACACCCAGGTCGGCGGCAGCCGAAACCATCCGGCCGACCAGATGCACCTGGTCATAGCCGGTTTGCCCGAGTAGTTCGGCCAGGTAGCGCACCAAAAAGATCGGCAGCGTTCCATACACAAAGAATCCATATCCGCGGTTATGCGGATTCATGCTGGATTTGGCCGTGTTGAAATAAAGGGACGGGCTGATCCAGGTCTTTTGTTCTTCGGGGCAGGCCTCCACTGAAATGCCTGGAGTGGAGCAGGTCCTGGGCTGCAGCGCGGTCTCCACCATGGTCAGGAAACGCTCATCGGGATGCAGGTGCTGGTTCTCATCCCAGTTCAACCCCACAACGCGAAAAGATACCGCCAGGAGCAGTATGGCGATCAGCAGCAGGTCGTAGATCGAGGTTCTCTTGGCTGTCATCGTTCAACAAAGAACACAAAAAAATCTTTTCCGGGTGTCGCTGAAACGTAGCGGGTCAGTATACCTCCCGGGTAAAGTTCCCTGAGGGTCTGCTCAGTTTCATGATCCTCCTGATTGAACATGAACAATTTAGGTGTCGGTAATCCTTGAGTCTCGGGCAGGTTTTCAGGCCAGCGTGCAAAATCGCGGTTTGGGATTCCCGCCCAAACACCCGGCAGGCGTGTATCCACCCAGTGCGGGTAAGGCACGATCCAAATCGAATCAGTGGTTCCGTAATCGCTGCGGTACTGGCTGATGAGCTTTCCCATTTCTGAGGTGTTCCATGCGCCAGCCCGGAAATTCCGATCGAATTGATTGAAGACCAGGTCATAGTTCTGGAACGCGCAGCCGGCCAGCAGGAGCACTGCCAGGATTCCCTGGATAATGCTTTGGGACAGACGTAGATTGCTTCCCGGTTTCGTTGTTGGATTGGAAAAAGCTCCCAGGAATCCATCCAAAGCCATAGCGCTGACCAAGAATGCTGGCACAGCCGCACCTGCTGCTCTATTTAAAGCCGGGTTCTCAGCAGGGAACGCAAGCGAGAGGCTGGATGGCAGGAGCAGCACCGGTATGGATACCAGGATGAACAAATCCCGCCAATCCCGCTCGCGGATGTATCTCAATAAGAGCAGGACAAATCCGATTAAAAAGAAGGCAGCCGTCACAACGTCGAACGCGGGACGATGGGGCACCGAGTTAACCCAGATCTCCCCGTCGTCCCAGTTGAACATCGCCAGGCTGCGCCCCAGGTTCGAGAGGAAGATCTGCAGCGCCGGGCCCGGCAGCGGTGCCTCGACATTTCCCAACCTGGAAAACGCCCGGTAGGAATATATATCCGGGTGATCCAGCGAATAACGCAGCAGCGGTAAGAAAAGCACCAGC
>MGNL01000088.1:1374-3745 GCA_001796785.1 Chloroflexi bacterium RBG_16_51_16 | reverse complement strand
AGGGTAGAGTGGGAATCGCAGACCGATTCGCGAGATCAGGTTCGGCCAGTAACCGATCCCAAAGAGTACCAATGCGATCAACCCCAGGCGCCTCCCGCCCAATTCAACTCCAAGCAGGTAGATATAGGGCAGGGTGAGCAGACCCAGGAGGACGGTTCCCAATTTCAGACTCAGGAACGACAAGCCGGTTCCAAATACCCCCGCCACCAGCAGGGTCCAATACATTTGGAATCCTTCGCGCCCGGTGTTGCGTGGGAAGAACATCAGCCACTGGCCCTCGGTGATGTCGTAGATGTCCAGGATTTTTTCGGCATGGTCGCTGAAAGGCTCGGCAGGCACGCTATCGATTTGGTTGAGTCGAAAGAAGATCACAAGACCTGCTGTGGCTGTGATCACTGCCAGCCACAGCCAGCGTCTGCCGTCTGCCGCCGGGGGAATGCGCGGTTTTTCCACTCGCAGCCATAATCCAAACACCAGCAGGATGATGGACAATGTCCACATGGTCAGGTTGCTGGCAGTGAATTTGTCCTCGGGTCCGAAATCCCAGAACGCGATCACGGACAGCAGCACCGAAGCAAATAACGGCAACAAGCGAACTTTGAGTGGATCCGGAAGTGTTCTTGTAGTTCGCACACCCGGCAGACGCCATTCTTTCCGAAAGAAAGCCCACACGGCGAGGCCGGCAGCAAAAGCGTAAAGAGGCAGCGCCAAACCGAAATTTCGTCCTGGAGGTTCGAGGGAAAGCTGCGCGTACAGGCCAAGCAGGATCGCCAGCAGGGTTCGCCATGGCAAGCCAGTTGGATGAGATTGATCCCCCGGTTCAACCTGGGCTGCTGGTTCTTCTCCGAACCGCGGCGCAGCAGCCTCCAATTCGCGGTTGATCTGCTCCCGTCGTTGTGTGTCCCATATTGAACCGAGGAAATGATAGAACGACCGCCAGTCCTTCGTGATCGATTTAAAGAGATCCAGGACGGTCGGCTCGTTCGGGTCTTCAGGAGGAGTTGATAGCGGTCCCTTATCCAACATGTTATTTTATAAGGATCGCGATCCGGATCGCTCTGGAGCGTTCATGATTTTCGAGCGATGACGATCAGGCTTTCACCCCAGCGTGGCGGCAGGAAGATCATGCCGGTCATGGCTTGCAGTCCGCCGAGTGATCCAAAAACAAACTTTTGAACCTGCCTGGGAACCCAGGGAATGTACGGGACATCCCAAAAACCATCCGCAAAAACTTTCAAGACTTTAAAACCGGCCTGTCGGACCATGTCGAGCCACTCCGCAGTTGTTTTTAAGGAGATATGGGTCGGGTCAAGGTAGCCGATCCATTTCTGCTTCTTCCAGGGTTTGAGCAGTGAACCAAGGTTCGGTGTGGATAGCATGAGAATGCCATTGTCATGAGTCACCCGACCAGTTTCGAGGATCGCCCTGGCCGGGTCGGGTAAATGCTCCACGATATGTTTGAGGATGACTACCCCAAAGACGCCGTTCTGGTAGGGAAGTTCCAGCGCGCTGGCTGATTGGAAATGTGTCTGCCGCGCGTTTTGACGTGCGACCCTCAACGCCCATGGGTTAACGTCCAGCGCGTGGGTCTGAAAATCATTTTCCAGGCGCCCGGCCAGATGTCCGAGGCCGGTGCCGATCTCGAGCAGCTTTGTATTTCGGTCACCATACCGCCGCGCAAGGATCGCATAAAACCGATTCGACCACCAGTATTGGCTGTATTTCTTAAAGGAAACATCTTTATAAGTGTGCGTGGAAAAGTAATGCTCGTCGAAGGTCATCGGATTGAGTTATTTCTTCCGCGCAATATAGAAAGTGAAAGTCCCGGTATCGAGTGGTTCGGGAGAGGCGTAACGCCGCAGAACCTTTTCTGTCAGCCCCAGGTTCCAGCGGGTTGGCGAGAGGATCCAATGATGGGTGAGTTGCCTGGCCAGGAGGGAGGGCAGTCCGAAATAATGGCCCCATTCTAACATGCGCAGCGCGGCGGGCGATAAATAATGCCACCAGCGCTCCAGCTCAAAACCGGCGCGCACGAGGCGCTCGCGCCAGACATCGGGATCATCTGCATGCACGACCCGCGATATTTTTTGAAACCATTTTGTATAACCTCTTCCCAGGTATTTCGACATCGCGAGCTCGCTCAGGTAGCGTGGATTGGGCACGCAGAAATAAAAGGGCGAATCCTTTTTTAATACGCGGGCGATCTCAGCCAGGACCGCATCGACATTCGAGATGTGTTCGAGGACCGAATTGCTCAATCCGCTCGCGAAGGTATTGCTTGCGAAGGGCGTACGCGCGCCATCAGCCTCGACCAGCATCCGGTAGGCTTTAACTTTTTTCGCCTCGTGGATGGGGTTGCGCCAGGGATCAA
>MGNL01000088.1:0-1364 GCA_001796785.1 Chloroflexi bacterium RBG_16_51_16 | reverse complement strand
GATCTTCTGCTTGAAGGTCAGCGCAGCAAATATGCCATCTCCGCAGCCGACATCGATCACCGGCCTGGACAGCGGCAGTTCCTGGTAATACGTTGACTCGACCGACCTTATGAGGGCGCGAAAGTAGGGCAGGGACTGCAAGTGTGCGAAAAGGAAGCTGTTTCCGGGCATGTCAAACCAAGCTCAACATATCAGTCATCGGTTGCATCCGGTTATTTCATCAGACGGGCGAACAATGCCTCATACTGCTTCGCAATGAAGTCGGGTGCGTAAGTACTGCGCAGGCTCGATGCATCTCCACGGTATCTATCCGGTTCATCCAAAACAGCCAGGATTGACTCGGCTAACGATAGAGCATCCCCGACCCTGCTTGTTCGCCCCATGCCATGCATGGCGACCGGTTGCCTTACGCCTGGCAGGTCTGATGCGACACAGGGAACTCCGTTCAGCATGGCTTCGATCTGCACCAGCCCAAAGGCTTCCGTGGAATTCAAGGAGGGGACGGTCAGCACATCCAGGTTGGGATAAAAGGCGGCCATGGAAAGTGGATCAAGGTTCCCCAGGAATGTCCAATGACCCGTGCGTTCGTATTCACGGATGCGCGGCATTAATCTGTCGTAATAGGCTGGTTCCCCCATCACGTTTTCATGCATGCCTGCGAACAATACCTGCGCAGCGGGATATTTATTGAGGATGAGCGGTAACGCGTCCAGCAGGACCTCGATACCCTTCTCGGCTGCAAAGCGGGCTGCCATGCCGAGGACAGGGCGCCGTTCTTGCGTGCGGTGTTTACTGGCAAATTCCCGGATCATGTTATTCGGGGCTGCCGGCAGTTCGACCGGCGGCAGGATGGGCGTCAGTTTGGTTCTGTAGCGCGTGAGATACGACGAGTGGTCCGCGTAATCCTGCGTATATGTAACGATATGGTTGGCAAAGATGCCTGCCAGGTTGTTTTGTATATGGACGACCGAGTTCACAAATCGATTGAAGAGACCTGGTGGAAGGTGCAAGTCGCAGTGATAAGTGAGCACGGATGTTTTTCCGAACAGTCTACTGCGAAACGCCACGCCCGGCGCATCGAACTGCGGCAGATGCAGCTGGATCACATCATGCGCAAGCACGAGTCTGGTGGCGACCCAACCAAACGTTGGCGCCAGCACACCCTTGCTTACCCGCGCCACGACGGGCACGCGGATGATCTTCACACCGTCCAGGATTTCCCGCGCAGGCAGCGACGGATCATATTGTGTTGTCATTACCGTCACCTCGTGACCGCGCTTCGCAAAAGCGCGGGCCAGTCGCTCGGCGTAGATCGTCAAGCCAGACGTGTGCGGCCGGTAGTACGTCAACACGGTCAGGATTTT
>MGNL01000087.1:14101-14186 GCA_001796785.1 Chloroflexi bacterium RBG_16_51_16 | reverse complement strand
CAGGAATTTCTTGATCACTCAGGGCTTTCCTGAAGATGTCCTGCGTTTCGTCCGAGGTTCGGCAGGCTCAGCAGGCGGCTGGCTC
>MGNL01000087.1:13849-13980 GCA_001796785.1 Chloroflexi bacterium RBG_16_51_16 | reverse complement strand
AAAATTCCAGAGCCAGAGCCTCGGGCCAGAAGATCGGCTTGCCGGTGAGCGCCGCAAAGACAGCCCACATAATGCACATCGTCATGGCCGCACCACAGGCGAAATAGACAACGTTGCGTAATTTTTTAGCA
>MGNL01000087.1:11808-13810 GCA_001796785.1 Chloroflexi bacterium RBG_16_51_16 | reverse complement strand
AACTGGAACAGGCAGAAAAAGATGAAACTACCGAACAGTACCGTGGCAGAGGCAAAGTGGATGAATCCCGTTATGGGTGTCCACCAGGCGGGTGCGATGAACTCCATCGGAGCGCCGGTTGGGAAGAGAGCTACAAGGATCGCCGCACCACCGGCAATGACGGCCGCGATCCGATCTCGAAGATAATACTTGTTTGCATAGCCATGATATGCAAAGAGAAACAATGCCATCGTGACCAGCATGCCCGCGAAGACTGACACAGACCCCGTGTAGTAATAAGCGCTGATGGAGGTTAAAGGTGCCCATGGGTATGCTCCCAACGGCCTCCAGCCGGCGATCAGCCAAAGAAGGACGGGTAACAACAGACCTACACTTCCAATGAGCTGCCGATGTGCGTGAGTCGACAGGTCGTCCACCTCACGCCTGGGGAACAGCCTGCCGCCTTTTTTATCAGAATTGTTCATGCGGATGCCTCCTGTTGCAGCTCAACTATATGTGTTTTAGCTCTTACGTGTAAAGATCCACGGGTAGTAGAAACAGGGGATTATTTTATTAGATCCGATAGCGCTGAATTTGTAAATCTTCATCGGTGTATGCGATCTCGGCATACGTATTGTCGAGATTTATGGATAGTTCACAGAATTGATCACCGAGTTCCCACCTGAGTGCAAATACTGCTCCTTCGCTCCGTGTGATCGAAAATTTCCCATTGAATGCCGGATGGTGATTCCGAAAGTGGATCAGCCTGATCAAGCGCTGAACAATATCTTTCTTTAGCGCGTCAATCACCTCTTGCTCAGTGAAATTTTTGCGGTTGACTGCTCTTCCATCTCCGGTGGATTCCACCGATGAGTAATCATTCTCTCCTGCCAGGAGACCGACGTAATACACCTGGGGGATACCCGGAGAGAAGAACTGAATCGCCCGGGCAGCCAGGTATGCGTCGTCATCTCTTCCCAGAGCATCAAAATAGGTGAGGTTGATCTGGTGCGCATTGAAACCAGGAACACGGGCGGATTCTGAAAGGATTTGGTTCAGGTTGGCTCCCCGTTCAAAGCAGAGGTCAAGAAGATGTTTTGACTCCTCTACTGTAAGAATACCATCCAGATCTGGCTGGACCGGGATACCGTCATGGCAATCGAGGAGGGTGATCTGCCTGTGTGGACATTTCGCCAAATGATCCAGGAGCTTATCAGATTTACCAGTTACAAGCGTGTGCAGGATCAGCATGGGGAGGGCAAAATCATAAACCCAGAATCCATGGGAGGCGATCTTCATCTGGGTCGAGTAATGGGTATGGACTTCTGGAAGGAGCTCCAGGTGAAACCTGGCAGCAATTTCACCCAACCAGCCCATGAATTCATAGATCTCGGGCTCGACCATGAAACAAGAAGTGCCGCGCTTTTTGATGGCATAGGCGACCGCATCCAACCGGATCATATTAATATTCTGTTTGCTTAAGAACAGGAATAGGTCAAGAAAGAATTGCCGTGTGAGAGGTGAATTGACGTCCAAATCGACCTGCTCGGAGTGATCCACACGCGGACCAAAGGATGCCCAGATTCGTTCGACATTCCCTGTTTCTTTAATGTCCACGTCGAGAAATGGATGCTCGGGCTTGCGGAGGAAGATCTTTTTTACATCGTCGGGCAGCGGATTTCCATCCGGCCACACTTTTTCCAATGTAATAAACATATCTGCATACGGTGATGTGCGGCCGTGCTCCACAAAATCCCGGAAGTACTCTGAATGCCGGGAAATATGGTTGACCATCACATCCAGCATCACATCAAAGTCTTTGCCGATCTCCTGAATATCGTGCCAGCTTCCGAAAGCCGGATCAATCTCCCTATACGTAACCGGGGCGAAGCCGCGATCACCCGTGGAGGGGAAAGGCGGAAGGATGTGCAACCCTCCCGGGAACAGATCTCGAAAATCATCTTTCAAAAGTTTGCCCAAGACATTGAGATTTCCACCCAGCGAATTGGGATATGTGATCAAC
>MGNL01000087.1:0-11693 GCA_001796785.1 Chloroflexi bacterium RBG_16_51_16 | reverse complement strand
ACTTATGAGCAGGTTCACTTAATCCCGAAAAGGCAGGTCTCATCCGTTGTCGTATTTGAGCCAGAGGTACGCGTAGGGTTGCAGGGACAGGGATGACTTGATCAGCTGAGAATCGTCCGATAAGAGATCTACGACTGAACCTTGATGCTCAGCAGGGAGGGTCAGGTTCTGCTGCGACTCGCTCAGGTTGTTCAACACCAATATCCTCTCCCTGTTATACCGTCGCAGATAACCTGCGATGGCAGGATTACCGGTATCCACCCATTGCATTTCACCCCTGCCGAAGGCAGGATGCTGCCTGCGGACACCAATCATCTTTTTAATCCCATGGAACAGGGAATTCTGATCGAGGAGCTGGCTCTTGACGTTCAGATGGCGATAATCCAAGTCACCTTTGACGAATTCAGTAAACGGCTTGCCAGCCGTGAAACCCGCATTGGGAGTGTCATCCCACTGCATGGGAGTCCGGACACCGTTCCGATCGGGCAGGTCGAGGTTATCACCCATACCAATTTCATCGCCATAGTAGAGAACGGGCGATCCCGGCAAGGTAAAGAGCATGGAATTGATCAACTCGATCTTCCGGCGGTCATTATCGAGCAGGGGTGCGAGCCGGCGACGGATGCCCAGGTTGAGCTTCATACCCGGTTCGGGCGCGTACTGCTCCCACATCCACTTTCGCTCTTCGGGCGAAACCATCTCCAGGGTTAACTCATCATGATTGCGAAGGAAGATGCACCATTGACAATCTTCCGGGATGGGAGGCGTACGCCCCAGGATTTCGCGGAGGTCATCCGCGCGTCCTTTTTTGAGGGACATAAAAATACGCGGCATGATCGGGAAATGAAAGCCCATTTGGAATTCATCCCCGTTACCGAAGTAGGGGCGGACATCTTCCGGCCATTGATTCGCTTCGCATAAAAGGATCCGGCCAGGAAATTCCTTTTCCATAAAGAGGCGCAATCTTTTCAGGTAAGCGTGCGTTTCAGGCAGGTTTTCGCAGCTGGTGCCTTCGCGTTCGAAAAGATAGGGAACCGCGTCGGCGCGGAAGCCGTCGATGCCGAGCTCAAGCCAGAAGCGGGCTACTTTGAATATCTCGTCCTGCACAGCCGGGCTATCGAAATTCAGATCAGGCTGGCTGGAATAGAAGCGGTGCCAAAAATACTGTCCCGCTTTCTCATCCCAGGTCCAATTGGAGTCTTCTGTATCGAGAAAGATGATGCGCGCATCCCGATATTTTTGATCCGTATCACTCCAAATATAGTAATCCCGATAGGGTGAATTACGGTCGGAGCGGGAGGCTTTGAACCAGGCGTGCTCATCGGAGGTGTGATTCAAAACCAGGTCCATGATGATGCGGATGCCGAGCGCATGCGCGGAACCGACCAGGGATTTCAGGTCATCCAAATTTCCATAAAGCGCTGCAACATTGCAATAATCCGAAATATCGTAACCATCATCACGGAGGGGAGAAGGATAGATGGGCATCAACCAGATGCAGTCGATCCCCAATAGGCTTAGATAGTCAAGTTTTTGTTGCAGACCGCGCAAGTCACCAAACCCATCGCCGTTGCTGTCCTTGAAGGCGCGCACAGACACCTGGTAGAAAACCGCATCCTTATACCAAAGCTTATCCTGGATCATAAATATTCCTGGCGATGAGAGATGCGATCGCTAATTCCTTTAGGCCTTCTTTAATCCATCTCGGAAAAGAAAGATCAAGGTCAGCCCGGTGATCGCGCCGGGCAGTGAACCGGACGTGAGGCTGCCGGGCATGATAACCAGACCGATGGTCCAGGCAAGGATGCTGCTGACGATCCACCAGCCTGCCCAATCAACTTCATATCTCAAAAGAAACCACTGACCAAGGCCAAGGATCCCGCCCAGGAGAGGTGCGGCTAAAATTTTCAATCCGGTTGGAACAAAAATCACGAGAAGGATAACTCCGATGATCCAGCCCAATGAACTCACAACAGCCCAGCGCCAAGCTCGCTGAATGCGGTGATTCAGAACCGCCCATTGAAGCGCTGCGATGGCAACACCGGAAGCAGCCAGGGGAATACCGCTGAAGAGTAGAGGACCAACCAGCCAACCTATGGTTGTGGCGATGATCCAGAAGAACCACAGGGCCCAGTCCAGCGGTTGAGATTTGGTATCTGGCATGATGGCAGTCTGGATCCCAAGTCGCGGGTTATATGAAGTTGATACGGTGATGCAAACGGAACCAGTCGACCTCGGTACTTAAACCTTTCCTCGGAAGGCAGTTTATCCCTTCACCGAGCCGGCCAACAACCCACGCACAAAGTAGCGCTGGAGGGAAAAGAACACCAGCAGCGGCAGGATCATGGATACGAATGCGCCAGCCGTCAGCAAATGCCAATCCTGACCGCGGGCACCGGCGATAGCGGCCATGCGCTGCGTAACCAGCTCGAACTCCGGATTGCCGCCCAGGAAGATCAGAGCAACCAGATAATCGTTCCAGACCCACAAGAATTGGAAAATGGCAAAGGAAGCCAGGGCTGGGACGGAGAGGGGCAGGATCAAGCGGGTGAAGACCGTAAAGTGGGAGGCGCCATCGATGAATGCCGATTCCAGGATATCCCGGGGTAGTGAACTGATGTAGTTGTAGAGCAGGTAGGTTGCCAGCGCAAGCCCAAAGCCGGTGTGAGCCAGCCAGATCGCCAGAAAGGTGCCGTTGAGATTCAACGCCTTGTAATCCCGCAAGATCGGGACCAAGGCGATCTGCAAGGGTACGACCAGCAGCGCAACGATCAATATGAACATCTCGCGCCGGCCGGGGAATTTCATCCAGGCGAACGCATAGGCTGCGAAGGCGGCGATCAAAATGGGGATCACCGTGGAAGGAACTGCCACGGATAGGCTGTTCAAGAAGGCACCGGTCATGTTATCACCAGGGACAATGTACTCCGATCCGTCTGGCTTGGTGAACGTAAAATCCTGCCCGCCCAATACTTGTTCGTAATTATCCATCGTGAAATTCCAGGTTGCAGTCCAAACCAGTTCCTGGACCTCAATTTTGCCAAGCCGTTTATTCCCGATCCAGGTCAGACGCTTCCCGTCTGGTGTCTCGATGCCAGCCCGGAACTCTTCAAAGGTTCCCGAGGTACCTTCCACTTCCATGACGCCATTTGGATCGAGCCCCGCCGCCTTGGTATCTATCTCTCTCACAGGTAACCAATCGCGATAGGGGAATATTTTCCACCAGCCGGAGGATGAGATATCATTCCGATTTCGGAACGAGGAGACGAAAATCCCCAGGGTGGGAACCGTCCAGATCAGAACCAACAGCAGCAAGGTCCCATTGACGACCAGGCTGGCAACCTGCTTTTGTCGTTTTCCACTCTTCATGTCAGAAGGCCTCCTGCTCCCTAAACTGGCGCAAGTTGTAGATCATGACCGGAAACACGGCGAGCAACAGGACAATGGCAATGGCGGAGCCAAAGCCGGAATTGAGGTTAGTGAAAGACTGGCGGTAGAACTGGGTGGCGATCACATGGGTGCCGAACTGCCCGCCGGTCATGACCCAGACCACGTCGAATATTTTCAGTGTAAATATGACGATCGTGGTCCAGACGGATATGATGGTGCCGCGGATGTAAGGGATCATGATGAGGAAGAAAGTTTGGATCTCGGTGGCGCCATCGATGCGGCTGGCTTCCAGCAACTCCTCGGGGATGCCTTTCAGGGCTCCCGAGAATAACACCATGGAGAAACCAGCCTGCAACCAAACGACAATCACGATCAGGAAAAGGTTATTCCATGGACTGATCGCGACCCATTGTGGCCAGGTTTGGGGAATGCCTCCCAGGCTGACGACGATCGAATTCAACAAGCCGATCTGGGGCTGGCCCTCCGGACGGTACTCGTAAATAAAATTCCAGATTATGCTCGCACCAACAAAGGAAATCGCCATCGGCAGGAATATTAATGATTTGGCCGTGTTCTCAAAGCGGCTGCGGTCCGCCAGCGCGGCGATGAGAAGTCCAAATATGACCGAAGCGGTGCTGCCTATAACGATCCACATCAAATTATTACGAAATGCTTGAAGCATCAGATCCTGGGTGAAGACCGCCCGATAATTATCAAGACCCACAAAAGCGTCGCTGGCCAATTGCTGAAGGATGTTCAACCCGTGAGGAGGTCCGTCCCGATCGAAGAGGCTGATCCAAAATGTGCGCAGGGTGGGAATGGCGAGATACCAGGAGAGGATCGCAATGGCTGGCCCAACGAAGACGAAAGGCAGGATCCGAGCACGCCACAGCCCGTGCAGTTTCTCAACGATATTATTAAAGACCCAATACAGGATCGCCACGCCTCCCACCCCCCAGACAATCGCGACGAGGGTGATGACCCCACGGGGCGCATGGCTGTCGCGCAGAAACAAAAATCCCTGATAAAGAACGAAGAACGCGATCATCGGGATGCCTGTCGCAACGATGACACGACCTATAAACGAAATGATCCTTGCCCCCAACGACTGGCTTTCCAACTGTTCGATTTCGAGTGTAGTCATGAACCGCTCCTCGTAAAGAATAAGGCGGGGTAAACGGATCGATACAAATGGAGCCGAACCAGTTTAGTATACGCGGGTCTTGCCAAAAAAAGAAGAGTGGACGGCCAAGGCCGTCCACCCTTTGAACACGAGAAACGTTCTAGTTATTCAGGCCAGGTTGCGTCGATGGCCTTCAGAGCCGTGTCCAGGTCTTCCGAACCAGCCACGTAACTGGTGATGTGCTCCCAGAATGAGCCGGCGCCAACTTCACCGGGCATCAAGTCTGAGGCATCGAAGCGGAAACTGGTAGCCTCCACAACAAGCTGAGCAATACCCGCTTCAAGGTCCACGCCATACATGTCAGGCGTTGCGGTCTGGTGGGCGGCCAATGCACCGCCACCTTGCAAAAAGCCGGAAGCCGATTCCGGTACGGTGAAGTATTCCATCAAGGCGCGCACTTCGGGACGGTCATTGAACATGACCATCACATCGCCAGCCACGAGGAAGGGCTTGCCGTAGGAATCATCCACAGGCGGGAAGTAGAAGAAGCCGTAGTCAACATCAGCTTCGGAGCCTTCCGGGAAGAAGCCGGTGACGAAGTTGCCCTGTTTATGCATCCAGCACTTGGGCGGGTCGTCGAACATGGGTACCGGTGCTGCTTGGAAGGTTGTTGAGCCGATAGATGAACGACCACCGAACACGTAAGCATCATTGAACCACAACTCGCTCCATGTCTCGATGGCTTTCTTCACCTCGGGTGAATCAAAGGGCAACGTGCCAGCCACCCAGGCGTCGTAATTCTCCAGGGAGGTGGTGCGGAGCATCATGTCCTCGGTCCAGTCGGTGGCTACCCAGCCAGTGGCTGCGCCGGACTCGATACCGATGCACCAGGGAGTGTCACCGTCATCGGCGATCTGCTGGTTAAGAGTCATTAATTCGTCCCAGGTGGTGGGAATTTGGTAACCTGCGGCATCCCAATCATCCTTCGGATACCAGACCAGGCTCTTGCCGTTGAAGCGGTGGAATACACCCGCTTCAATTCCATCGATGGTAGCCATATCCCGCCAGCTCTGGTTGTACTGCTGGCTCAACCACGACTCAGGTAGGAAGTCTTTGACATCCGCGATCAGGCCGTCTTTCACATACCCGGCTGCCTTGCCCGGTTGCGGGAAATCGGCGATGTCGGGTGCATCACCAGCCTCGACACGCACAGAGATCGTGGCTTCGAATTCTTTATTGCCAATGTAGTTGACCGTGATGCCAGTGGCATCTTCGAACGCTTTCACGCCTTCGCTGAACTTGACACCATCCGGGTCGTTGCCTTCCATGGCTCCGTCTACTGTGACGGTGGTGCCCGTGTAGGCACCGGTGACAGCTTTTTCCAACTCACCACCGGGCATCACCGTGAAGGGTACTTCAGCCGCGGCGGGGGCTTCTGTAGCCGGTTCCGCCGCCGGCGGTTCGGTCGCGGCAGGGGCTTCGGTTGCAGCCGGGGCACAAGAGACAAGCATCATGGAAGCCAACACGACCAGGCTTACCATAGTCCATAGAACAGGTTTCTTGATCATTTCTCTTTCTCCTTTAATGAGGTTGAGTATTGATACGATATATATGTTTATTTTTGGTTTATTTGAATTCAGACCTCCTGGACCTTCAATGTGGAAGAAGAAACACTTCGTGTTAGAAGTATTCTGAAAGCACTTTCATAATTAGTATACAGCCATTCCAGATGAGAGTCAATCATGGATTGCTACTAAACGGTTTCACGTTCGACCAGGGTGAGGGAAATTTTAACATGCCTGGGCGGTCTGGAAGGCGATTCGATCTGGGCCAGCAAAATTTCCACCGCCAGCCTTCCCGATTCATCCAGGTGTTGACCAATCGTTGTAAGATCCGCATATTCAGCGATATCCAGGTCATCAAAACCAATTACAGCCAACTGTTCGGGTACCCGGATATCCATTTGACGGGCAACCCTAAGTACATTCAGCGCCTGGAAATCCGATGCAGCGAAAATTGCCGTCGGCGGTTCAGGGAGGCTCAAAAGTTCCCTGGCAACCTGTCGCGTTTGTTCCTGAGAATCGGGTGTAGGGCGGACTAACTCCTCGGGGAGTTTAATCCGGGCATCCTTGAGAGCTTTCCGGAAACCACTCAAACGCAAATTAATCGGGTGAATGGCATATTCTGGCGGATCCGTATCCCCCAGGAAGGCGATCCTGCGATGCCCTTTCTCCAGTAGATAGGAGGCCGCCATACGACCGCCTTCGACATCATCTATCTCAACACAGCTCAGCTTGGGATGTGGATATTCGATGAGGACGGTCGGCAAACCGTGATCGATGAGGCGGCGCACCTCATTTGCTCCGACAGGCAAAGAAAGGATGATGAGTCCATCCAAGTGGCCGCGCAATGGCAGGCTGGATATATACCCTTGCAAATCCGTGTTGGAATCAACGGGATAAATGACCAATTCGAAATTTTCGGTGGATAACCTGGTAGCGATCCCGCGCAGCCGTTGTATGAAGGAAGGCGCAGTGAAGAAAGGGGAAATCACACCGATCCGTCCGGTGTGCTGCATGGCCCGTGCGCGAGCTTCAGCCTTTGGGACGAAATCCAAAGCATCGATCGCGGCAAGCACTTTCTCGCGAGTATGGGTATTTACTTTATCCGGGGCGTTAAGGATGCGGGAGACGGTGGTAATACTTACTCCAGCCCGCTCGGCGACATCATAAATGGTAGGTGTTTTATGAACCGGCATCCCAACCCTCGACTGAAAGAGTAGTCATGAAAGCACTTTCAGTTTAGCACACCGGGACGGAATTAGTCAATGGTTAGGCATGGAAGTAAAAGCTTTCCACACCCGGGATTGACATTTTTCATATAGAGGTTTATACTATAAACTAGTTTATGAAAGGATCAATTATGAATGTGCAAATTGACCGCGCGGTGAAACTCACCCGCGGATATTGGTTCGTAGACGGGTTCACGGAAATGACTTCGGGCGGCTTTTTCGTCCTCCTGGCAGGGCTGCTGCTTTTCGGCAGGAACGCATCACCCGTCACATTCCCCTCGTGGTTTCTGTCTCTGGCAGTTGAAATATCCATCCTAAAATTCGTCGGCATCCTGGCAGCCATTTTGATCCTATGGTGGCTGAAAGATCACTTCACCTATCCGCGAACGGGTTTCGTACGAGGAAAACGGGTCACGGCAGCCCAGATTTTTATGATCACCAGAAATGTCATACTGTTTCTGCTCCTTCCAATATCAGGTTTGCTAGCTGCTTCCCTGTTCATCGCCTCAACAAACAGCGTTTTGGCCTCCATGCCGGTCTGGTTCCCGATTGGGCTCGGCAGCCTCTGGGCGGTTTTCTTTGCACTGGCCGGTGAATGGATGAGTTTGCTTCGTTTCAGGATAATCGGAATTATCCATCTGTTGGTGGGAGTGGCGATCGGGATCTGGCAATCAGCAATCGGCCTGCCGACATCTCCAGCAAAGATACAGCCAGGAATTGTACAAGCTCCCATCCTGGAAAGCATCCAGCGCACATTGATCAGTCTTTGTTTCCTAATCTTAATCTCCGGTGTGATCTTGATATTCTCCGGTCTCCTGACCTTCCTGCGCTATCGAAAAGAGAATCCAGTGCCTTACACGGAGAACGGATGAGCAGCTCAGTTCAAAAAATCTCTGGGTTGAACCGCGTTATTCACGAACCGGCTCGACTGATCTTAGTGGCACTGCTTTCTTCTGTTGAATCAGCAGACTTCCTGTTCCTTCTAAAGCAAAGCAATCTGACCAAGGGCAATTTATCCGTGCAGTTATCACGGCTCGAGCAGGCAGGCTATGTGCTCATCAAGAAAACCTTTCGAGGAAAAATCCCGCACACCGAATATCGCCTCACTGAAAGAGGTAAATCAGCTTTTGAGCATTATCGAAAAAGCCTGGGCTCAATCTTCGATTAGAAAAGGCAGGAATGGAATACGCAATTGAAACCAACGGATTATCGAAATCGTACCGGGAGGTAAGAGCCGTAGATGCGGTCAGTCTGCGCGTAATGCCCGGCGAGATTTACGGTTTCCTCGGCCTCAATGGCGCAGGTAAGACGACAACCATCCGGGCGCTCCTGGGCATGATCCGGCCGAGCGAGGGCAGCGTCAAAGTGCTGGATCAGGATGTCGGTCCGCGTGGACGCGGACCGTGGAGCAGGATTGGTCATCTCGTCGAGAGACCCTCGGCGTATCCTGAACTGACCGTGCGCGAGAACCTGGAGATTGCGAGGCGTCTTCAAAAAATTACGGACAAAGAGTCGACCTCACGCGTCATCGAACGACTAGGGATCGCCTCCTACGCCCAGCGAAAAGCCGGCACGCTCTCCACGGGAAACCTCCAGCGCCTCGGGTTAGCGCGCGCACTGCTGCATGAACCCGAACTTTTGATCCTCGACGAACCTGCCAACGGGCTCGACCCGGCAGGTGTGGTCGAAATTCGCGAATTACTGCGAGAGTTGACCCATGGAAAAGGCGTGACCGTTTTCATGTCCAGCCACATTTTGACCGAAGTGGACCGGCTCGCCACGCGGATTGGCATCATTCACAAAGGGAAATTGATCGAGGAGCTGGATGCAGGTCAATTGGACCAAATATCGGCGAGATTTCTTGTGATCAAAACACGAAATATGAATGCTGCATTCAACGTATTGAAGGATGCAGGCTATTCCATCTCGACCGAACCCGGTGATTCGATCCGACTCAAGGATGCACGTGCAGTGGATGCGCCGGACGAGGTCGCGCAAGCCCTTGTCCACGCGGGTGCATCACCTACGTACCTGGCCGTCGAACAGGAAAATCTCGAAGACCATTTTTTGAGATTAACCGCGGAGAAATCAGAATGATCAACCTCTCATCCGGCCTCTGGGCGGAGGCGCTTAAGATGTTACGCTCGAAAGTTCCTTACTTTACCGCGCTGGGTTTCACGATGGCACCATTGTCGGGGGGTCTTTTCATGGTCATCTTGAAAGATCCTGAGGCGGCGAAAACCCTGGGATTGATCAGCACGAAAGCGCAATTGCTGACCGGCACAGCCGACTGGCCTGCCCTGTTCGGTTTCCTGGGTCAGGCAGTTGCTGCCGGGGGAATGATCCTGTATGCCCTCATCACCATCTGGGTATTCGGACGCGAATTCTCCGACCACACCGTGAAGGAATCGCTGGCACTGCCCACCCCGCGCGAAGCGATCATCACTGCCAAGTTCATCGTGATCGCCCTATGGTCACTCTCGATCACGTTAATCATCTTCGGTATTGGTCTCATCGTTGGACGATTGGTAAACATCCCTGGCTGGTCGGAAGAATTGCTGAGGAATTCCTTTATCGGGATAATGGGCACCGCGGTGCTCACCCTTCCATTGATGTCATTCGTCGCATTGCTCTCAAGCGCCGGACGCGGTTATCTGCCCGCTTTTGGTTGGACCATCCTCACGGTATTTTTAGCTAATCTATCAGCAATCCTGGGCTGGGGCGATTGGTTCCCGTGGGCCATCCCCGGGTTATTCAGCGGAGCAGTAGGACCGCGCAGCGACGTGCTCGGATATCACAGTTACGTGATCTTAACCGCCACCAGCATCATTGGCTTCGCGGCGTCATACTGGTGGTGGCGAAACGCAGATCAGACGCGATAATCATGAATGACTATAATTTAATAACTAATCAGGTCAAATCTATCCTCACGTCACCTCGCCAGGCTCCTCCCATTATCAAGTTTCAGCATTCGAATGCTTTACCATGAAAATGGTAGGAGCAAAGGTTGGGGAGAGAAGGTGTTGAGAGGTGTTGAGAGGTGTCGAAGTGGGTAGGCGGCTTAGGACGCAATTATCATTGAATAGTGTGAAGAAAGACCTTTAAAAGATCGGAGAGTCCCATGTCATTTCAGAAGTATTTGGATAATATCGAAGAAAAAACAGGCAAGACACCCAAAGAATTCGTCGCTGAAGCGAAAAAGAAAAAGCTTACAGAGTTCAAGGACATCATTGCCTGGTTGAAGAAGGACTATGGACTAGGCCTGGGTCACGCCAGAGCCATGGCGTACGTGATCCTGCACGGGCCAAAATTTACCGTACGGCAGACAACCGGCACACATCGGGATGCAACGGGAACATTAAAGTTGGATGGCGCGAAGCGGAGACGGAAAATAAGCAAGAACAAATGAAACAAAAATATAGTTACGTTATTGACTTAAAGCTACGAAGATTTCGTAATGCAACAAGATAGGGGAGGGTTGAGCATGCTCGCGACTGAGGCGGCGGCGCCTGGAACTTTGAATTGGATTCCGTAGGTGGAGTTCGAAATAAGGGGGTGCAATAACTACATTACATGTCCTGGATCAGAAACATGATGGCTGGTGTTAACTTAGTGAGGAACGCCTTAGGAAGGCCAGGGTGCGTTCCCAGGCCAGGCTGGCTGCTTCTTTGTTGAACGCATCGATGCGGTCGGGTTCAAAGAACCAATGACCGGTACCGGGGTAGTGATGAAAAGTCACCTGGCGTCCGTAATTCTTTAGTGCTTGCTCCAACTCATCGACACCTGATCTTGGCTCGAATGGATCGTTTTCCGCGAAGTGACCAAGGTAAGCCGCCCTTGAAGAGCTGAAGTCGCCGCCACCCGTTCCGTAAAAAAAGCACCACGGAATGGATGCGCTCCGGATCGGCGGCAGCCAGGTCGAGCGCATAATACGCTCCCAGCGAAAAACCAATCACAGCAACGCCGCCCTCGCCATTGCCGGCGCGTTCGTTGAGGAAATGGACGGCATCCTTGGTCTCAGATTCAGCCTGGAGGTGGTTTTTGTCGAGCGCCCTGCCGAGTGTTTCCGCTCCGGGAACGGTATCTGCGATCTTGCCGTGATAGAGATCGGGGGCAAAGGCGACGAAGCTAGAATCGGACAAGCGAGTACAGAACGACTTAATCGTGTCGTTCAACCCCCACCAGGCGTGTAGGACAAGGACGGGTTCACCTTTACCAGTTGAAGGAACAGCCAGGAAGCCGGCCGGTTGGGAGTTTGGCATTGTGAACACCTTTAATTGAGTTTGCCAGCAAGCTACGACAAATTTGACCAGTGAGATCGAATTTGTGGATTCTACACCAACGCACCCTACTCCTTCCCGGGTGCCGCCATCCTTCCAAGATCCCTCG
>MGNL01000086.1:13261-13475 GCA_001796785.1 Chloroflexi bacterium RBG_16_51_16 | reverse complement strand
TCCTCGATCAGACAAATATCCCCTGAATGATACAGGTTCGGCCGCAGGGAGTAACTCAACAAACCGAGGATTCCATCCTGCGCCTCTGCTAACAAGATCGTATTCGAGGTCGATCCAAGATAAGTCGCAACGTACGCCTCGATCAACGGACTTACTTCACCCATGGACCGGGCTAATTCCTTGACTAATTCAACGATCACCGGAGCATCCATCA
>MGNL01000086.1:12853-13117 GCA_001796785.1 Chloroflexi bacterium RBG_16_51_16 | reverse complement strand
AAATCCGGGGCTGACAATCTCGCTGTAGATGACCATTCCCCCATCCAAACGGATAGGGGAATATGTCATTCATCCCAGGTTTCATGGATGGTTGACCTACCGGTTGGTTTAATGCCCATGCTAAAATCTTTTATCGCATCCGTTTAACCAATCGAAACAGTATGAGTACGTTCAAGACTGTCGAAACCCCGGGTACGGACCGGACAAAACACGTCAAGGAGGAACTTCATGAATCCGAGGCGCGTTTTCGGACCATGTTCGAAC
>MGNL01000086.1:5906-12724 GCA_001796785.1 Chloroflexi bacterium RBG_16_51_16 | reverse complement strand
CAGCAGTCCGTCCAAGACTACGCGGAGATCCTGTCCGGGAAGATCGACTCATATGAAACCGAACGCCGGTATCTTCGCAGCAACGGAGAGGTGTTCTGGGGGAGGACGTCCAATTCCCTCGTGCGTAATTCGGAGGGGAATCCGCTTTTCATTATCCATATGCTGGAAGATATCGACCGTCGTAAAAAGATCCGGGAAGAACTGCGTGAGTCAGAAGCCCGCTTCCGGGCGATGTTCGATAACGCTTCGGTCGGTATGGCTTTGATGAGCCTCGACCGCCGCGTGATCGGCGTCAATCAGGCAGCCCAGCGAATATTGGGGTACACGACCGAAGAATACCTCAATATGGATGTCACAGAACTATCGCATCCTGATGACCGCCAGATTGGTTCCAGCCAGTTCAAGGAGATGATCTCGGGCGAGCGGAACGGATTTCAGATCGAACGCCGTTACATGCATAAAGACGGTGGAGCCCTTTGGGCGCGCGTTACCTACTCGGTAGTGCCCGACGATCAAGGTAAACCGAAATATCTTGTCGGACTAATGGAAGATATCAATGAAGAAAGGCTGGCCAAGGACAGGTTGGCTAAACAGGATCAAGATTACCGCGCTGAACTCGAATACCGGGTTGAGGAGCGCACGCGTGCACTTGCGGAAACCAACCTGCGCCTTCTGGCAGAGATCGCCCACCGCCGGCGGGCGGAAAAAGCCTTGAGCACAAAGGCTGCCGAAGAGGCTGTGATCGCAGAACGAACACGGTTGGCACGCGATCTGCATGATGCCGTCACCCAAACCCTATTTTCCGCCAGCCTCATCGCCGAAGTGCTCCCGGAGTTATGGGAGAGCGATTTTGAAGAAGCGCGCAGTACAACGGAGGAACTTCGCCAGCTCACCCGCGGCGCCCTTGCAGAAATGCGCACCCTCCTCCTTGAGTTAAGACCCTCCGCTTTAACCCAATCGCGGTTCGAGGACCTGCTCAAACAACTTTGCGAGGCGCTTATTGGCCGAACCCGCCTCCCGATCAACCTGCACATCGAGGGCGAAGGCAAGCTCCAACCGGAGGTGCAGGTTGCCCTGTATCGAATCGCGCAGGAAAGTCTCAACAACGCAGCCAAGTATGCGCGTGCCTCGCATGTCGATGTAAATCTACAATTCTCAAGTACAGGCGCAACCTTGGAGATCTGCGACGATGGCGCCGGATTTGATATCAACAAGCTCAAACCTTCCAGCCTGGGCCTGCGGATCATGCGCGAACGGGCCGAAGCTATCGGTGCCGGTCTAAAGATCAATAGCACGATCGGCCAGGGCACTCAAATATCGGTAAGCTGGAAAGAGCCGGGCGGGGTTTGAAGCGATTCCCTCGATAATCAAAAAACCATTTAGAAACTGTCTGCTGGAAAGTGAATTGGTTGGATTTTTTAGAAAGAGATAAGATATGACAGAGATGATCAAAATTTTACTCGTGGATGACCACGCTGTCGTCCGCAGCGGATTGAGCAAGTTCCTAATGGTCAACAAGGATTTCAAGCTGGTCGGTGAGGCTTCCGACGGCGAAGAGGCGGTTCAGTTGACCGCCCTGCACAGGCCAGATGTCATCCTCATGGACCTGATGATGCCGGGTGTGGATGGAATTACGGCCACACGCCGCATTCACACCAAATATCCCGAAATCAAGATCATCGCCCTGACCAGCTTTTCCGAGCAAAATATGGTTGAAGGTGCGCTCCAGGCAGGTGCGGCCGGATACCTGCAAAAAAACGTCGCCGCGGTCGAACTCGCTAACGCGATTCGTTCCGCTAACGCGGGTCGTATGACCCTCTCCCCTGAGGCTGCTCAGGTACTGGCCGAATCGCTTACCCAACCTCACATCCCCGGATCGGATCTGACCGAGCGGGAGCGGGAGGTCATGCGCCTGATGGTGGATGGCTGTAACAACAATGAGATCGCCAGTCGGCTTGTCATCAGCCTAGGCACTGTCAAATTCCATATCTCAAATATCTTTCAAAAGCTTGGGGTGGACAGCCGGGTAGAAGCCGTTAAACTCGCTTTCGAAAGAAAATTAATCTGATCGGATCCAATATCAGCTTACAGGACGAACTATCGGGCCGCTGAATACCGCTTGTTGTATTGTACAAACACCTATCCAAGCGGACAGCCAAATCCCCGACCGCGGACGGATACAGGAAATTCGCACCTCATCTAGACTAAGGTTGAGGAATGAATGAGCTGTGTAATTATCGCAGATACCGATCGGTCAGCTCGCAACGCGTTGACCCTCCTGCTTACACGTAAATATGCTGCCGAACAGATCTCTTACGCGGATGACGTCCAATCACTAACCTCAGAGGTTCAGGCAGGACAAAATTGCATTGTTCTAATTTCCGATAAATTGCCCGGTCTGGCTATTCCGGAGACCTGCGAGCAGATCCGTAAATTTAACCCAAACGCGAGCCTGGCCATCCTGAGTGTGGATTCCTTGCTGGAGGCGCAAGCGGTTAAGTGTGGAGCCGTTTTTATCCGCAAAGGCGATTCAATCCAGATCATCATGGACCAGTTGGACAAGCTCCTCTCAGACATGGAATAGCTCTCCGTTCGAATCACTCCCGAATATTCGTCGTGCAAATTTATCCCTTCGTATTTTTATTGTGTCATGGGCCGTCTGGCTAAAAGATGAGCCTATCATGGTAATAAATCTTTAGCTTTGATCTCTTTTATGCTTGGCCATTGGTTTTAATCTGTTTCTTAATATTTCCATGCCTACCAAAATTGTTAATCGAAAATCATTCGGAATCCTTGCACTTCCGTTATTTATAACGAAACTACAATAGAGCATCAGGGGGTTTAGAACCAGCCCAAGCATATAATAACCAACAATAAATGTAGGGTTAGTCCATTCCAGCAAACATCATTCCAGGCTGTAAACGAAGCCTGCATCGTGTTTATTAAGGTCATTATCCGAATGAAAAAAATGCTCTTCCTTCTCAGATTAGTAGCCGCGATCGTATTAATCGTCACGGTTGCAATCCAAAGTAAGCAAGCCTTCGCCAGGGCTCGGGAATTTTCGGATGTCCAAGAAACGGGAAACCGATCCATAACACTCGAGGAACTCGGATATCTGGAGGATGAAACTATTCAGGGAGTCACAGCCAGCCGGTCTTTCGGTTTTCATTGGCCAGCCAGCTGGGCGGTCTTACCCGGAAATACAGTCACCGTTCAATTCAGCCATTCGCCCATGCTTGCTGAATATTCAAGCATGGCATTGGATTTCAATTTTGTCCGCATCGGGAGTGTTCCGTTGACGCCCGAGACTGCCGACCACGGCCAGGTCTTATTGGAGATTCCCGCTAAGCTTATCCAACCTGGTTACAACAGCCTGACCCTCGAGTTCTATATGGGTATTCACACAAATTACTGTGAGGATGCCGAGAACCCCGGGGTTTGGGTGACGATCCATAATTCCTCATCTTTTAATTTGATGTATGACCCAGGGATATCTGACCTGGACCTCAGTCGGTTCCCCTATCCGTTCCTGGATAGCACCGAATTCCTTGTTAATAAGATCAACCTGGTAATGCCCGCGAAACCCAATCTGGCAGAGCTTGATGCCCTGACCCGCATTAGCGCCAAGTTGGGTCAGCTCAATTCTTCCAACAAGATGGAGATCGAGGTTATTTCCGAAGACCAGGCGCAGGAGCAGGAACGCACTGACCCGGGCCACTTGGTGTACATCGGTCGGTCCGACCATCTGGACGTGCTCGACTCGCCGGAGCTGCCTTTTGTCAAACATGGCAGTAACAGCCGCACGCTCACTACACTCGACGGGAGGCAGATCGATCCCAACCTGGGTGTCCTGTGGATCGACGAGGTACCCGGCAGCGCTGACAAAGCGCGCCTGATCGTGACCGGGAAAACAGATGAGGCTTTGTTTTTGGCTGGGCGGGCTCTTGCCAACGAAAGCGCCTACCCGTTATTGAACGGTCAGCTCGCGATCATCAAATCCATCACAAGTCCAACAGATACTGCGCAGCCTCTAGAACCAAAGATGGTCTTGGAGAAGTTAGGTTATGAAGACATCACGACCCACGGCTCCTATCAACAATCTGTTAATTACGTCGTCAACCTCTCCAGGGAGTGGCAGGTCCTCACGGAAGCTTCTTTCGACCTGCATTTCGCCCATTCCGAACTTCTCCAATCCAAGAACTCGTTATTGACCCTGTCCGTTAATAACAAACTGGTCGGAAACACCCGCCTGGACGAGAATAACGCAGCCGACGCATGGCTCACCTTCAGGATACCTGCCCGGCTCTTCAAGATCGGTGCCAATGAGCTTTCACTCGTGATGAATCCCCAGCTTCAATCAGACTCCGAGGATCCAAACCAGTGTAATGACGACCATTATTACGACGCCTGGGTCACGGTTTATTCCGACTCCAGACTGACTCTTCCGACCGGACCTACGGTGCGCAAGCTTGACTTGGGCAATTATCCGTTCGGTTTCATGGAAAACGCAGATTTATCTGGTACGGAGTTTGTTGTTCCGGCCTCTCCTAACCTGGATACCGCACAGGCGTTGGCGTGGATCAGTTCAGGTTTGGGTCGCTACACAACGGGTGAAGAGAGCCTGCCCGCGGTCATCGCAGGCGGTGACCCGGTCACAGTCGCACAGGAGGCACCGTTCCAGATCCTCCTCGGTGAACCCTCACAGAACATAAGTATTTACCAGCTCAATGATATCCTGCCGCTGTCTTTCATCGAAGGAAGCAATAAACCACAGAATCCCGAGTTGATCCCGGAAGTGATGCCCGCTTCCCAGGTCTCCTCCATTGGATATATTGAGGCGGCTATGACACTGGAGGGCAATTCGCGCCTGGTTGTGACCGGCAATGATGCACAGGGATTTAAATGGGCTGCCCGGGCATTATACGATCCGGAATTGATGCCGCTTCTGGAAGGAGATCTCGCCATCCTTGGCTCACAGGATGCGATCTATGCGGATACGATCCTTCAGGCTCAAGATACCCGTGTGGAAACCACCAGCGCTGCGCCTGCTCTCCCAGAGGAAGGCGATTACTCGAACCCATCCGCCCGCTGGATTGTTTGGCTGGCCGGCGCGATTTTCCTGACCACAATCGTGATCATCAGCGGTACGCTGATCACAAGCACATCCAAGCGTAAAAAATAATTCCAGGTGAGTCATGAATACCAATAACAAACTCTTCCTGCTGCTTGCCGCCGCGATTTTCTGGCTGATCATCAGCGTGGTTGGATGCTTCCTGTGGATCGAAGCAGACACACGCCTGCTGGCGCTCTCCCTTTTGATGTTCACCACAACAATGACCCTGACCAACCTTTTTCGTTTCTCCGGCTGGATCGCCGCGCTGGGCTCCCTTCTTCTCTACTCTGTGTCCGTTGTCGGTTTAGGCGGGATCAACCTCGCCATCCTCCCGGGACTGGGCGTTGTGATCGCTGCGATCAGCGGCAGCTTCGTGCTGGCCGAGTTGGTCAGACTGGAAGCCATGCAGATCAATAAGCAGCTCGACAACAGTAAAAAACTCATCGAGGAGCTCAGGCAGTTCGATCCGGTGACCGGTATCATGCGCTACCAGCAAGCCCAGAGGTTGCTGCGGACGGAGGTCGTCCGTAGCCAGCGTTTCGAAAAGGATTTGTGTATTTTCTTGCTCCAGATTGGTAACCTGGGTGAAATACTCAATGAGCGCGGCGCGGACGCAGTGGAAGCCCTCAAACGCCAGGTGGTGGGTGCCCTGGTCAGTGCTGTACGTTCAACGGATATTCCCTTCGGCGGGGAAAAATACGGCGCCATCCTTCCGGAAACGAATCGCGACGGGGTGAATATCGTGGTGGATAGGTTGGTAAAGAATTTGATGGAAAAAGTGCATGTTCCGGTGAACATCGGCATCGCCCAGTTCCCTCAAGATGGCGTGACCGATACAGAGCTTATCAACGCCTCTGAAGGTGCGCTGCTCGTGGCCATTAAAACGGACAAGTCGATCGTTCATTTTCAACAAGTCCGTGACATGGTCAACGAGAGCACGACCGGCTGATCATCGTTCCTGGCATCCTTTTGGAGAACAGCATGGTGAAAGCAAAAGACCCACGCCGTAGTGATGTGGTCTCATTATTCTTCGTCCTCTTCAGAGTCGTTATCCTACTGATCACCTGGTTGGGTGTGTTCCTTGCTACTTTCCTTGGATATTTTACGGTCCCGATGGTCTTGATCGGAGTGGTTGTTCTGATTTATACGATATCCGACATCGGGTTATTCCTGGCGTTTCGTCAGAAGGGCAGCGGTTCGGATCAGCGCAAACTGTTTCTTAAAACTTTTTTTAATAGGTCGAGGAAAGACCGATAATCCCTCATGCCACTGACCCTGGAATTACCCATCCTTCGCTTGAGAAGCCTGAAGACAGACAAACGGGCATCTATCCTGTTTTCAGAGGAAATCTCGCGCAAGTACTCCATCGCTCCCCTGTGGATCGATTCGGAAGGGCTGATCGTAGCCTGTCCCGATCCATCAGACCGGGAAACGCTCCGGGCGGCCGAAACACGCTGCCGGCGTCCCTTGACGCCATATAAAGCCAGTTACCCTGAGATACGCGAGCTCCAGGAGCGATCCTACAAGGGCTCTAATCCGGCTCACACTGTGCTGGATCTGGGCGGCATTCTTTACCAACTTGGATTTCTTTCTCCCACCAACTTGAGGCGTGTCCGCGTCGTTCAGAAACGCTCCGGCGATCCGGTTGATGTGATCTGCCGCGATCTCGGCTTGGTCAGCGAGCGCGACCTCTCCGAGGCGATGG
>MGNL01000086.1:5501-5776 GCA_001796785.1 Chloroflexi bacterium RBG_16_51_16 | reverse complement strand
CCACGAAACTTACCGGTGGTAACGATCTCCAGGATATATCCGATCAACTCTCCATCCCTGTGTTCCCGGTCCTATGCTGCCCATCGGATTGGGAACGCTTGTACCGTAAGTTTTACCTGCGTGGAACGGAAGACATGAACGCACAGGACAGGCTGATCCTGGAATCCCTTGTTGAACAGAGATTGATATCCGAGCAGGATATTGAAATTTCCAGGGAGCTGGGGCAGCAGACCGGCCAGCCATTGATCGATGTGATGGTGGATCATAATTTGATT
>MGNL01000086.1:0-5407 GCA_001796785.1 Chloroflexi bacterium RBG_16_51_16 | reverse complement strand
TCGGCTCATTCCCCCGAGCATCGCTTTAAATTTTAGAATTTTACCGCTCCGCATGGAGAATTCCCGCTTGCATGTTGCTGTGAGCAAGCCGGACCCGGCAATATTGCGGTTGTGTGAACGAATCTGTGGTTTCGAAGTCGTACCCTGGCTGGCTTCCAAAGGCACGATCGAGAAAGAGCTAAAAGAAGCAAAGCACCCTTCCCGTTCGCTTATCCCTGCACTGATGCCAGCCCTCAGTGATCTGCTGACTCTACTCGGGATGGTCACCCCGGCGCAGGCGGATGGAATACGGTATGACGAACGCGGCTTGTACCATTCCCTGCCTGAAGGGCTTGTGCGTGAGAAATATCTGGATGAGTTTGACTTGGTACAAACGCTCAGCTTGCAAACCGGTCTCCCCGGCACGCGATTGGACCACGCCCGCATCACGAAAAGAAACTTTTCCCTTATTCCGGAGGCACTGGCGCATGATCATGCGCTGATCCCTCTCTGGGCGAACGGCAGGGATCTGTGGATGGCGATCGCGGATCCGTTCGATACCCAAGGGCTGATGCAGGTGGAAAAGATCACCGGCATGCGCGTTCAGCCAGTCCTTGCTCCTCGCTCTGTGATATCCGCCACACTTGACCGATGGCTAGATCGCAGGCAGTCTGGATCCACCGATCCGCAGGTACTTTCAGTCCTGCAGCACCTGGTAGGCGAAGGTGTGATCACCCAAGTAAGTGCCACCGCCGCCTTGAATGCATACTCTCGTGATAGTCTCCCCCTCGACGAGGCGATCGCTTCCGCCAGCCTGATGCCCAGGTTGGTGATCGCGAAAGCCCTCTCGAGTTATAACGGACTGCCTTTCGAAAGCCTGCAGCTCGTCGAGCAGCATATCAAGCGTTTGGATGCGCTAGGTCAAGAGGTTGAGCGCACGGTGTTCGTTGATCCCGTTCACGAGCAGACCGTGACCCTAATGACTCTGGAGCAAGCCAGGCAATATAGCGCCATACCCATCCGGGATGACGGAGTCCAACTCACCGTCGGATTTGCTGACCCAGTGTTTTCGGATGACCTGAAGCATCTCCACCAGCTGTTGAAGCGCGACATCAACCCGGTAATGGTATGCCGCGAGGAAATGGAAGATGCCTTACAGCGGACCTTGGGCAGAAAAACCATTGGCACGTACCTGCTCCTCGACGGTCTCATCAGCAGGGTCCAATTGAACCAGGCACTCGACATCGCCCGCAGGACGGGTGTGCGGCTCGGTCAAGCATTGATCAACCGCGGCTTTATCACGGATGACCAGTTGTACCGCTATCTTGCAAAACAGTCCTCCCTCCCTTTGGTTGACTTGGATGCCCTATCCATAGATTTCAAATTGGCCAATTCCCTGCCTCATGCGTTCGCGCGCCAGAATGGCGTGCTCCCGATTGAAAGATCAAGCGGAACCATCACCCTGGCTACCGTTGATCCATTCAATACCGCAGGAGTAGACCAGACCCGCCTCAGGCTTGGAGAAAAGATCTCTCTCGTGCTCGTGACCGAGTCGGATTTCGAAGCCGCGCTCGAGCGACTCTTTAAAGGCAGTTATCTCGCCCAAAGCACTTCAGAGCTTTTGGAGCGAGCCCCGCAGGATTCCGCGTTCCGCGTTTTAACCCGCGCCCAGGCTATCGCATTTCTGGGATTGGCTTTAGGATCGCTGCTCTGGCTCTGGTTTGATTTCAACAGCTATATCATCCTGATCAATGCGCTCGCGACCCTCTTTTATGTTGGATTTTCAAGCTATAAATTCTATCTTGTCTACCATGCCCTTTCTTACAACATGGAAATGACGGTCAGCCCCGAAGAATTGGAGTCCTTGGATGATCGGGATCTGCCGGTTTATACGCTTCTGATCCCGGCTTATAAGGAAGCCGAAGTACTCCCTGAATTGTTGAGCGCCTTGAACCGGCTGGACTATCCACCCACGAAGCTTGACATCCAGGTTCTTATGGAACAGGGCGACCCGGAAACGATTAAGGCGTACGATGAATGGAAGCCGCCCTCGCACTTCCACCGCGTGATCGTACCATCCAGCATACCCATGACCAAACCCAAAGCCTGTAATTACGGACTGATCCATGCCCGGGGTGAGTACGTCGTCATCTACGACGCAGAAGACCTCCCCGAACCGGATCAATTAAAAAAGATCGTGGCGGCATTTGCCAAGGCACCCGCCGACGTGGCCTGCATCCAATCGAAGCTCAATTATTTCAACAGCGAACAGAACATCCTCACCCAGTGGTTCACGATCGAATATTCCATGTGGTTTGACCTCTTCCTCCCCGGTCTGGCTGCCAGTCATGCCCCGATCCCACTGGGCGGAACCTCCAACCATTTCAAGCGAAATGGATTGGTTGAGGTCGGGGCCTGGGACCCTTACAATGTCACCGAAGACGCAGACCTGGGGATCCGATTGTTCAAGCGCGGTTACAAGACCGCCATCGTTGACAGCACGACATACGAGGAAGCCAACAGCCGGCTGTACAACTGGCTGCGCCAGCGCTCCCGCTGGATCAAGGGCTATATTCAAACCTGGCTGGTCCACATGCGGAACCCGTTCAGGTTGATCCAAGAGATCGGCGTCATGCCTTTCCTCAGTTTTCAGTTCGTCGTGGGAGGAACGGTTTTTGCAGCCCTGCTCAATCCGATCTACTGGTTACTGACCACCTTGTGGTTCCTGGTGCATTGGCATTTCATCGAGGCGATCTTCCCCGGTGTGATCCATTTGCTAGGGGCGTTAGCCTTGTTCATCGGTAATTTTGCGTTCACGTATATGAACGTAGCCGGTGCACTGCGGCGCGAAAAATACAATATGGTGAAGTATGCTTTGGTGAGTCCAATTTACTGGGGGCTTGCCAGCATCGGCGCCTGGATGGGGTTCATCCAATTATTGTACAAACCGCACTTCTGGGAAAAAACACATCACGGGTTCTCGAAGGACAATGACGTGACAGAGGTGATCTCCCTTACCGAGGAAGCCCTCACTCCCGTGGACCTTTTTGATATCCATATTCAAGGTGATCATGGCAATCCTCGCTGAGGCAAAGCTCTCCCAGGCGGAAAACGAATTACCGGTCGAAAGATCACAGGTCAACCTGGTTGGCATCCTGGCCAGTGCCTTCCTGGTCGCCTATATTTTCCTGGGCTACTACCTCATATTCATCCGTCAAGCGTATACGACCGACAGCCTCGCCAGGCTGACCAGCGCCTGGCTTGTTTTCCAGGGCGCAGAGATGAAGCTGACGACCATCGGTTTTGTCTGGCCTCCAATCCCAACCCTGGTACTCCTTCCATTGGCAGCCTTCCAAAGCCTCGTTTTTTCTTTCATGGCGCCCGTTATTGTTTCAGCTCTGTGCATGGTCCTCTCCATGATCCTGATTGGTCATCTGGCGTCTGCATGCGGGCTGAACAGGACCTGGCAGGTGCTGGTCGTCCTGTTATTTGCGGTCAATCCGCTCATCATCCTATTTGCCGTAAACGGCATGAGCGAAGCACTGCTGGTGGTTTTTTCTCTTGCTGCTCTATTCTGGCTAGTCCGGTTCCACCAGACGAACCAAAACACGTATATGATGTTCTCCGGTTTATTTTTCGGTTTGCTGCCCTTGATCCGTTACGAATCGATCATCCTTTCCTTCGCCGGGTGTGCTCTCGTGCTCGCGGTAAGCTGGGAAAATAGCGCTGAAATGCCCTTGAATAAATTCAGACAATTCATGGAAGGGCGCTTGCTCGCGTTCAGCTCACTGGTCATCTACCCCATCTTCCTGTGGATGCTGGCCAACGCCTTGATCATGGGCAACCCGATCTACTTCCTGACGGACGTGGAGAGCGCCTCGAGCGTGCTGCACATCGAGCTGGGAGCCGCGAACGTACAGACCGATACGCTCAGTGTTTTCCGTCTGCTGTTCGGGAGCTGGACGGTGATGTTTCCGCTGGGCGTACTGGGAACACTTTTACTGGTCATGATTGGAATTCGTAAAAAATCCTGGTTCCTGACCGGGTTCGGATTACTGCCGCTTATCATACCGGTCACCCAGTTCCTCCTGGTGATGCGCGAGTCCTCCGTGCCGCGCTTCCGATACCTGATGCTTGCCATGCCGTTGGGTCTGGCGGTGATGCTGGTCGCGATTAAATATCTGCAGCCCCGCCTGCGCCGAGTTCGGTGGGGTGAACCTGGATTACTTGGGTTCATATTAATACTTTTCATGTTATCGAATTTCTTAACCTACCAGACCCTTGTCACCTATCCCCTCCCGGACCAGGAACAAAAATCCTGGTACGGGCTGGCCGGCGGCGGCGAATACAAGGTCAGGAGTGTGATCGAAGCCTTTCAGCTGGGCAGGCAGCTTGAAACGATCATTCCGCCCGGTGAAAGAGTGCTGGTTGGGCTGGAGGATGGGTTTGCCGTCGTCCTAGGAGCGCGTGACCCGGGATTGTTTATGGATCACACCGATCCGGATTTCCAGGCAGCCGTTCGCAATCCGCCCGCGTATGTGGATTTTTTACTGATCCCCAAGAATGATTACAAGCAGGCGTTGAACATCCTCAATCGCGTGCACCCCTACCTGCATGAGCGCGGCGCACCGTGGGTGGAACTGGTTGACGTCCTGCCGAAAACCGAAAACCAATGGAAGTTGTACAGGGTCATCCGTTCTACCAGCCCGGCTTCGCTAATCCAATGAAGTTGGATCGCGAATATTTGCAGTAAAATAATGGGCGGCGAGTACTTTTTCACTGACCACTGATAACTGATTTCTGATCACTGATCCCGGGCCCGTGGCGCAGCGGTTAGCGCAGGCGACTCATAATCGCTTGGTCGCAGGTTCGAATCCTGCCGGGCCCACAAATCCAAATATTAGTGGTAGCCCAACTGGAATTGAGCCTCGTAGATGCCGGGTGTTCTTCCCGCCATGAATACGCTTGAACTGTTGGAGGGAACTAAGCCTGAAACCATGTAGGATACAATCATGTTGATGAGCAATAGGAAGCACACCACAAATCCTTGCTTCCGCTACAATCCATTCGCTCATTTGCAGCACGAAAAGCAGAAGAAGTCATGCCTATCTATGCATATCGCTGCAGATCCTGTGGAGCCCAGTTTGAGCGCTACCAGACTTTCGCGGACGTGGCTCTCAAACTTTGTCCGGACTGCCGCAAGAAAACCCTCGAGAGGATAATCTCACTGGTTCGTGTCGTATTCAAAGGCCCAGGCTTCTACTCCACTGACAACAGGCCCAGCTCTCCCGCAACTTCACCCGCCCCTGCCCAGAAAGAGCAGAAACAGCGCCCACACAAGGAAAAGAGACAGCCGGAGAATTCCAGCACCGCGTCTGAGAAAACCGACTAAGGCTGTCATCTTGTGTCCCTTCTTTGACCGTTCGAA
>MGNL01000085.1:7382-7483 GCA_001796785.1 Chloroflexi bacterium RBG_16_51_16 | reverse complement strand
AGGGGAGCGCGACCGGAAATCCGATCTGGGGTCAAATGGGAACCCATATCTCGCAGATGGCCTTTCCATCTGATTTTTCACAAAACGCCGGCACCTTCAAG
>MGNL01000085.1:6749-7250 GCA_001796785.1 Chloroflexi bacterium RBG_16_51_16 | reverse complement strand
GCAAAAACAGGCGGCGGGTCGATCGAGAACGAACGGGTGGTGAACCAGGTGATCTTTGATTCTGTTTTTGAGGATGCGTTGTTTTTTCCAGAAACCGCCAAACCACAATTTGAATTGGTGCCCAATCCGCCAGTCACACCTTCTCTAACGACACCCATCCCTTCCCAGAGTATCCCGATGGGAGAGCTTTATTTTTTCACCCTACCTCATCAAGCAGGACAAGTCCCTCAATTGGTGAGCCTGCCCGGTGATTGTGTGATGGGGCTGAACCCTTGTCCCCAATTAAAGACGATTCCAGCGCCGTTTCCCTTCAGTTTCAATCTTTCAGCGCTGGCGTGGTCACCGGACGGCAAGCTGGCAGCGTTCGCCTACCCGGATAACCCGAACGGCACCCCAACAAAACTATTCTTATTCGATCCTTCGGCAGGTACGTGGACCAGCCTGGCGGAGTTCCCTTATATCGATCCACCCTTCTGGTCACCGGATGGGACATGGATCGCG
>MGNL01000085.1:0-6662 GCA_001796785.1 Chloroflexi bacterium RBG_16_51_16 | reverse complement strand
TCGCTTCCCGGCAGTGGCAGACCCTATGTCATGGACGGGTGGCTGACCGAAAACATATTGGTGCGACCCGCACTGCCCGGGACGCAGGGAGGCGTTTTCCTGCTGCGGGCCAGCGATGGGTTCGTGCGTCCGATGTTCGAAACAATGCTCACCAAATCGGTGTTCGTTATTTCACCCGATGGTGCCTGGCTGGCATACGATGATTATGATTACAACACTCAAAAACATATTTTAAAGATCATCGAACCGGACAGCGCAAACCCGGTCGAATTGACCAATTTCGTGGGCGGCAGCCTCTACCCGATCGTCTGGTCACCGGATTCCAAGCGGCTGGCGTTCGTCCACTCAAGTACAGACACAGCGTTCAATCCGGTAGCAGATGTGTATGTCACCGGTCGCGATGGATTGGGTTTGAAGCAGGTCTATAAAGGTGTCACGGTTGGAAGTCTGGTGTTCGCGCCGGATGGGAGAACCCTGCTGGTTGAAGAAACCAGCACACCAACGGGAGGGCATCTGTTCGCGGTCGATACGAACACCCTGGAGCAGCACATCCTCTCCGCACCTGGATTGATCCTGGAGGCGAATTGGTATGCGCCATCGTGGAGGCGGTGAAGATTAACGGGTGGGATATCAATTACTGCAAATCCGTGTGCAGATCTATTACCCCCGGTTTATATTAATCTTCCTTTCTGCCCTTGATCACAATCCGGATGGGTGTCCCCAGGAAACCGTATTCGAGGCGGATCTGATTTTCCAAATAGCGAAGATAGGTAAAATGCATCAGCCGCGGATCGTTGACGTAGATCATGAACGTAGGTGGATCGCTGCGTACCTGGGTTCCATAATAGATCTTCAACGCGCGCCCCGCCTTGGATGGAGGAGCATGCTGGTCCTTCGCTTTCTGAAGGATCTGGTTGATCTTCGAAGTGGTCAGCCGCCTAAGGCGTTCCTCCTGTACGCGCAAGGCGAGCGGTAGAACCTGATCGACGCGTTGACCGGTGAGGGCGGAAATAAACAACAGCGGGACGTAATCCAGGAAGTTCAACTCCCGGCGGACGATGTTGGTGTAAGCCTCCATCGTGTTCGTATCCTTTTCTAGCGCATCCCATTTGTTCACCAGCACCACGCAGGATTTCCATTCCTCCAGGATATAACCGGCGATATGCGCGTCCTGCGCAGTGATGCCTGCCAATGCGTCGATCATCAGCAGAGCCACATCCGCACGCTCGATGGATTTAAAGGAACGCAGGACGCTGTACTGCTCCACGCCTCGCTCCACCCGACCGCGGCGGCGGATGCCGGCGGTATCGATGAGGGTGACCGGGATACCCTGATATTCGATCTGAGTGTCAATTGAATCCCGGGTTGTCCCGGGGATTGGGCTGACGATGGCGCGCTCCGCACCCGCCAGTTGATTCAACAAACTGGATTTTCCGGAATTGGGTTTACCGACAATGGCGATCTTGACGTTCTCATCTTCCTGCTCGGGCTTCTCCACTGGGAAGGAAGCCACCAAAGCATCCAACAGATCACCCGTTCCGGTGCCGTGCAGGGCTGAACCGGATAAGGATCTCCGAGGCCGAGTTCATAGAATTCAGAAGCTGCAGCCCGCCGCGGGGCAGTTTCACATTTGTTGACCACGACGAAGATCGGCGGAAAGGAAATGCCCTCAGCATCTTTAACCTGGTGGCGCCGAAGAATTTCGCCGACCTCGCGATCCGGATTGGTCACACCGGTTTCACCGTCGGTGACAAGCAAGACAACATCCGCCTCGCTTACCGCCAGCAAAGCCTGGAGGCGAATCTGCTCGATAAAGTCCGCCGAACCGATCGAGAGAGGAGTCCTACCTCCATGAGTCGGATCGATGCCGCCGGTATCCACGATGGTGAAGGGGCGGCCGTTCCACTCTGACATGTAGTAGAGGCGGTCCCGCGTGGTGCCCGCGGTATCATCCACGATGGCAAATCGTTCACCGGCTAATCTGTTGAACAGGGTGGATTTACCCACGTTGGGCCGACCCACTAGAGCGACTACAGGTTTGGACATAGACGTAACCTTAGCTATCCCCTTCTCATACCTTCCAAAACCAAAGGACAGGATTAAAGGTTCTTGGTTTTCAAAATAGACTCAAGGTCTGGGAGTTGGGGTGGGCGAGCTCGATTTGGAGAGGACCACCTCAATGGTGCTCGGCTGGATCGACTCAACCGCAACATCTGAAACCTGGATGTCAACCTCTGGCGTTCGCCGGTAGGTGCCCGGCAATAGCGCCGTCACATCGATCGTGACATGGACATCCCTGGAGGTCAAAGTTTGGAGAAGAGGCAGTGGACCGGAGATGATGACATCCACCGATTGCGGCGAGAATTCGACCGTCATACCGGAAGTTAGACCGATAATCTCAATATTTTCATCCGGGAGGGTAAAGCTGGTTTCGATGGGTGCGACGCCGGCCTGCACAAGTACGCTCTGTTCACCAACCACGGAAATTCCCGGGGGTAAATTCAAACCCAGGCGGGTGGTGGTGTTATCGATCACATTGGATATATCCAGCGGCTGGGTCTGTAGAACTCCGGGGAGCGAATTCACGAGCTCGGGTTCGGTCGCATAAACAGTAACCAGGGGTGGGAAGACGGTGATATTCGTCAAACGGTAGCCGCTGGCAGGCTGGCCGCGCACATCCACCTTGACGGCCAGATCCCGATAGCCGCCCTGCTGACTGATCGGCAGGGATACATGTACGCTTGAGGGGGTGACGGATAATCCTGTAATCCGCTGCCCGTTTTCATCCAATGGCTCGACAGGCAAAGATCCATCGATACTCTCGCGCACACCAGCCAGGCTTACGGACAGCCTGACCCGATTGACGCTGTCAACAAGCGAACTGGCGCCCGAGACGATGACCTCTTCCGGATCAAGTTCCGGCTCACCAGCCTGATAACCGATGGCGGGCTCACCGGCAAGGCTGAGGTCGACCTCCATCGTGCGGGATGCGAGCGGCTCGAGGGTGAAATCAAAATCGCCCGGTATGACGGATACGATCCTCACGGGGCGAACCCCAACCTGGATCTGCAGATCACGGACATGCTCCCCATTGCTCAAGCCGGAAAGATCGAGAAGGGCACGGACACTGGTCGGATCAGCTTCAAGCAATGCCCACACCGAACGCGGGGCGCGCAAGACGACATCGACCGTTTCCGGAATTTCTGTTTTGATCACCAAACCCGGATCCTGGCCAACGATCTCGACCTTAACCGGATTGGGATACAGGCGCGCCTCGTCGGGATCGGCGGAGGTAACTGCTGCGATCCATACCGAGACAGATAATGCCAATGCCCAAAGATAGGTGCGGAGGTTCTTCCCCAGCCAGGTCAGGACCGTCATTCCTCCCGCCTGCTTTCTTTATGAGGGAACCAGAAGGAGAAGAAACGCTGCCAGGGCATTTTTTCGCCCTGTCCATTTGCCGGTCGAAAGAAGGCGAGCAGGATGTTTTCAAGCCGGTCCGGGTCCAGCCGGCGGATCATGCGTCCGGAATGCGCGATGGAAATGGCACCGCTCTCCTCGGAGATGGCGATGGCGATGGCATCACTGGCTTCGGAGATCCCGAGGGCAGCCCGGTGGCGCAAGCCCATTTGGTGATCCGGTGATCGATTTAAGATCCCACTGGAGGAGAGCGGCATCACACAGGCCGCGGCGACCAGGTGATTGCCTTCAATGATGACCGCACCATCGTGCAAAGGTGTATTCGGGTAGAAAACCTGGAGGAGCAACTCCGGTGTTACGCGGGCATTCATCCGCACTCCGTTTTCCATATATTCGTCCAGGTTATCCAATTTCTGCATAACAATCAGCGCGCCATGCTGCCTGGCGGAGAGCCTGGCCGCTGCAGTTACAATCGCCTTGATCGTATCCTCAATATCCTGGGTGACAGATCTGGTCGTAAAGGACCAGATCGATCCCGCCCTGCCGATCCTCTCCAGGGCGCGGCGGATCTCGGGAGCGAAAATTACTGGAATGGCCAGAAGCAAGGCAGGCAGGGCGTTGCGCACAAGCCATGAGAATGCAGGAAGCGGGACCAAGCTGGTCAGCAGAACAATTAAGACCACGAGTAAGATGACACCGCGCAGAAGCACCAGCGCCTGGGTATCGCGGAGCCAGTACAGGAGACCGAAGAAGACCGCCGACACCAACAGGATGTCAATGGCGCTCAGCCAGTCAATGCGCTGGAATATAAAGAGCAGGTTATTTAGAAATTCCGTCAAGGATCACCCTGCCAAACTCGTCGAAAAGAGGTGGAATGCGGATCATATCGGACGCAGTACCCGATCCTGCCTGAGCAGCTTAAAGAAGAGGGTCGTCCCCGCGGGCATGGATTCAACGGCTGCATCCTGCCAGGCTTGAATGCCCAACGTTTCAGGTGTTCGGCGCTCATATCCGAGGTTTTTCCAGGCTTGCGCCTCACCTGCGAGATCGGAGCCCGGAAACACAAGGGAAGCTTCGCACTGCAGGTTTGTAGAAGCTCGTTCGACTTCGTCAATCAAAGTACCAAGAGCGCTGGTCTTATCGATGCGATCGTCGAGGTAGAGGTCGGTGGTGCGGGCTACCAGATTTTCAACCTGCCAGCCGGCAAGGCCGACGCGTTCATCCCGCAACCGTAAAAGAAGATAAGCCTTCTCACCAAAATCCGCCATGACCTCCTCCGAGGACACACTACGGCGTCCTTTGCTCAGGCGGGTGAGCAAACCGGCGATGACCTCGGTGTCGCGCGGCCGTCCACGCTGTACATAAAAATCACCGGCTACCGAAGGTATGATCTCAGGCTGGGTTTCCGCGGCGGGCGAAATCTTTTTCCATTCAGCGGAGATCTGGTTCCACAGGTCATCGTATGACCCGGTGTTGAGGATACTGACACTGGCAACCTTGAGCTTTTCCTCCTGGGGCCGCTGGATCCGGATGCGATTGAGGGCTTGTTCGCGGGATAGATGGCGTTTGCGCATCAAGCGTTCGAGCTGGACCTGCTCGGGAGCATGGACGACCCACAGGCTGTCGCACCGATCGCGCAGAGGACTCTCGAGCAGTTTGATCGCCTCGATCACAATGACCGATTGAGTCGCGCGGGTGGTGAGGATCTCAATCGCCTGGGTGACATGTGGGTGAATGATGTTCTCCAACTGGACCAAGGCCTCCGGATCGTGGAAGACCAGGTTCCCCAGTTTCTTTCGATCGATTTCACCTTCACCATCCAGGATCCACTTGCCGAAACAATCCACCACCGGTTGATAGCCTGGGGCACCCTTCGAAATTGCACGATGGGCGAGCGCGTCCGCGTCGATGGTATAGGCACCGAGATGCTCGAGCATTCGCCGCACCACGCTCTTTCCTGTTGCGATGTTTCCCGTCAGACCTATGACAAATCTTCCAGGGTGCTTGTTCATCGGTCTTCCCACAGTGCGGATCGCATAACCAGTCTATTTTAATGTCTTTTATGGGAATGTCCACCTTTCGCTTATATGGGGTTAATTTTTAATAATGATCATTGATCGATTATCGTGAACTTGAAAGCAGCAGGATCCGTAACCATTCAGCGGTTGGAGTATGGAACAAAAAATTGGAGGCAAGACGAGCTTTTCGTTACTCCGTTCATGGGCAAATCATATTCTCAGCACTAAAAAATATATTTAATTGATCGAATTCATCCCCGGAGAGCATGCCGGTTGACTTCAGGCGTTGAGGCGGGTATGATGTTAACCTTCAGGCTGGTCGGGCAATCGCGGTCCTGTGTTTACGGGATCGAGGAAAGTCCGCACTCCAAAGAGCACGGCGTCGGATAGCACCCGGGGTGGGGAAACCGCTGAGAAGCGTTAACCTACCGGATTAGGGCCACAGAAACAGACAGCCCAACACCGTAAAAAGTATTGGGTGATGGTGAAAAGGTGGCGTAAGAGACCACCGGCGTCTGCAGCAATGCGGATGGCCAGGTAACCCCCGCCGGGAGCAAGGCCAAGCAGGGGCGAAATCGTCTGTGGACGATGGGAGACTGCTCGTCTCCACATGTGCCGACTCCAACCGTGGAGACGGCCAGCCCCGGGTAGGCCGCACCGAGCGGCGCGGCAACGCGCTGCCCAGAGAGATGATTGCACAGTGAGGCACCGCTCAGCGGAGGCTTCATGGACAGAATGCGGCTTATAGACCGGCCTGAAATTCAACCCAGGGAGGTCTTTCTAATTTAATTATCACGCTTTTAGATAATCTGGAAAGACCGACGGGGTTAAAAGGATAAAACCATACACACCCATGCATGAATTCCACGCGACCGAAGCCATATTGAAAAATGCAGTCCAACAGATGGAAGCTGCCAAAGCCACGCGCATCACGGATGTACATTTCGTAATCGGTGAGATCTCCACGTATACTGATGATACGATCGAAGGGGCCTGGGAGGTGCTGGCCAGGGGAACGGCCGGAGAACAAGCCGTGCTGCATTTCAAGCACGTCCAGGCTGAAGCTCAGTGCATGGCGTGTTTTAAGACCTATCATCCCCTTGAGGGTGAAATCCTTTGCCCGCACTGCGGCAGCGTCGGCGCGAAGATCATCGCAGGCGAGGAATTTTACATGGAAGCCCTGGACGTGGTGTAAGCATGCGCGGTTTGCGCGTCCACATCTCC
>MGNL01000084.1:27750-27892 GCA_001796785.1 Chloroflexi bacterium RBG_16_51_16 | reverse complement strand
TCAGAACCGCTGAGGAAATCAAAAGCACATTCATCTCAATTGTGAGTCACGAGCTGCGGACGCCAGTAGCCTTGATCAAGGGTTATGCATCCACTTTAAGGCGGGATGATGCTAAATGGGATAAGAAAACATTCAGCGAGAG
>MGNL01000084.1:17970-27703 GCA_001796785.1 Chloroflexi bacterium RBG_16_51_16 | reverse complement strand
TCGATGACCTGCTCGATGCTTCACGGCTGCAAGCAGGAGGTCTCAGCCTTAGTCGGGCGGATGTCTCACTCGAGGCGCTGGCAAACCGGGTTGCGGAAAGACTAGGTATCCAATCGAAAAACCACAGCATCGTCACGGAATTTCCTAAGAAATTTCCGGTGATTTTGGGCGATGAAAACCGACTGGAGCAGGTGCTTGCCAACCTGGTCTCCAACGCGTTGAAGTACGCAGCCGGAGGAGAAATAAAAATCAGCGGGAGGATTCATCCGGATCAAGTCATCCTGTGTGTGAGCGACCAAGGAGGAGGGATTGAAGCCAGGGACCTGCCGCATATTTTCGATCGTTTCTACCGATCAACGAATGCCGCCCGACAAACGAAAGGAGCCGGATTAGGTCTCTACCTGGCGCGGGCGATCATCGAATCGCACGGCGGCAGGATCTGGGCGGATCCCCAGATAAATTCCGGTGCACGGATTTGTTTTTCCTTACCCAGATAAGGAGGGTAAAATAGGTAGCTCTCATGTAATCCATGACAAAGAAGTTATTGAATCAATAACACAGTTATAAATCTTCATAATCAGAGATAAGCCTCATGCCTCAAACCCAAATCGCCTGTCCACAATGCCGCCAGATGATAACAGCCAATGTCGAGCAGTTGTTCGACATCACCCAGGACCCGCAAGCCAAGCAGCGCCTGTTGGGAGGCATCTCCAATACAGCCCGCTGCCCTCACTGTGGGTACCAGGGACGCCTGGCCACACCGATCGTCTACCACGATGCGGACAAAGAACTGCTGCTCACCTATTTCCCACCAGAACTCCACCAGCCTGTCAATGAACAGGAAAGGTTGATCGGTCCCATGATTAAAACCGCGACCGATCGATTGCCACCCGAGAAACGCAAGGCATACCTGCTTAAACCCCAGGCAAATTTAACTTATGAATCGATGATCGAGACCATCCTCGGCAAAGACGGGATCACGCCTGAAATGATCAAAGCCCAGCAGGAACGGGTAATCCTGATCGAAAAGCTGCTGCAGGCAACCAAGCCGGATGTGCGCAGCGAATTGATCAAGCAAAACACCAAGTTGATCGATGAACAATTCTTTGCGCTGTTCAGCCGGCTCGCCCAGGGAGCACAAGCCAGCGGACAGGAAAACGCCACCAAGCAGATGGACGAGCTGCAAAAGCAACTGCTTACAGAAACGGAGCTCGGACGCCAACTCCAGGAATCCGTAGGCGAGTTGGAAACCGCGGCAAAAACACTGCAAGAAGCTGGTGAAAAACTCACCCGGGAGAAACTCATTGAACTGGTCATCTCGGCACCCAACGATGCCAGGTTGCGCGGTTATGTCAGCATGGCCCGCGGCGGCATGGATTACACCTTCTTCCAGACCTTAACCGAAAAGATCGATAAAACCCAAGGTGAAGAGAAGAAAAAACTGGAAGGACTCAGGGAAAAGCTGCTGGATTACATCAACGAGGTCGACCGCCAGGTGGAAACCCGTTATAAACAAGCCCAGGACCTAATCGAAAGCATACTCTCCAAGGATGACGTTGAGAAAGCCGTCAAAGAGCGTTTGAACGAGTTCACCCAGGATGTTGTGGACCTCGCCGCCCAGTTAAGCCGGCAAGCTTCTGAGAAAAATGATTACGCACGGATGGGCAGACTTCAGAAAGTGTTGCAAGTGCTGCAAGAGGCAAGCGCACCGCCACCCGAAGTAGCCCTGATCGAAAAAATGCTGCAAACCCCGGACGATGCCAGCGTTGAAGCCTTGCTAAAGGAGAACGAGTCCATGGTGAACGATCAATTCATGGAAGCATTGAGCGGTCTGGTTGCTCAGATGGATGCACAATCCGAGCGCGGGAACCCAGAAGCCAAGTCCGTAGCCAGCAAACTGGGTCAGGTTTATAAGATCGCACTGAAATATTCCATGAAGAAGAAAATGAACCAGAAGGCATAAAGGGACTCTTACGAAACTGGCTTTTAGAGTTTCAAGCCATTATTCCGCTTCATCGACCGGCGGATTATCGAGTCGAACCCCGTGTCCCCGTACGGTATCTATGTACTGATGAGTGGGATCCAAGGCTGCCAATCGATCCCGAAGCCTGCGGATAAGTGCATCCAGCGCCTGATCAGATACACCGGCGGACTGTTCGTCACCCCAAACTGCTGAGACCAGCTCCAATCGTGTGACAACCTGACCGTGACTTTCAAATAACATCCACAACAACTTGAATTGCTGGGCGGACAAGGGTGGAGTAAGCTGTTGTTGATTCACCCATACCCGGCGGGATTTTTGGTCCATCATCAATTTACCTGGTCGACCATAGCCATCAACCAAAGGCATGGTGGCATCTGAGGTCAGAAAGAGGAATTGTTGTGTATACGCGATCCCTACAAGGTCACCGTCATTGAGTATGACCGGCGCGGTGAGCTCCTGGTCATTATGGATCGTTCCATTTTTAGAGCCCAGATCTTCCAACATCACACCCTCGGGAGTCGGGGTTAAACGGGCATGAAAGCGGGAAACCTGCCGATCCTGAAGAACAATTTCGCAGGTCGAATCCCTGCCAAGCATTAAAGTACGGTCCAGCGACCAGCGCTGGCCTTTCAAAATACCTTCCTGGGCGATAAACAAGGGATATTCTTTGAGTTCATCCATGAGTGAGACCTGACGGGCTCCTGAAGAGTTGATGGGCTACGGCTCCAAACAAGGATTGGGAGCTGCCCAGATACTGAAATGGCTTCATCGACAAAGCCGTTTATAATATAGCAAAAAGTGGACCTCTGTGCAAATTAATCGCCGAAAAGAAAGCACAGAACAATCCGTGAGAAAGTAGCATGCCCCTCGCACTTAAAAAGGGTGAGGTATTACGCAGCCGCTATCGGATCCTTGAAAGAATCGGACAAGGCGGCATGGGTAATATCTACCTGGCAGATGATTCGCGGCTCGAAGGCCGCAAATGCGCGCTTAAGGAGGTTGAATACGACCGCGGCCTGCCCACGACGGTTCTCGAGCAAGCTCAAGAACAGTTTCAAAGGGAGGCCACCGTCCTGGCGCGACTAGACCACCCCAACCTTCCCAAAGTATCAGACTTTTTCTCCAGCAACCTGCGTGAATACCTTGTTATGGATTACGTGCCCGGCAAGGACCTGCGAGAACTTATGATGGAGGCGCGCCGTAAAAAAGAGTATCTTCCGGAAGCAGAGGTCCTTGGTTGGGCCATCCAGCTTGCGGATGCATTGAATTTCCTTCACCAGCAGGATCCACCCATCATCCACCGAGATATCAAACCCAGTAACCTGAAGATCACGCCCAACGGTGTGCTAAAGCTGGTGGATTTTGGCCTTGTCAAGATCATGGCGCCCGATGAAGTGACGATCACAATCATCCAGGGCCAGGGAACCGCACTTTACACGCCCATGGAACAATACGGGAGTGATGATGCGCATACGGATATCCGGGCTGATATATTTTCCATGGGAGCAACTTTTTATCATCTACTGACCAATGAACCGCCTGCAGATGCCAGACGGCGCTTCCTTGACAGTGACAGCCTCATCCCACCCCGGGAAATTAATTCGAAGATCAGCGTTAGCACTGAAAATGCAATCCTTTGGGCGATGGCGTTGCATCCTGATGACAGGCCCCAAAGCACTGCGGAATTCCGACAAGCGCTGGTGGGAGAATTGAACGCACCGGCACGGACCAGCATCTCGAGGCTGAATATGATCCCGAAGAATGGAATAAATGCAGGGTTAACTTATGAAGCCATCATGGGGTATGCTGCAGCCGCACTTTTCTTGACCGGTCTGATAGCAACCTTACTTCATTAAATGACGCTGCTCCATCACGCTGAACCAAGCCAAGGCTATCAACCATCCCCCCACCTCTCCGATAAAGACAATCATTACAACACCGACGAATTGATAACCAGAAATGAATTCAACACTACCGGGTAGACCGAGGACCAGGTAGTTGTAGGCAATCAATCCTCCGATGAGAGCTCCCAATGTCAATTGTCGTCTAAGCTGCTGATCGAAAACCAACCGACCGAACCACCAAAACAAACCGACTGTCAAAAAAAGCAGGAGCATTGTGATGAACCAGGCACTCAGGCGAGGATAGCCTTCTTTTGTGATCAAACCAGGGCTATCACTAATCGCCGGAGTGGGAACGAAAGGCTCTTGAGCGGATTGGGTCATCTCAGGGACAACCACGGTCACCGCCACCGGGCCAGATGAGGATACATCCAACTGGATAACTTCGGAAATGGTAGCCGGCTCACTTACGGCATGAATTTCCAGGAGTCCGGGTTTTTCCAGACCGAAAGACGCACGCGCAGTCCCCCGGGTTGTTACCGTTTCAACCTGCTGCAGTATGCCGCCTGCCTCGCCCGTCAATGTCATGGAAAATCTAACCACGGTTCCGTCCGGTACGATATGTCCATTGTGATCCATGATCTCACCGGTTCTCAAAGCTAAAATGTCTCCAATCTGAAACAAGGGCACGGCAGTAGGAGCAGGTGGCGTGGTCGAGTCTGTAGGATTTACCGAAGACTTTATATCGATGAACAAGGGGATAATCTGATCCGGAGCTGGCTGCATAGCGGAGATCAGATCATAGCCCGTTCCTGGAATCGATACAGGTGAAGCTCCAACGGGTTTAAGTTCTTTGAACAACAAACGCGCAGCTGCATCGATGAAGGAATTTTGTTTGCTGTAGAGCACATAATACGCGGTCAGACGGGAAATGTCTGTTGAATCAAAATAATAAGGGGCACCGAATGAAAACAATACAATTTTTTTACTTCCCAGGATATCCTGTCTCTCACTTAGAAACCGGCTCACAACCGCAGGTTGATTGCCGATCGTTCCGGTGATGGACAGGATGATCCAATCCGCGCGTTTGATATCATTTTCGATATACGAAGGTGACAACCCGTCCAACATCGCAAGCAACGTCTCCAAGGAGTATGAGGAAACGAGGAAATTGGAAGTCTGGTTCTCCGCCTCGGGACCATACAATCGAATAACAGCCTGCTGTAAAGCATTGATCGCAGGCACATCCTCAACAGGACATGCGGTGCATTGTGAGGCAGAGGTTTTACCCGTTAAGAAAACAAGCCTTTCACGGATTCTAGGCGCCGAGGGAAGCAAGGTAGAGAGGTCTTGCGAATCCGGACTAATTAAGCTGGCAGATTCGTTTGCTAGTTCGGAAATCAGATCGGCAGACCCGCCAAGGTTTTCGAGATCATTCGCCAAAGGGATTACATTAAATATCGTCACGCTGTGATACAACCTGTATTTGGCGGACAAAATCCGTTTAACCGATTGATCGACCCGGCGGGCGAAAGTCGTATCCTCCCGGTATTTCTGGACGAAATAGTTAGCAATCGAGATTATGGTCTTATAGTTATCAGGCTGCTCGTCACTGTATGCGATTTCACCGAAATAGAGCAGGTCATTGCCGGCCAGGAATGCATCCCGGACCACATCATGAGCAGAAAAAGAGCCTCCCCCGGGGGAATAAAATTGTTTAACCGCCCGGGTGCCCAGATCGTCACTGACCATTAAACCGCCTGCAGCCTGCCAACTCGCGAATTGCTGCAAACCAAGGATCGCATCGAGCGCCTCGACATCAAAACTGATCGGGCGGGTGGTCGCACGAATGTTTCCCTGTAAACCTTGATAGCGGATATGGGACACCAGCAATCCATCCGCGATCGATTGAGGATCGCCTGAATCGCCTGTCACCGCAAAAAACGGTGCGAGCTCTATCTGCTTGAGTTGTTCCAGAGATTTTCGCACGGTTGGTATTTCATTGCTGGTCAGTCGATTCGTTCCGCCGTAGCCTGGAAAATGCTTGGGGATCACCAGCAATCGATTGTCGCTTCCAGCATGCAAACCCCTGATATATGCCCGTCCCATTTCAGCCACCCAATAAGGATCACCACCAAACACGTTCGTGCCGATATCCGCCGGGCCGGAAGGACTCGGTGTATCGAGAACGTCCAGCGAAGGGCCTAGGAGGAAATTAAATCCCAAGGCTGCCAACTCCTGCCCTTGAATTTCACCAATCTGAGCGGCCAAACCAGTGTTCCAGCTAGCTCCGATCGCCATATGGCTGGGGATGGGTGTCAAACCAGAAAGGATCTGGTCACCGGGATAACCGTTTCCATCCTCAGCAATACCCATCAAGAGCGGGACGTACGCATGATCCACCTGAACACCAGAAATTGGATCCGGGCGAACATTATTTGAATCCTCCCATTCGATCCGCTGAAGGGAGGCTATCAAATCATATGCACCACGAAGGGTATCTGGCGCAGCCACGAAATTGTCGTTCACAGCGGTTAATACAACACCGCCCAGGTGGTAATTGACAATAAGATCATAGATTTTTGATCCTTCTTCCGCGCTAGAACCAGTGAAATTAATCAGGAATAACTGACCCACCCTTTCTTCCGGCGTCATAGAATTAAATACGGCTTCAACAGCCGGCGGGAGGGGTTCCTGCGCGTTAACGGCCCGAAGCGGGAACAGAAATCCACTAAGTATGGCAATCAAGAGAAAGATCCTAATCAGTTTCTTCATTTAAAAAGGGATCTTCAGAGGTTCTAATAATCTCGGCATGGACATGAGGATCGATATTACCACCCGAAATGACGGCAATTGCCGGTACACCATCTAGTTTAACCGAGCGCATTGCTGCTAACGCCACTGCACCAGAACCTTCTATGACCTGCCCGTGCTGAAGCCATGCGTAAGCAATGGCCTGGGCGATATCCGCCTCGGAGACCAAGAGAATTTCATCAACATAATGCTGAACCCTCTCAACCGTAACAGAATTGCCCTCGACTGCACCTGTCAACCCATCCGCCAGTGAGGGTAGATCCCGCCAATTTTCCGTGGATCCATCAAAAACGAGAGCATGCATATAGGCATTGTCCTGAGGTTGAACACCGATCAACCGGTGACCCGGGTTGCGGTGTTTAAGCACCTCGCCAATTCCCGAAATCAACCCGCCGCCGCCAACGGGGACCAACCAGACGGCCGATTCCAAATTCGCCTGTACCAAGACTTCAGCAGCAATTGTAGCGGCTCCCAAGATCACATGCGGATCGTTGTAAGGTGAGATCCAGGTCTTCCCGTTCAACCTGGCATATTCGAGACCAGCCGCTTCCGCCTCTCCGTATCCACCAGGTACAAGGTGAAGATGAACGCCAAGAGACCGCATTTTTTCCAATTTGATCCGGGGTGCATCTTTCGACACAAATACATCCGTACTCGCACCCACCCTGCCTGCGATCCATCCTACGGCTTGTCCATGGTTTCCAGCCGAGGCACAAGTTAAGCCGCGCTCCAACTCCGAGGTGGAAAGGGTTAATATCTTATTGCAGGCACCACGCAGTTTGAAGGACCCAGTTGTTTGTCGATTTTCCCATTTTATATAAACCTGCTTCGCAGCAATATATTCAAGAGGGGTCACTTGAATATAGGGTTTTATCCGTTTAGAGGCATCGCCTACCGGATCCGAGCGAGTCAATCTAACCTCCCTAGCAGGTGTACAGCCATTTCAGGATCGTCGGTAAATATACCATCCACGCCCCATTCCTTTAATTTCAGCACATCCTCACCGGTATTTACCGTCCAGACAAGGATCAGCCTTCCAACACGGTGAACTCGCAGAACCTGGTGCTGATCGACATCCTGAAGCCAAGCATGCAGGCACTGATAATTCCCCAACATGAAACCAAACGAGCGCTGCCAAATTCCCAACCAACCTGGAAGAGCAAGCAATCCACGATGAACCGATGGTAAGAGACGAGCCGATGCGTTCAAATTCCTTCCCAGAAAAGAAGATAACAAGATGCTGTCCTGCAGACCATGTTTACTTATCAAGCTGCAAACTTTTTCGACAAGCATATCCCCGGGAGTGACATAATTAGTCAGCTCCACATTGATGATACCCCGGCGACCAAACGCGTCGAATACTTCCTCCAACGTTGGGATTTTACACTTCGAAAAACTTGCGTTATTTGCATTTCCAGCGTTAAGGGATTCGAGCTGCTTGAGAGACATCGAGGCAACCCGCCCATGTCCATCGGTTGTCCGATCAACGGTCGTGTCGTGGATGACAACCACTTCTCCATCGCGGCTAAGTTTGGCATCCAATTCAATACCCTGCGCACCCTGCTGGAATGCCAGGTCGAAAGCTTCCAGAGTATTTTCCGGCGCGACCGCAGATGCCCCTCTGTGGGCGAAAATTATCGGACGAGCATGCTGCTCGAACATGAAAAAGGTGGATTGAAAAGATCAGCCGAGGTCTTCCAAATCCGGGTTAGAGGTCTACAAAATAGGCTTGAGCAGCCCGGTCGATCATTTCCCGGGACATGACAGGCGGATTTGAGGTATAGGCTGAAATATCCAGGATCTGATCACACAGATCACGAGGATGGGAGGCGCGTAATTTACGATTGCGTTTGATATACCATTCCTGGAGCAGGTAAGCGAGCGCCTGATCGTTGTACTCGATCTTCTTATCGGCAGAGACCCTGCGAAAGATCTCACGGTACTCCTCATAGTTCGGATCACCTATTTCGATCTTGTGACGCAGCCGGCGAAGGAAAGCCTCATCCACCAGGTCCTTGGGAGGCAGGTTGGTCGAAAAAACAAGCAGGACATCAAACGGGATCTCCACCTTACGGCCAGTGTGAAGACGCAGATAATCCACACGGTTTTCAAGCGGGACAATCCAGCGGTTAAGCAGGTCACGCGGCCGTACAAGTTGGCGGCCGAAATCGTCGATCAACAATATTCCACCGTTGGCTTTTACCTGGAAGGGAGCTTCGTAATACTTGTGGGTGTCATCAAACACCAAATCCAACCCCTCCATGGTGAGCTCGCCTCCCACGACTATGAAGGGCCGGCGGATTTTGACCCAGCGCGGATCACGGCGAGTGCTGACACGAACTGGACCTGCCGCGCTGCCATTCAGGGTATCCGAGTCTGACGCCAGGCTGTGACTGACCGCATCGTACAACTTGATCACCTGACCATCCAGGTAAAGAGCGTAGGGAATATAAATGCTCTGGCTGAGCACAAGATTTCCAAACGCCCTTGCGATGCTCGTCTTTCCATTTCCCGGTGCGCCGTAGAGGAAGATCGACGTGCCGGAATTCAAGGCTGGTCCCAACAACTGAAAGGTATTTTCCGAGATGACCAATTGCGCAAGAATCTGACGCATGGTGCGAGAGGTAACAGCCATCCGGCTGCTCTTCTGGCGGCGGATCGATTCGTTGTAGACTTCGAACGGTACAGGCGCAGGGCCGGCATACTGGCTCCGCTCGAGCGCCTCGCGGGCGCGTTGAATGCCGGCTCCCGTTATTCCATAGGTATAAGCCCCCTCCCCAAGTCCACCTTGAGAGGATTTCACTTCGATCAATTTGTCCTGTTTCAGTGCGGTCAACAATTGGTCGGTTACACCTGCAAACGGCAGGGTGATGTCTTCTGCGATCTTGAAACCAGTGAGGTAACCGCGAAAATACAGGACTTTAAGTACATGGTCTTGCAGCCAGAGGGGCGATAACCCCGTGTCTTCCAGGTTATTAATTTGCGGAGGATGAAACCCAGTGGTAGGCGGTGCAGTCTGGCTAACAGGTGTGGTCATCACCATCTCGCCTCCCCGGAGTAATTAAAAATTGATGAGTGCATACGTCCATTTGCT
>MGNL01000084.1:15383-17930 GCA_001796785.1 Chloroflexi bacterium RBG_16_51_16 | reverse complement strand
CACCAAGGCGGGCAGACCCGAGTACCCACCCCGCATCGATGCAAGGCTTTACAACCTATCGTTTATAATCTTATTATCATGAAATTGTCCGTTATTATCCCGGTTTATAATGAAATTAACAGCATTCAGGAAATTTTAAAAAGAGTCCAAGCAACAAACCTGGCAGACGAGATCATCATCATCGATGATGGTTCCATCGATGGAACCGGGGAGGTACTAAAGCACATCGAGAGCGGTGAAGAAGTGCGTATCCTTCACCATGAGCGCAATCAGGGAAAAGGCGCTGCGGTCAGGACGGGATTGAATGCAGCAAAGGGTGATATCCTGCTGATTCAGGATGCTGACCTTGAGTATGACCCCAGGGACTATCCAAAATTAATCCAACCTATTGAAGAAGGCATAGCGGATGTGGTTTATGGTTCACGATTCCTGGGGGGACCGAGAAGGGTCGTGATGTTCTGGCACATGGTCGCGAACCAGATGCTGACCTTTATGACCAACATCCTATACGATACGATCCTGAGCGATATGGAAACCGGTTACAAGGTCTTTCACAGAAAGGTCATCGACGGCATGATCCTGCGGGCGAAGAGTTTTGATTTCGAGCCTGAATTTACGGCGAAGATCCTGAAACGCAAGCACAGGATTTATGAAGTTCCGATCTCATTTAATCCGCGGGATTATTCCGAAGGAAAAAAGATAAAATTCCGGGATGCATTTGCAGCCGTGTGGACGCTACTAAAATATAAATTCGTGAATTAAGTTTTTATCCACCACAGTCGCCTGGCAATAAATTGAATTGGATTATTTTGAGATCGGTCCCAACGGAAAGAGTGAAATAAGGATTTCTTCGAGAGCATCCAAAGTGCTGAGCACCGGATCAGACGGCCCGGTGAGGAATTCCATCGAACCGGGTTGAATCCCTATGAGAATCCCGTCGGGTCTGGATTCAGCAGGGATAGCTTTGAATAATAAAGACAGGTCGGCGGTATGAGTGGAAAACTTTTGATCTGCCAACTCGTCCATCTCGATCAATCTGACCTCACCGGGTAACCCCCGGAAATCGGCTGCATCGACGATCAAGACCAAATCAGCACCTGCTCCCTCGACAGGTCCCAGGTAATTTTCAGGCACGTCCTCAGCATTGATGATCGGAATGGAGATACGAGAACCGAGTCGATCCATGAGGATCGGACCCAGACCATCATCACCCTTGATCCGATTACCCACCCCCATTAGAACAACCTTCTTACCCGCGATCCTCGTTTGAATTGTATCCAATAAAGAACGATCGCGATTCTTCATCCAGCGTTTAGAAATCTCCGAATAGGCCGGAGCAAATAACCAAGGGTCAGAATGGCAGAACCGGTGATGGCAATGGTCAGGAACGGGCTGATATCACCCGCGGCCACACCAAGGAGGAATTTACTGAAAAAACTTCCAAACGGGGGCAGACCGGAAAGCCAGAGGGCAGCGAGCACAAAAAAAACAAAGATCACAGGCATCTTTACAGCCAGGCCGGACATTTCATCGATCCGATGCGTGTGCAATTTCTGTTGGATGAAACGAGCAGTGGCGAACAACACTACAATCGCGATGCTACTTGTAAGCAAGTAGGAAAGTGCAACACCATTAGAAATCGTCACACCAAGAACAACGAACCCAAGCTGGCTGGTAGCCGCAAGGACGAGCATGCGGGTCAAATCTTCCTCGACCCAAGCCAGGAACGCCCAACCGATCATGCCGATGCAAGCGGCAATCCGGATCAAGGCTACTACTTCAGACTGGGCAGGGAAGAGCAGGAATACCACGACACCCAACCCATAGATAATCCACAACAACCGGGTGAGAACCATCTTCGTATTTAATACTCTCAGCACCTGACCGATAAGCGAAAATAGCGCTGGAATGACCTCCTGGTAAAAATCGGTGAGTGCCTGGTCAATATATTTATAAATCCAATTCGAGATACCTTTGACGAGCTTGCATGCAGCCTGGTACAGGTCAAGCGAACCGGCTTCGGCCAGGGAGAATGCTTTCGAGAGTATGGTCATAGCCTTGACCGGTCCATAGAAGTGCGTGCCCGGCACACGCATGACTTCCTGATCGATCAATTCCCCGCCGACAAACACCTCACCCTGCGTACTCCGTCTGGGCTGACCCAACCAGTAGACGACCAAACCAGCGAGAAGGCTGACTATCATCAGGATTACTGCCAGACTGGATTGCCAGAGTCCCTTAATACCGATATCTGTCACGCCCAGGATCGGAGCCAGAAAAACGTTAACAGGCCAGCTGTAGAATATGCCAAATCCGATCGCAACCAGTGCGAGAGCGATTATCGGCAGGGTCATGAACCAGGGTGATTCTTTTACCGCGGTTAATTCCCTGGGCTTATCTCCCCAGAACATGGAATAAAGCAATTTCATAAAGGATGCAAGTGTCAACGCTGATCCAAACATGGCGATGAGGAGAAAGAGCGGTGACCAAGGACCTCCGCGGTCCAAGATACCCTGATAGATAAACCACTTGGAGACAAAGGCATTA
>MGNL01000084.1:9446-15339 GCA_001796785.1 Chloroflexi bacterium RBG_16_51_16 | reverse complement strand
AGCAAAGGTCAGCGGCATGGCTCCCGCCAAGCCACCCATCTCTGAAAAACGAGTCTTCCCAGTGCGGTATTCAATCGAGCCGCCGCACAGGAAGAGACTGCCCTTGACGACGATCATGTTGATCAGGTGCAGGAGGCCACCGATAATACCTATGACCGTTCCCGTTCCAATGCCCAAGACCATATAACCCACCTGCGATACTGAGTGGAACGCGAGCATCTTGCGGTAATCCGATTGGATCATGGCCATCAAAACACCACACAACAATGTGATCGCCCCGAATGCCATCAACAAGGTACCCATCCCTAACGAAACGTTAAAAATCGAAGTGGAAATAAGGATGAGGACATAAAATCCCAGCATCTTATCCAGGGAGGTGAAGTAACCCATCACGGTCATCGGAGTTTCGGTCGAAATCGCCGTCATCCAACTGTGCAAAGGCATCACCCCAGCCTTGGCAAAAACGGCGATCGTGAACAAACCAAAAACGGCACCATTGACCAACGGAGTCGTAGACAATGGATGAGCTGCTAAAACGGGGATCGATACCGAACCTGCCAGCCGCCAAAGCACACCAACTCCGAGCAAAAACGCCAAATCGCCGACACCCGCGAGGATCAATGTACGGGTCGAAGCGGGGACAGCAGATTCACCATTCAATCCAGCCATAAGGAAAAGCAAGAGTCCATGCAATTCCCAACATAAGAGCAAGAGCAACAGATTTTCAGCCAGTACAGCCCCCGCGGTCACACCCAACGCTATCAGGAAGTATGCGTAATACTCGTTTTTGCGTTTGTGCGAAGCCATGAACGGAATGGAATAAAGCGCGGCCAGGAACCCTATCACTGACATCACAATAAGTGCCAGGCGGGCATACGACCAGGATCGGAAATCAAAACCCAAAGTCAACTCATCCGAGAGGGTTAGCCAGGGAAGATGGACGGAAGTCTCCGGTTGACGAAAGATCATTATGGAAACTATCAACGCCCCAAAGGCTGTGAGGAGTGTCAGTGCCTCGCGGATAATGGGCAATCGTTTTGGAAGGATCAAACACAGCAAGCCGACAAGGATCGGTACTACGATCGGGAGGAGGAGCAAATTGTTCATGAGTTCACCAGGTTAATCAAATCACTCATTCAACTCACCATCTGTTGAACGACAACACGAACGATATCGAGCAAGGGTGCTGCAGCCAAGCCGATAACCAGGGAAAGGACCGCAAAGGATGAGACGATGAACACCATTCCGGGTGTACCTTCCCTGACATCATGAGAGAGTTTGGGTCCCAAGAATACCGAATTAAACAAGCGCAGCGTGTATGCTATGCTCAACATGGCACCGATAACCGCAAAAATTGCGAAAACACTTCTTCCACTTTCCAGCGTTCCAAAGATGATCATCAATTTGCCGGTAAAGCCTGCCGTTGGTGGAAAACCAATGATCGTCAAGGCACACAGGATAAATGCGATCGCAGTGATGGGCATGACCCGCATCAATCCACCCAGTTCGCGAATGTCACGACAATGGGTCCTATGTTCAACGATACCGACACAAAGGAACAAACCCGCCTTAGCCAAGCTGTGAGCCAGGAGGAACAACAGACCACCCACAAGCCCGATCGAGGTCATACTTGCGAATCCCAGATAGACATATGCCAATTGCCCAAAGGTCGAATAAGCCAGGATCCGCTTGGCATTGGTTTCAACCAGGGCTGCGCAACTCGCCACAAGGATCGTGACCGTCGCGACAACCGAGGTTATCACCTGCCAGTTCAAGGGAAGATCGAACGCACCGACAAATATCCGGGCAAAGGCAAATACACCAATAACCACCAGTACGGCAGAGTGCAGGAGAGCCGTCACCGGAGATGGAGCGACGCCCGCGCCCGGGAGCCAAACCTGCAGCGGGACCTGGGCGGACTTGGCCAGCACACCGATGAACATCAAGAGGATGGCTGTATCACTGATGGTGTGTCCATGCACCTCAGAGATAACCATGGTCCCGGTCTGGTGCCAGATCATTTCTATGCCAGCGAGCATACAAAAAGAGCCGAATACAGTGATCAGCAAAGCAGTATCCGCGTTGCGCAAGTGCAGGGGATCGCGGAAGAAACCAATCAATCGCCACGAGCAGATGGCGGTGATCTCCCAGAAGATGTAGATCAGGAGCAGGTTGCCGGACAGCACCAATCCCATCATGGCGCCCAGGAATAACACCACCAGGAAATAATATTCACCCAGATGAGAGTAATCCTTCATGTAACCGACGGAGTAAACCACGATCAACAGCCCGATCAAGGCGGACATGATGGCAACATAAACCCCAAGGCCATCGATAATGAAATCAAATCCAAAGCCTGGATATGCAGACGAACCCAGGATGACCGAGGTTGTTTCCTTCGCGATCGGGATAAGCATAACAGCCGACACGAGGGTTGCGGCAACCGTGAGGACGGCCAACAGATTGCGTAAGACTCCGTTGATCCTGTCAGCTATCAATGTTAAAAACGATCCGAGTATCGGGATGCCAAAGGTTGCTAATACAGGCATGGAAAGATCCTTTTCCTTTTATAGACCGAAAAACGCCAGGATAATCGCAGCCAGGCCGATCACGCTCACCCGATACCAAAATAAAGATAAAGCCTGATCGAGCCGCAAGCGTGCGTGCGTGATCTTGATCACGATCAATACAACGAGCACCAGGAGTAACTTCAATATGAAACCAAGAATGGATAAAAGCGTGGCGTGTACTGGTCCAAAGAAAACCAGCACGGTCAATACCGGCATAAAGAAGAACATCATCGAGCGGGAAATCTTGAATAAAGCAAGTCCCGCGCCTGAATATTCGGCGAGCGGTCCACCGATCAGCTCTGTTTCGGCTTCACTGATGTCAAAAGGAAGGAAACCAAGCTTAGCCTGCAGGCTGAATAGAAAGACTACAAGCGCAAGCAACCCAGATAAAGTGCCAGCGATCGCCCCATGGGAAGCCTGGTAGGCAAGGATCGACGAAAACTGGATCGAATTGGTTTTAATGATGATCGTCAATATACCTGTCAGGAAGGCAACCTCATAGGCAAGCACCATGCTCATCTCTCGGCTGGCACCGATCGCACCGAAAGGACTTCGGGAGGCCGCTCCACCGATGATCAACGCGATGGCAGGCAAGGCAGAGAGATATACCAACACGATCAGATCGCCTACGTATCCACGACCCGGGAAGAACAAAGCCTGGAAAATTATCAGAGCAGCCATGGTCGCGCCGATGATCGAAAGGAATGGAGCAAAGACAAAAGCCAGCGTATGCGCTCCGCGGGGGAGAATCATTTTCTTGCTGAGTAACTTTCCAATATCAGCAAAGGGTTGAAACCAAGGCGGACCGATCCGGCTTTGGATGACCGCGGTCACTTTTCGGTCAACCCAGGTGAGCAACAAGCCAATGACAGCGGTGAACAGGAAGCCCGGAAAGATGAGCGTATAAACGACTGCCATAGAAAGATCGATAATATTCATCAGGGTATTTCTCCCATCAAACCTCTGCTGACAAGCTTTCAGCAAATTCCTGTTTCGCAACAACACCCGGTACCAAACCAAGCGCCTGAGCAACGCCGTAGAGGATGGCTTCAGGCCTGGGAGGACAACCAGGGATGTAAATATTCACAGGGAGAACATTTTCCAAGCCACCGAGAGTGGCATAGGTGTTATGCCAGATTCCGCCACCCGTCGCGCAGGCTCCAACAGCGATAACCAATTTTGGATCGGGCGTCGATTCATATAAGCGAACCAGCCTTTCCCTGACCTGACGGGTGACCGGACCGGTAACCAGCAAAGCGTCCGCATGGCGGGGTGTGTGCACCAGCCGGATGCCAAAGCGCTCGACATCGTAATAAGGCGTAAGCGCATCCAGGATCTCAATATCGCAACCGTTACAGGAGCCGGCATTCACGTGGTAGACCCAGATGGATTTTTTGAAACACCACTCCAGAGGCTTCATGCCTTCACCTCCATCAGCAACGCAGGGTTGTGAATAAAAGCTCTGCGCTTGCAAGAATTGCACAAATCCACATAACCCGTATCATCAAAACCAGGTTCACATGTCTGGAGCTTATCCTTCACGAGGGCAACCTGGCGTTGAGTTCCGATCACCTTACCGCACTCACGGCAATTTACCAAACCAAATTCGGCGTGAATCGACAGATCTTCAGGCGTGACCGTTGAAAGTTCGAATTGGCTCGATAATGTGATAGCTTCCTGCGGACAGGCATCCCGGCACAACCCGCAGAAGGTACAGCGGCGGAGGTTAAAACTTAAGGTCCGGATGCTGCCGTTGTCCTGGATGCTGATAAGGCGGGCAGGACAGGCATTAGCACATGCACCACAGCTCATGCATTTGCGGGAATTAAGAACAGGCTTGCCGCGAAATTCACCCTCCGGTGGATGCGGCTGGAAAGGGTAAGGGAGCGTGACCTGGCCAGCCTCGAGACAGATCAGCGCTTCCTTAAGTTCACTGATGGTATGTTTCAGCACTTTTACCTACCCTTCGCCAGAAATTTCTCAAGCAGCTCAGCCTGCCGATAGATCCTGACATTGCCACTATCACGATCAACCACCTGTATCCGCTCGGTGCAGGAGAAGCAGGGGTCGAGACTACCAACGCTGATCGGTGCATCTGCGAGGTTGGCGCCGGTGAGCATGGCAGGAATGGATTGAAGGTTGTTATATGAGGGCGCACGCACCCGCCAGCGATAAGGGCGATTATCAGGACCAGTCAGGATGTAGTGTATGACTTCTCCCCGAGGCGCTTCGACTCCGCTAACCCCGACCTGGTAGGGTGTGATCTCATCAACTTCCGCAACGATCGGGCCAGATGGCATTTTCTTAAGCACCTGACGGACAATCTGGATGGCATCGAGAAGCTCGCGGATCCGGACGAGCGTGCGCGCCCAGATATCACAGCCGGTTTCGACGCAGACCTCAAATTCAAGCTCGTCGTAGGCTGCGGATGGATGATCGCGGCGGGCATCGATGTCCAGGCCTGATCCGCGGGCAGTAGGTCCAACCACACAATAGCTGCGAGCTGCTTCTGTGCTCAAGATCCCCGCACCCTCCAGGCGAGCCCTCAGTGAGGCATCTTCCACGATGGCATCCCCAACCTGGGCGGATTGAGCCTCGATTTTGTCAATGACCGGTGTGATGCGTTCAAATGCATCGAAGGGAAGATCGCGGGATACACCACCGATGCGGTTCATTCCATAGGTCTTGCGGTTGCCGGTGATGTATTCAGTCAACCACATCACCGGTTCACGAATGCGCCAGGCCTGCATAAAGAGCGTGTCGAAACCGATAAAGTGACAAGCCAGACCGATCCACAAGAGATGACTATGAATGCGTTCCAACTCCAGGAGGAGTGTCCGAATGTAGGCTGCCCGGCGAGGTATGGTTATCCCGGCTGCCTTTTCGACCGTCTGGCAATAACTTGAACTGTGAACAAAACCGCAAATACCACAAATGCGTTCTGCCAAGGCAGGGATCTGGTGATAGGTCAGCTCCGAATCGCCAAGTTTTTCAACTCCACGGTGGTTGTAAAAGCCGCGATAATCCATACCCACGATCTGCTCACCATGAACATACAGGTTGATGAACGTCGGTTCTTCCAGGGTTGGAAAGAATGGTCCTATGGGAAACAGGCTGGCATCCTTGGGAGGCAGGTTGATCCGAACCTTGTTTTCAGGTGCAGCAGGAGGCCGCTCATCGATCGGGAAATCCCTGCGGAGAGGATGCACATCCGCAGGCCAGTCATCCGGCAGGATCAACCGCCGCAAGTCAGGGTGCCCGGTCGGGGTGACACCAATCATGTCGCGAACTTCACGCTCAGCCCAGGCGGCGCCAGGGATCAG
>MGNL01000084.1:0-9413 GCA_001796785.1 Chloroflexi bacterium RBG_16_51_16 | reverse complement strand
ATCGATATCACTGTATAGCACCAGGAACTGCCGCTGTGCGTCAAGCGCAAACAACTGGCTGATCCGATAGTTGCCATTCACCGTCCGCATATCCGTGCCTGCAGAGGTGATAAATCTTCCATCGAGATCATCGCGCACATGCCTGACGGCCTCAACGAGATCTTCTTTTGACACACTCGCGACAAGAGTGTCCTGACGGAAATCCTCGAACCGGAGACCACCATTCTTCAAATTAATTTTTAAATCTGCAGGCTGGATCGTTTTTGCCGGGACCGCCATTTCAGCCTCCCTCTTTATCGATGCCAGCGGGGATGCGAATAAGCATTCCCGATCCGCCACCGGCACGCGAGATATTCAAATGTATTCCCCGATCCCTTGCATCCTTCAGTAAATCTTCATATTCACCATAAACCAATGCATGCTGAGGTACGCAAGCCTTTACACAAGCTGGTTCAAGGTCGTAAGCCAGCCTTTCCTTGCATTCATCACATTTGCGAGAAACCTTGTCCAGAGCGTCAAACCAGATCGCTCCAAAGGGGCAGGCGATGGCACACAACTGGCAGCCAACGCATTTCATCGATGCGATGGAAACCACTCCTGAATCAGTTCGTGAGCAAGCTCCGGTCGGGCAAACTTCCACGCAGGGACTATGTTCGCAGTGTCTGCAATTGGCTGGGATAAAAAAGTCAGACACAGGCTGGATGAACATGGAATTTCGGCCGTAGTGTTCCCTGGCACATGCAGAAACACATTCACCACAATTATCACAACGGGAAATATCGCAAAAGATCATTTTTTTCATATTTTCCACTCAGAGTAGCCAACGACTCCATAGAATATAAATATCGTCTAACGAACAATCCCATGAATCCTTTGGCTAAATGCGTCGACCAAATCCCCACTGTGTTTGTGATATATATCACATATTTGATTTCATTGTAAGGCGATTATTACTAAATGTCAATTTAATCATGATGGAAATCACTGATTCAAGTACACAATGTAATCGAGAAGGTCTTAACTCGATCAAAGCCATATGATTGTTGACCTAATTTTATGCAGCAGGTGGCTAACATTTATAATTCAGCGATGAGTGATTGGGAAAACGAGATCCAGGTTGAACTGAAACTGGCGGAAACAGCCCGCACAGCACAGAATGAAGGCCGCGCCCGCGTGTGCGCCCGGCGCGCAGCAGGGATCGCTGCGCGAGAGTACTTGAGTAGAGCTGGGAAAAAAGTACGCACACCGAGTGCTTTCGATGTGCTCAATCTAATTGCCCGCGATCCGGGATTACCCGAGACCATCCGGGAGAGAGCAAACAGGCTCGTCCAACCTGTGGATGAGGATTTCAAACTACCTGCGCACGTCGATCTCATCCAGGAGGCGAAGGATTTTTGCGAAGAGATCTCCAAGATTTAATAAACCAAAGAATCCCCTATAAAATCCAGGTTGAAGAATTCCAGATATCAGTGGTTGGTTTGGGCGGTTAAAAGTTCCGGCGGCCAGTCAAGTGGAATAGTGCCCGAGCGACGGTCAGCAGGACAAGCATGACCGACATAACCCCACCAAATACCAGGAACAATCTTTTCCAATCCAGGAGGCGCTCCGCGATCTGTGCACGATCTGGCCATTTCATTCGTTCGCGCAAGCGTAGGAGGAGATCCCGGGATGGATGCAAAGGCCGGAGGGTTCCTGCCAGGTGCTGCTCAAGAGAATTGAGCTGGTGCTGATCAGGTTCCGGCTGGTTGCGGTTGAATAGCTGGCGTCCCATACGTCTCGGTATTTCACTCGCTTTCAAGGTTGATATTCAGTTCACCGATCTGGTCCCTTAGAGCCAACAGCGTACGGTGATACAGGCTTTTGACTGCGCCCTCACTGCGGCCCATGATCTGTCCGATCTCAGCGTTGGAAAGGTTCTCAACAAACTTAAGGATCAAAAGGCTTTGCCGGTCACCCGGCAGACGGCGAATCATACGGAGCAACTGATCCTGTTCCTGGGAACGGACCAGGTTCTTTTCGGGATGATCACCTTTGGAGGGCAGGACAGGTACATCATCGATCGGGATTTCCTGTTTCCGGCTTCGATCGCGATGCCAATTGGCCACCAAGTTGTGGGCAATCCGATAAAGCCAGGCTGAAAATGGCACGCCGCGGTCGGTATAATTCTTGATGTGATTCATCGCCCGCTGGAAGACCCGGGCAGTCAAATCTTCCGCATCGTGCATATTCCCCGTCCGGTAGTAGACATAGTTGAAGATGCGTTCTATGTAGCGTTCGTAAAGCCGGCCGAATGCTTCCCGGTCGCCATTCGATGCCTGAGCAAGAACTTCATCTTCCTTGAATTCTAAATCCGGCAAATCGTCGTCCCTACCGGCAGGGAATTCTGCTAAAAATAACCCCGACGGATTTTGGAAGTTGCTGGGAGTATAACATGCGGTATTTCACGCACTTTCAGGCATTAGAAAAACCGGTTGGTATAATTCTATGTCTTTTCGTCGCGCATCCAGCCGGGATAGCCTGTTGATTTAGCTGACTTTGAGAAAACCAGATTCAAATTGAAAACCTGGCTGCAATTTGGAAAATAGTCCTGCATAAAAGTCAAATTGCCGGATTTTATAATTGAAACAAATGTGCTATCATTATTCAATAAAGGTCGAACATGTCATCCAATGTTATCCGGGTCGTCGGCGCACGAGTCCACAACTTAAAAAACATCACCGTTGAGATACCAAGAAATAAATTCGTAGTCATCACCGGCCTGTCAGGCTCAGGAAAATCCTCCCTGGCATTCGACACTATTTTTGCTGAAGGTCAACGGCGATACGTGGAATCCCTTTCAGCGTATGCGCGCCAGTTCATCGGCCAGATGGACAAACCAGATGTGGACTATATTGAAGGCCTCTCCCCTGCGGTCTCCATCGATCAAAAATCCACCTCGCATAACCCGCGTTCGACGGTCGGAACGGTCACAGAAATTTACGACTTCCTCCGGTTGTTGTTCGCACGTGCGGGAATACCTCATTGTCCCATCTGCGGACGGGAGGTCGTCAAACAATCCGCGCAGGAGATCGTGGACGCGGTCGAGAAACTGCCTGAAGGGACGCGGCTCCTGCTCCTGGCACCGCTCGTGCGAGGCCGCAAAGGCACCTACCAGGCAGTATTCGAAGAAATCCGTAAAGCAGGTTTTACCCGCGCCCGGGTAGACGATACGGTCCATAATTTGGATGATGAGATCAACCTCGACCGGTACAAACAGCACACCATCGAAGCCGTGGTCGACAGGCTGGTGATCAGCCATCCTGAGGAACGCGAGGAACACAAGAATGCACGCACGCGTCTCACGGATTCAATAGAGACCGCACTCAAATTCGGGGAAGGCTATATCGTCATCCACCTGGTTGACACCAAGGAGGACATTTCCTATTCCGAGCACCTGGCTTGCCCCGAACACGGCATCAGCATTCCAGAGATCGAACCAAGGACTTTTTCCTTCAACACTCCTCACGGAGCATGCCCGGAGTGCCAGGGACTCGGTTCAAAACTGGAGATCGACCCCGAACGCATCATCCCCGATCCCGAGCGCTCCCTTAACGAGGGAGCCATTGCAAGTCTTGAATGGAGCGGACCGAAGGAAGAGGGCGGATATTACTGGCAGAGCCTGCAAAACGCTGCCCGGATTTACAAGATAGACCTGGATAAACCCGTGCGCGAATTAAAAACTGCCCAGATGGATGTCGTGTTGTACGGCACCGGGGACCGGCAAATCCCGATGACCTACAAAGGATCAAACGGAAATGAATTCAAGTTCCAGCGCGCCTTCGAGGGTGTGATCACCAATCTAGAGCGACGCTACCGCGAGACCAACTCGGAATACATCCGCGAAAAGATATCCGAGTTCATGTCCGATCGACCCTGCCCAACCTGCAAGGGCAAACGATTGAATCCAGCCGCCCTGGCTGTCACGATCGATGATGCGAATATCATTGAGCTGACATCCTGGCCAGTATCCCGGACTTTGGAATGGATCCAAAAATTAAGCGGAACAAAATCCCCATTAACCAACCGCCAAAAGGCAATCGCCGAGCGCGTATTAAAGGAAATCAGTGAACGCCTGGGATTTCTCGTCAACGTCGGCCTGGAATACCTAACCTTAAACCGCTCAGCCACAACGCTTTCCGGCGGAGAAGCGCAAAGGATTCGGCTGGCAACCCAGGTAGGTTCAAGGCTGGTGGGAGTGTTATACGTTCTGGATGAACCTTCCATCGGCCTGCATGCACGCGATAACAACCGATTGCTCGATACTTTAAAAGGTTTAAGGGATCTAGGGAATACAGTCCTAGTGGTGGAACACGATGATGAGACCATTCGGAGCGCGGATTGGATCATCGATCTCGGACCTGCGGCTGGCGAACATGGAGGCCAGTTGATAGCGGAGGGAAAACCAGAGGATATCCTCAAGCACCCCAAATCTTTGACGGGGCAATATCTCTCCGGTCGCAAGTCCATCGAAATCCCGAAAGATCGCAGAAACGGCAATGGAAAGATCCTGCGCATCGTCGGCGCGCGGGCCAACAATCTTAAAAATCTCTCGATTAACATCCCGCTTGGAAAGCTGGTTTGCATCACAGGAGTGAGCGGTTCCGGAAAATCCACCTTGATGAGCGATGTTCTATATAATGAATTGGCTCGGGAGTTAATGGGGGCACGAACCCAGGCAGGAGATCACGACCGGATCGAAGGCGTCGAACACCTGGACAAAATCATCAATATCGACCAATCCCCTATCGGCAGAACACCACGTTCCAATCCGGGAACCTACACCGGGCTGTTTGACGAAATCAGAAAACTGTACGCGGAACTTCCCGAAAGCAAGATACGCGGTTACAAACCCGGCCGTTTTTCGTTCAATGTCCACGGCGGTCGTTGTGAAGCCTGCCAGGGACAAGGCGAATTGCGGATCGAGATGCAATTCCTTCCGGATGTTTATGTACCCTGCGATGTCTGCCATGGAAAACGGTTCAACCGCGAAACGCTGCAGGTCCTTTTCAGGGAAAAATACAGCATCGCAGATGTCCTGGATATGACCGTGGACCATGCTCTGGAGGAATTCAAAAACTACCCACCCATGCTAAACAAGTTGAAACTTCTGCAGGAAGTGGGTCTCGGATACATCCGAGTCGGCCAACCTGCCACGACCCTCTCCGGTGGCGAAGCACAGCGGGTGAAATTATCCAAGGAACTCTCACGGCGTGCGACCGGCCGAACGCTGTATGTATTGGACGAACCCTCCGTAGGATTGCATGCTGCGGACGTGCATAAACTGATCGAAGTGCTGCAGCGATTGGTCGAGGCTGGAAATTCGGTCCTGATCATCGAACATAACCTGGACATCATTAAAGTCGCAGACTGGTTGATCGATCTCGGTCCTGAGGGCGGCGAACGCGGAGGCGAACTGATCGCGGAAGGGACACCGGAAGAAATCCTGAAATCCAAAGTGTCCTACACCGGTCAATTTCTCAAGGCGCACCTGAAATCTTGAAAGTCAGGTAGAATTTAATCTCCTGAGAGCGGACAATCTCAGCAGGATGCAACGGGCGGATGGTACGCTCGCTGCGGCAAGCAGAGAGCATGCAAAAATCCTATCAATATCCGTTGGCGAAAAAGCCTCCCCATCGAAGACGATCGGGTACACCGAACCTTGTACCGATCCTTGCGATCATCCTGATCCTTGGTGGATTGGCTGTACTTGGATTCTGGCTTACCCAGCCTGGAAAACCACTGAACGCTATGTTTGCGACCGATACACCGACTCCAACACTTACCCTGACTCCAACCATTACCCCTCTGCCTTCAGAAACCCCCACAATAACTGCGACACCGACCCAGTCTGCAACTGCAACTCCTTCGGCTCCTTTTTCCTACACCGTCAGGGAAGGCGATTCGCTGTTCCTGATCGCGGAGAGATTCAGCCTGGGCCAGGAAAAAATCAAACTCATCATGTTCCTGAACCCATGCGTTGAAGAAACAGGCGGTGGCATCTGCATAGACCCTGACTCCAATTCGCCAATCGTCTTCCCAGGTTTGTTGCTTACCATTCCCAACCCTGGAATGGAAGTTCCTACGGCAACGCCCATCCCCGCCAATGTGCGGCCAGGTACGAAGATCGAGTACACGGTTGAATCGGGAGACAATTTGTCCCTGATCGCATCGAAATTCAACAGCACCGAAGAAGCGATCATCAAAGAGAATGACCTGACGGATCCCAACGCCATCAATGTCGGCCAGCTGCTGATCATTCCAGTCAACCTGGTAACCCCCACAGCCACCCGCCCACCGACGAGCACACCCTCCACGCCCGTAACACCGACCCAGACACCGTGAGGAAGGTAGAATCCTTCCTATACAAATTGACCGCCTTCATGTAAAATACGCCTTCGCGTCAGACATTCGAATGAAACCATCCATCCCGAACCGGATGGATTTGGAGGAACATCTTGGCCAACTTAAAATCACAGATCAAACGCAACCGCCAGAACGATCGACGGAGGCTGCGCAACCGTGACTATCGCGGGTCAGCCCGCTCGGCAGTCAGCCAGGCACGCGTAAGCATCGATACGAATGCACCCAATTCAAAAGAAGCGCTCATGCATGCAATCCGGATCCTCGATAAGGCTGCTGAACGAGGGGCAATTCATCGCAATAACGCGTCCAGGCGTAAAAGCAGGTTGATGAAGCGCCTGGCTGCCGCGAATGCACAACCGATCCCGGTTGTCATGGAACCTCAATCGACCGCGGTTGAGATGACCGAGGGTGAAATCGAAACCGGCGCCGCCTCGAAGAAAAAAGGCGCAGCCAAGAAAGGTGCTCCAGTTAAAAAACAAGCGGCAAAGAAGCCTGCTGCTAAAAAAGCAGTAAAGAAATAATCGTATCAAATGCATATAACGGGAGCGCAAAAACGCTCCCGTTATTTTTTTCCGGATCATCAATAGGAAAGACGGGCTGATATAATCATTGGGTTTATTATTTGACATTTATGGTTCGAATGATTTATGCAGTCAACCAGGCGACGAAATAAATCCAGGTAACAACCCTGCAGGATCAAAACAAAAATCCGAATGTTCACCAAAGAGCAACAAAACGTTGAAGCGCGCATCCTCAAATTTTGCGAATCAAGGGGCATACCCTTCAACTCACTCAAGTGGAGCGTGATCCCTTTCACCGGCGAGTGGGGAATCTCAACCTCCTTTTTCCAGACAGCAGCGGATGAAGCGAAATCCGGAAAAGAACATGGGATGCCCGTACCGCAAAGAGCCCAAGAAATTGCCGATCAGGTTCGCGATCATCTTGGTAAACTGGATGGGATCCGCAAAATTGAGGCAGTCAAGGGTTATTTGAACCTTTATTTTGACTCATCCGAATTTGCCCGGAGGGTAGTGGATGAGATCCTTACTGCGGGTACGGAGTTTGGACGGGGTCGTTCCAGGTCTGAGCGAGTCATGGTCGAATATGCACAACCCAATACGCATCATTCCTTTCACATTGGCCATGCTCGGAATGCGCTTTTGGGAGAGTCACTATCAAGGCTGGTCGAGTTTGCCGGCTTTGAAACGATCAGGGCAACCTACCCCGGGGACATCGGTTTAGGCGTTATAACAATCCTTTGGGCGTACGATAAATTTTATAAGGATCAAGAGCCCCAAGGGATCCACGAACGCGGACAGTGGTTATTAAAGATCTATGCAGAAGCCACAGCCCTGCTCGAACCTCTTGAAGGTGAAGCACCATCCCAAAAAGCCAGGCGGGAGGCTTTTGATGCCGAACGCCGTGAATTGTATCGGAAGTGGGATGCAGGAGATCCGTATGTTCGTGATCTTTGGTTGAAGACAAGGGAATGGAGCCTTGCCGAACTTCAGGACATTCTGCGGATCCTGGATATCAGGATGGATGTCTGGTTTTTTGAGAGCGAAGTGGACGAACCCTCGAAAGCAATCGTTGAAGAATTGATCGCGAAGGGGATAGCCGACGATGAACGACCCAAAGGTGGTGCCGTGATCATCGATATCGACGAGAAACTTGGTCTCGAGAAGGAAAAATACCGCAGCAACATCCTTCTGCGTTCCGACGGAACCACACTCTACTTAACCAAAGATCTGGCACTGGCTAAGGTCAAGTTTGAGAAATACCATGTTGACCGATCGATCTATGTGGTGGACTACCGGCAGAATTTACATCTCCAGCAGGCGTTCAAGATCCTCGAACTATGGGGATTTGAACAGGCCAGGAAATGTCATCATCTGAGTTATGGTTTTGTGACCCTGCCGGAAGGAACCATGTCAGCCAGAAAGGGGAGAGTAGTCTTGTTCATGGATGTGCTCGGTGAAGCGGTCCGCCGCGTCCTGGCCGTCGAGTCCGCTAAAAGCCCCGAGCTTTCCGAGGAAGAACGCAGGCGGATCGCAGAGCAGATCGGCCTGGGTGCCCTTGCATATTCGATGCTGTCCGTCGATAACAACAGAGATATAGTTTTCGATATGGACGAAGCCCTGAGCTTCGAAGGGCACACCGGACCTTATATCCAGAACGCGCATGTGCGTGCGAACAGCATCTTGCGCAAATCAGCCCTTGATCCAAAGAAATTGGTAAAAATGTCAGCCTCGTTTAATTATGAGATGGAACAGCATGAGGTCCAACTCATCAATCTCTTATCGAGATTTCCTTCGACGGTGGAACAAGCCGCCGGCGAATACCGACCGCTCGTCATGGCCACATACGCGTATCAGCTTGCAGATGCGTTCCATTCTTTTTACCATGCGGCACCGGTTCTGCAAAACACAGACCAGAACATCCGCCTTTCCAGGCTGCGCCTGGTCGCGGCCGCAAAACAGGTTATCGCCTCAGCTCTGCGGCTGCTCGATATCCAGGCACCCGAGGTCATGTAATTAAATCCAAATTCAAGGAGAAGGTATGCCCAATAAAACCAAACTCATCGGCACACCCATCGATTTGAATCGGCTCAATAAAATAAACAAACCCTCGCACCAAAGGTGTGTTGAGCTCCAGGAGATCAGTCAACCGACACTGGCAGATTTATCGTTACAGATATTTGAAAGGAAAAAATGACGACCTTATCCGTGACCCTGTCCAACCGTTACCTGACCCGAATCCCAGAATGGGTACAAGACCTGCTCCTGATCGTTTCAGGGAGCTTGCTCGTTGCGCTGTTCGCTCAAATCGAAATCCCTCTAATGCCTGTGCCTATCACCGGCCAGACCTTCGCCGTCTTATTGGTCGGTGCACTCATGGGAGCGAGAAGAGGTGGAGCTGCCCTGAGCCTTTATCTGATCGAGGGCATCGCTGGATTGCCATTTTTCTCCGGAGGCGCCTCCGGGAGTACCCACCTCTTCGGCGCAACCGGC
>MGNL01000083.1:4363-5422 GCA_001796785.1 Chloroflexi bacterium RBG_16_51_16 | reverse complement strand
GAGGTGCATCTTCCCGACGCGCCTGCACGGGGTCGCTGATGACAGGCTGGTGTTCAAACTCCGCTTCGATCAGGCCAGCGGCCTGTTCTGCGATCTCCTGCGTCTCAGCCGCAACGATCGCCAGCGCATCGCCAACGTAGCGGACGCGCTCCCCTTCGCCGACCATTACAGGCCAGTCATACACCACCAGCCCATGGTTGGGCTCACCGGGTATGTCCGCGGTGGTCAGAATCGCATGCACACCTGCCAGCGCCTTTGCTTTCGTGAGTTCGAGCTTTTTCAGGATCGCATGCGGTACGCCGGCTCGCTTCACCTTGCCGTACAACATACCTTCAAAGCTCAGGTCGTCTGTGTAAATCGCCTCGCCGGTCACTTTCGCACGACCATCCGGACGGCTTAATGTGTGGCCGACGAGCATATGGTCGTGGATCGATTCTGTAATCCTCGGTCCGTTAACCGGTGCGCCTGTCTTGATCGATTCTGCTGCAGCCGTGACCGAATTTTCGATGGCTGGATAACCTCCGCAGCGGCACAATGTGTCCTTGAGTGCCTCTCGGATCTCTTTTTGAGATGGGTTGGGATTTTTTTGCAGGAGGGCGTAGGAAGTCATGATCTGCCCGGGTATGCAGTACCCGCATTGCACCGCACCGTGCAGTATGAAGCTTCCTGCAGTGGATGCAACGCTTCTTTTTCCCTCTTCGTGTCCTTAGTACTTTTCGGGTTTAATTCCCCAGCCACCCCTTCGATTGTCAAGATTGTTTTACCATCCGCCCGTTCCGCTGGATACATACAGGAGAGAATAGGCTCACCGTCTACCAGCACCGTGCACGCTCCGCACTCGGATTCCTCGCAGGCGATCTTCGTCCCCGTTAGCCGCAGTCGGTTACGCAACAAATTCGCAAGCGTCTCGCCGGGTTCGGCTAACAGCTTGTGATTGACTCCATTGACAGTAAGGGTGATGTGGTCTTCCATCTATTATTACCTCGAATAAATCAGATCTTCAGGCACTTGACGCCAAAATTCTTGTTCGCTCTGCCCGGGAATCAACATGGCAGTGCG
>MGNL01000083.1:223-4160 GCA_001796785.1 Chloroflexi bacterium RBG_16_51_16 | reverse complement strand
TCTTTCGCCCTCCATGGAGTCGGCCCACCAGGTCCCACGGCGATTCGAATGTCTTCAATCATTTCTTCCTGCCTTATCAACCATATAGCCACGTTGATGATCGGCAGCGCAACCCCCTGGGGTCGCATGATACGCTTGAAGCAGGATGCTTCCTTTCCATCTCTGTGATTAAGAGGAATACCAAATCCGACCAGGATCTCCTCTCCCGGTTTAAGAGCTGATTTTCCCGGACCGAGAAAAAAATTCTCGAAGTTCATCCTGCGCAAACCGGCTTTTCCGGCGATGTCCAGCTTCGCGCCCAATGCTTGCAATGCGATGGTCCCATCCGCTGCGGGTAATGCGTGAGCTACATTTCCTCCCAGTGTGGCAACATTGCGTACTTGCGGTCCACCCACCAGGTCGCTCGCCTCCACCAGAGCCAGTGCATGCAGGCGGACCAGCGGATGGCTCACGATTTTGTGCAGCGGCGCGGCGGCACCGATGAATAATTCATCCCGCCTTTCTTCGATCAAACTTAGTTCGGGGATATTGGTTAAATCTACGAGGGTATGGACCGCGGATTGTCGGCCCTGCTGCAAATCCAGCAACAGATCAGTCCCGCCCGCGATCGGTCTCGCCGGTCCGGGTGCGGTTATTAATGCCTGGATTGCATCGGGAATCGTCTGAGGACGGAGATATTGCTGCCAGAGGTTCATGGGTGGTTCGACCTTTTTGAAAGGACGGCGGTACTTTTCGAAGGGCCTGTCCCGCAGGGCGGGACCTGCACCCGACGCCGTGATTATCCGCAATGTACCGGATTCCACGACCACCGAACCAATGGAACTATATTGTACTGCTTTATTTTAGGGCTGGACACCAGCCATGAGTAAGCCCAGCTTCTCAGGAACAGCCAGAGCGCGCGGCAAAATGTCCATTATTCGTCCTTCGAACATCACGGCAATACGATCCGACAGGGTCAGGATTTCATCCAGGTCTTCGGAGATTAATAGGATTGCCGTTCCGTTTCGGCGCTCTTCAATCAGTCTAGCACGCACATATTCGGTCGCTCCAATATCAAGACCGCGGGTGGGTTGGGCTGCGATGATTACTCTCGGCTTGCGGGATAATTCACGCGCCAAAATTACCTTCTGGATATTTCCTCCCGAGAGGCTCTTGGCTGGAGTCTCTAGCGAAGGTGTTTTCACCTGGTACTCGTGAACCAGCTTGTCTGTATACCTCGAGATATTACCCAAATTCAAGAAACCGGCGCTAGAAAAAGGCTTCTTATGGTGCTCCCTCAGGATCATGTTTTCCGAGATGGTAAATTCTTTGATCATCCCATCCCGCATCCGTTCTTCTGGGATGTAAGACAACATTCGATCGATGAGTTCGCCGGGAGTGAGTCCGGAGACCTCGCCTCCTTCAAGGAGGATCCTTCCGCCTGTGATCTTCCTTAATCCGGTGCAGACTTCAGCTAGCTCGCGCTGTCCGTTTCCTGACACACCCGCCACACCGAGGATTTCCCTGGAACAGACCTCAAGGTTTACTTCGCGCAAGCCCGGTGTGCCGCGATCGCTGCCGCTTGAAACATTCTCAAGCCGCAGGCGGCCTTCACCGATGGTGGATAGACCCCGGTCCGGAACAAATCCGACTTCACGGCCCACCATCCAATTGGCCAGATCCTGTCTGGTCGTCTCTGCTGTTGGGCGTGTGCCAATTTTCCGGCCATCCCGCAATACCGTTACCCGCTGACTGATTTCCACAACTTCATGCAATTTGTGAGAAATAAAGATCAGCGCGTGGCCATCCTTCACCATTTGCCGCATGATAACGAATAATTCATCTACCTCCTGAGGCGTTAGCACAGCGGTTGGCTCATCCAGGATCAGCAGAGAAGCTCCTCGATAAAGGGCTTTGATGATCTCGACCCGCTGTTGCTGACCAACCGAAAGTTGCCAGACAAAAGCTTCCGGGTCAATTCTCAATCCGTAGATCTCGGCCAGCTCCAGGATTCTTTTCGATACACGGTCCAGGTCTGTGATCAGACCCCGGGATGAAGGCAGCCCTAACGCAACATTCTCCGCAACGGTCAGGGATGGCACCAGCATAAAATGCTGGTGGATCATCCCTATGCCGAGCTCGATCGCCTTGGTGGGGGATGCAATTTGTATCCGTTTGCCTTCCAGAAAGATCTCACCCTCATCCGGATTGTACAAACCATAAAGCACTTTCATTAACGTGCTTTTCCCGGCTCCATTTTCCCCCAGCAAGGCGTGTACTTCGCCAGATCGGACGTCGAAATCAACGCGATCATTGGCAAGTACACCTGGGAAGCGTTTGGATATACCCCGCATTTCCATTTTTTCAATTCGGATTCTTCCCGAAGGAAGGGTATTTTTCACGATGATTCCACCAAGGGATATACCGCCGTAAGCTTCGGAAGTCCCGATGGACTTCCGAAGCCTTATCTCTATGGGATTACGGCAGGGTTATCGTAACGCTGCCATCTATGATCCCTTTCACGGTGTCATCGGCCAGGGTCTTGGCGTCAGCGGGCAGGCTGTAATCCAAGTTATATTCGATCAGCTCTCCGCCATTGGCGAGGCCGATCTTGAAGGATTGTCCGCCCAGCGTACCGGATTGGATCAAACCGATCATTTCCGTAAGCACCACTTCCCAGTGATACACCTGGCTGGCCACCACAATGCTCGGCGCCAGGGATGTCTGATTGGATTGCGTGCCAAACCAGAGGACATCATTCTCCTCTGCTTTACCGATTGCACCGACAACCATCTGGGCGGTGCCGGTCATGATATCCGCGCCCGCGGCGATATGGGTATTGGCGGCTTCGGAAGCCAGTGCCGTATCCGAGAAGGATCCGATGTAGTTCACGTTCACCTGTACATCCGGATTCGTTGCAGTTACACCGGCCTTAAAACCGTCCACATATAATTTGGCATCCCCGGTTTCTATGGGACCGACTACGCCGATCACCTTGCTGGTGGTCAGCGTCGCTGCCAGCACACCGTTGACATACCCGCCTTCCTGGGAGGCTGCCTCATAAGCGAAAACATTGGGCAGACCAAAGGTATCCACTGTAGTACCCCAGGCGAAGCTTGTTTCCGGGAAGTCCGGCGCAATTTCCTGCAGGGATGAACCATACTGGGATCCATGGCCGATCACCAGGTCGTAACCCTGCGAGGCGTAATCACGAATCGCCGCTGCGGCATCATCCACAACGAACATGTTTTCAGAATAGACCAATTCAAAGGCATCCGGGCCGCCCATGTCCTCCTGAACGCGGATCAGGGCATCATACATGCTCTGGCTGAATGCAAGGTCATTGATCGCGCTCGGCATGACTACAGCGACACGGAACGGTTCCGCCGGAGGTGGTGCTTCCGTGGCGGCAGGCGCTGCGGTCGGGGCTGGCGCTTCGGTTGCAACAGGTTGCGGAGCGCACGCACCGAGCACCATTACGAAAGTTAGGATTAAAGTTGTTAACCAAACGAGCTTTTTCATTTTCTTCTCCTTGACAATATGATCGAAATGGTAGATCTTGGGTTTCACCTATCTAATCCAGGATTTTCAGCACACCTCCTTATGGAATATCATTCCCGTTCAAAAGGTCTTGTCAAAGCTGAAGGAGCGCGTACCCTTGAAACGCTGACAATAAGAACGAGGATTGTCAAAACATAGGGCATCATCACGGCAATATCGGAGGGTAGTGGAATTCCCAATACCTGGATCCATAATTGCAGCGAATTGACCATACTGAAGATCAATGCACCGCCCAGTACGCCCCATGGTCGCCAGCCTCCAAAATAGACCAGGGCAACCGCGATGAAACCCAACCCGCTGGTCATATTCTGTTGGAACACATTTAATAACGCGATGGACAGGGAAGCCCCGGCCAATCCAGACAGGGTGCCTCCCAGGATGATGGTGAAATATCGGA
>MGNL01000083.1:0-169 GCA_001796785.1 Chloroflexi bacterium RBG_16_51_16 | reverse complement strand
AACGGATCTTCAAGCCCAGGGTCGTCTTGTTCAAAACGAACCATGCCAGAGGTATCAGCAGGTAAGCCCCATACACCAGCAGGTTTTGGCTGAAAAAGATTTCTCCAAGCCCGGGGACGTCACTCAGGAATGGAATATGGATCCTGGGAAAACCCTTCACGGTTTCAAC
>MGNL01000082.1 GCA_001796785.1 Chloroflexi bacterium RBG_16_51_16 | reverse complement strand
GCGGGCCAGTCGCTCGGCGTAGATCGTCAAGCCAGACGTGTGCGGCCGGTAGTACGTCAACACGGTCAGGATTTTCATGAGGCGCACGGATTATACCCTTAGGACGCGACCAGGCGGGAAACCAGCGCACAAAGCTTGCCCGAACAGAAATTTCCAAGTTGAATTTTCTTTAATTCGTCCAGTTCACTATGCAAAAAGAACCACCGATGAGAGGTGGTTCTTTTCAAGTATCGATTTTTGTTAGCGGCTCACATGATAAAAACTCTTGCCGGGACATCTGCCAGGGCCTCGAAGGTTGGCTCGGCAAAATAGTATCCCTGGAATAAATTGACACCGGCTGCATGCAGCCAACGGTACTCCTCTGCTTTTTCGACACCTTCAGCCATCATGTCAATATCCAGCTGCCTGCAGATGTTTCCCATCGCCTGCACGATGGTCTGCCGGACGTTATCCTGGTGGATATCCGCGATCAGGGCCCGGTCCAGCTTGATGAAGTTCGGCTGGTATTCCACCAGAAGCAGCAGGCCGGAATAACCCATGCCGAAATCGTCGATAGCGGTCTTGAATCCAAATTCCCGGTTGGTTTTAAAAATGGCGACCATCCGCCTGTAATCCTGCAGCTTGCTGGTTTCGCTGACCTCGAAAACGATGTTCTCCACCGGGAAGCCGGACTCCAGGGAAACCTGGAGCGTGTCCCGGATGTTTTGCCCGTTTTGGAAAATGGATTTGGGTAACAGGTTGATATTGAGCTGGGTCTGGAGGTTGAGGCGGCTCGCCATCCGGATGGCTTTCGATTGGCAAGCCTGGTCGAATTGATGAAGCTCGCCCCTATGAACCTTAGAAAAAACCTCCGACGATGGTTCGCCGCCCGGACCGCGCACCAGCGCTTCGAAGGATACTACGGCCTGTGTGCGGGCATTCACGATCGGCTGGAATGCGAAGCTAAATTCAAAATCCAAATTCCTCACAGCAGAGGGTTTATCGAACGATGGCTCTGTGTTGCGATGTGTTGGCGGCATAGCGCGGTTCCCTGATCAATGATGTGAGCGATTGCCGATAAATTTTCACAGGACGTTCTGTCCGCCTTCCATGGCGGTAAATTTCTGCCAAATCATAAATCCCCCGCCTGTGAGTCGCAAACCGATAAAGTCGATACCTCCCTATGGCAAAATATATCCAGACTGGAACATCCAGGCTGGTCAAATATGACTGGTGATCATTCCGTTGAAAACTTTGGGTTGGGAATGCGAGTTTTATTTTCCCTGGAAATAATTTTTATTTTCGTCCACCCACCGATATAACCGCTCGATTCCCTTATCGAGGTTGATACCCGGGGACCAATTCAATTCCCGCTTTGCCTTGCGGATATCCGCATAAAATACGAGCTGATCTCCGGGACGCGCCTCGGCGTATTGAACCTTGATACTCCTACCCAGCAGTTTCTCCAGCCTGGGTCCAAATTCCGCCCAGACGGAAGTAATGTTATCCGGACCGCCACCCATGTTGTAGATCTTTCCCCTGGCTGTCTCGATTTTCTCAACCGCAGCATCATAGGCGTCCAGCAGGTCATCGATGTGGAGGATGTCGCGCACTTGCTTGCCATCCCCGTAGATCGTGATCGGGTGACCGGTTACAGCAGCGATCGTCAACCATGCCAGCCAGCCCTGGTCCTCCATCCCGAATTGGCGCGGCCCGTAAATGCAACTCTGTCGAAATACCACTGTGCGCAGTCCGTAAATGCGGGCATAGTCGCGGGTGTACTGGTCGCCGCTACCCTTGCTGGCGCCATAGGGTGAATGAAAATCAAGAGGCTGTGTCTCGGGACACCCGAAGGGCAGATCTGCGTAGCGCCAGCGCGTAAGCTCCTCCACCAATGCGAGATCATCCATGGCGCCGTAAACTTTGTTGGTTGAAGCAAAGATGAAGATCGGTGAGCGCTTCGATAGCCGGGCGGCTTCCAGGGCATTGAATGTTCCGAGAGCGTTCGCTTCAAAATCCGCTCTCGGTTCAGTTACAGAGGTCGTCACTGCGACCTGCCCGGCGAGGTGTACGATGACTTCCGACTCTCGGCAGGATTCGGCCAGCAGGGCTGCATCTCTCACATCCCCCACGATCATCTGAAATGAATCCTTCCCGAAGGTATCCTCCAGCCAGGTCAGGTTCAGGCGTCCGCCGGCACGGCTGAGGTTGTCGTAAAGGGTCACCTGCTCGCCGCGCTTGAGCAAACGGTGGACATAATTGGCTCCGATAAATCCCGCGCCCCCGGTGATGAAATAATGCCGGGTCATGGATTACCAGGTGCGGATTGTCCGGCGTTGTGTGAAGAAGAATACCGTCAGGATGCCGAACAGGAAGCCGCCGATGTGCGCCCACCAGGCTATCCCCGATCCGACGGCGCCGCCCATGGTCAAAAATCCGGACAACAATTGAATCCCGAACCATAAGAGCAGGAAGATGACCGCCGGAAGCTCGATCGTCGTAAATATGAAAAAGATGGGAACAAGACTGACCACCCGCGCTTGAGGGAACAGCAGCATGTAGGCGCCCAGCACACCGGCGATCGCGCCGCTGGCTCCCACCATGGGGATGCTGCTTGTGGGTAGCAGGAATGCCTGCAGTAAAGCTGCAGCCACGCCGCTAAGTAGATAGAAAAAAAGATAATTCGTTCCGCCCATCCGGTTTTCCACGTTATCCCCGAAAATAAACAGCACCCACATGTTACTGAGTATGTGCACCCAGCCCCCGTGGATGAACATGGCGGTGAACACATTCAGCCACGCCTCGAGATTGCCCGCGTTCGCAGTCAAATGGATTGGCACCAACCCCCAGGTTTCGATAAACCCGTTCAGACCGGACTCGGTTAAGCCCAATTCATAAAAGAAGACCAGTCCGTTGAGAGCGATCAGGGCCCAGTTGATCAGCGGTATGCGATGGGTGCGCAGCGAATCATAAAGAGGCAGCATCGGTCATTCACCTTTCGCTCTAAAGTTTTTCAACTGTTCATAGATCCCCGAAAGCGTCTGCCCTTCCCGGATCAATCCTATCCCGCCAATGACTCCACTGTTGAGATAATTATATAATCGGCCGGTCAACGCCACCGCCAGGGAGGTGGATTGATCGCCGGTCAACAGTGTTAGCGCGCCGCCGAAGGCGCCCTCAAACGTGCCTACCGCTCCGGGCAGCGAGGGGATCGCCCCGCCGAACGCGGCCGCGCCCAGTCCAAACATTCCCCAGACCGGTTGAGCTTCCGGGAAGAATGCCAGAATGATCAGGTAATATGCGACGATGGCAATCATCCAGTTGAGCGCCATCCAAAATAGGAACCTGGCGAAGAGCCATGCGTCCTTGAGGACGCCGAGTCCGGCGAAGAATGACTCGAGGAATGTCCCACCAAAGCGCTGCAAGGCCGGCCAGCGTGCACTTAACCCGTTGAAAATGTTCACCGCCCACTGGTTATAACGGGCCAGCACGAAAAGCATCACCAGACCCACAAGCACTACGGCACCGACTATGATCCCGATCCGGTCTGCACCTTGTGCTCCGACAACGAAAGGGAGGGATGCCATGAGGATGGCTGCAGAAAAAGCGAGGTCCACTATCCGTTCGATGACGATGGTGGGCAGGATCTCTCCGAATTGCATATCGCTCTTTCGGCTGAGCAGAAAAGCCCGGCCGAGCTCACCCAGCCGGAAGGGAAGAAAGTTATTCAATAGATAACCTTCACCGACCGTAAAGAACACGGTGGTGTAGGAGGCGCGGTTGCGCAGTAGAGTACGCCAGACTACAGCCCGGACAGCCATCCAAAGGAAAGAGGTGGTCATGGCTATGGCTAGGACCAAGTAATTTGCCGAACGGATGGCCGCCAGCATGTCGGGCAGGTCAACGAAATAAAGGATCGCGGCCACCAGCAGCAGGCTGATCAACGCGCCGGGGAGCCAGCGCTTCGAGTTTTTCAGGAATTTGGACATATTTTCATCTGGGGAAGCGGACCAAGCGTTAGAAGACGTCCCCGTTTTTGTTAAATTCTACTCGCATGATCATTCCTCTTCCAATTTCAACACCGCCATGAATGCTTCCTGCGGGATCTCAACATTCCCGACCATCTTCAGGCGTTTCTTGCCTCGCTTCTGTTTCTCGAGTAGCTTTTTCTTGCGGGTGATGTCGCCGCCATAACATTTCGCCAGCACATCCTTCCGCGTGGCTTTGACATTGGCGCGTGAGATCACCCGTCCGCCCGCCGCAGCCTGGACGGCCACGTCATATAACTGGCGCGGGATCAAGGATTTCAATTTGGTGATCAGGCGCTGGCCTTTTGCGTAGGCATCCTTTTTATGCACGATCGCCGCCAATGCATCCACCGGTTCGCCGTTCACCAGGATCTCCAGCTTCTGCAGTTCATCTGTGCGGTATTCGAGGAATTGGTAATCCAGTGAGGCATAACCTTTGGTGCGTGATTTCAAGTCATCGAAGAAATCAACGATAATCTCGGAAAGCGGGATTTCGAAATCCAACTGGACGCGGTGCGGTGCGGGATACTCCTGTTGTTTAAAGATCCCGCGCCGCTTGGTGACCAGGTCCATGATCGGACCATAAAACTCCGTGGGTGTGATGATCTCGATCGTCATCCAGGGCTCGCGGATCTCCAGGATTTGGCCCTCGTCCGGTAGTTCGGCGGGCGAATCCACCAGCACGATGGAATCATCGTTCTGTTTCACCTCGTACTCCACAGAAGGTGCCGTGAACAGCACATCCAGCAGGTATTCCCGCTCGATGCGTTCCTGGACGATCTCCATGTGGAAAAGCCCCAGGAAGCCGGCCCGAAAACCAAAACCCAATGCCTGGGATGTTTCCGGTTCGAAAATGAGGGAGGCATCGTTGAGCTGAAGTTTGTCGAGCCCCTCCCGCAGGTCCGAATAATCGTCCGCCTCGACCGGGTAGATGCCCGCGAACACCATCGCTTTGGGATGCCGGTAACCGGGCAGTGGATGGTCGGCTGGCTTTGTGGTATGGGTGATCGTATCTCCCACCCGGCAGTCATGTACGGTCTTGAGTCCGGTTGCGATGTAACCGACCTCTCCCGATCCAAGGTGTTCCACGGCTTGCATACCGGGCGCGAAGATGCCAATCTCAATTGGTTTGAGATCGGTCCGGGTGGCCATCAGCCGCAGCGTATCGTGAGACCGGATCGATCCTTCCATGACCCGGATGTATGCGATCACTCCCTTGTACGCGTCATAATGCGAATCGAAGATCAGGGCGGTCAACTTCCCCTCATCCGCATCTTTCGGTGGTGGGACTTTTTCCACGATAGCCTCGAGGACCGCGGGCACGTTCTTCCCCTCTTTGGCCGAGATGCGGATCACCGATTCGGATGGCACGCCCAGCAGACTACCCAGGTCTTCTGCCACCTCGTCCGGGCGCGCCGAGGGCAGATCGATCTTGTTGATGACCGGGATGACGACCAGGTCGGCTTCCAGTGCCTGGTATAGATTCGCCAGCGTCTGAGCCTCGATCCCCTGGGTTGCGTCCACAACGAGCACCGCCCCCTCGCAGGCTTTGAGGGCGCGGCTGACCTCGTAACCAAAGTCGACATGACCGGGCGTGTCGATCAGGTTGATCTCGTATTGATCTCCATCCGGTGTCGTGTAAAACATGCGCACCGCAGAGGCTTTGATCGTCACACCCTTCTCGCGTTCCAGGTCCATTGTA
>MGNL01000081.1:13221-15968 GCA_001796785.1 Chloroflexi bacterium RBG_16_51_16 | reverse complement strand
AACAACGACAACCATGGCAGAGGGTAAGATGGGTTCCACAAAAACCTCCACGGTACCACCGCAGACTCCCGGATCTCCACGGCTTGGATCAGCCATGTTATAGGTCAATCGCCGCGGTTGACCATCTCCGATTGCCAACCTGGCTTCATCCAAGACGCGGTGCTCCAGATCGCCGCCTCCAACCGATCCAATAAAGCGGCCATCCTGGTAGACCAGCATTTTGCTGCCCGTATGCCTGGGAGTTGATCCCTGGCTTAGGATAACGGTGCACAACGCTGCAGCTTCGGACTTTTTCTCAATCTCAGCCAGTGCTTGATATATCGAGTTCATACTTGTAGATTTTATCCGAAAAGTTTAGCCATCGAAATCAGGGAGCCCAATCTGGTTGCCAATCCGGCTCAGGCTGGCTGGTCAATTGACGCGTGCTGTGACCGTCACTGCGCATGATATACAGATCAGCCTGGTTGTTATTCCGCAGGGAGTTATAAACAATATACTGTCCATCCGGTGAATAGGATGCTGCGGCATTATTCCCGCCGAAAGTTAATTGCGTGATGGTGCCTGATTCCACTTCGAGTTGATAGACGTTTCGCCCATTCACCGGGCCGGCATAGAACAATAAAAGCCTAGAATCTGGTGACCAATCCAGGCTGCCGCCGACATCGTTCATCGGCAGACTGATCCGGCGGGGAGTCTCGTTGGGTTGATCGGCTTCAAGGATGAAAATCTGGTACGAATAATCGTTGTCGGCTGCCATCGCAAATGCGATTTTGTCTCCGAGAGGCGACCAGTCTGCAGCAACAATATCCTTACGGCCGGAATATATCTGGTGGGGATTACTCCCGGTGCTTTCCACGATCCAAAGTGAAATCGGTAATTTTTCTGGTTTATTCAGAAATACAATCCTTTGACCGTCGGGCGACAAAGATGGTGAAAATGCATTGCCGATGCTTTCGGTCAACCGGAAAACTTTTCCGTCCTTAAGAATCATCATGAACAAATCGAAGCTGCCGCCGTCCAGCGAGGCGTATACAATGGCATTTCCCGGAGGTGTAAAAACGGGGTAATAATCATGTGTATTGTGGGAGGTGATCTGCTTTAATCCAGATCCATCCGCATTGATCATGCACAGCTGATTGAAATCCCCGCGTGTGCATGTGAATACGATCCGTCCGCCATGAATATCCGTAGGATGAGGAATCGGTGTTTTGGTGGGAATTTGGGTGAGATCAAAATTAATTTGCGGAAAGTCCGTCTCATCCCATTGGATTGGGGGTGGAATCAGTGCGAATACAAAAACGATGAACCCAAGAACCACGAGGCTGAGGGGAATCCGCCAGGATTGTTTTTTTCCAAACCATCGCTGGCGTCGATTTACATAATTATTCTTCTCGCGCGGAGCCCCTGGCATCTATCGAACCAAAATCACGAAATCAGCATGCTGTTCATGCATGATCATTATCGATTTCTAATATGAGATCAACTTTCCAATAATCCCAAGACTACAGGTAAGAGTTGTTTTTTACGAGAGACAACCCCAACTGCGTCGCGGGTACCGTCCGGCAGAGGGGGGTAAGGCAGCTCGTCAAGGATGGGCGGCGCACCAGTCGAGAGCAGCAATTGGCTTGAGCCGCCGACGACATCCGTGACCAGCAGCATGGCAAAATCGAGACCTTTTTGGTCGCGCAAGCTGTTCAGGGCTTTTTGCAAATCTCCCAAATGATCACGGAGCTGAAGTAGATCGGTTACCTCAACCTGCGAAATGGCCAATTTATAACCGTTGGTTTCATAAAGCTTGACGTCATTGCTCACGATTTGACCGGGTTCGCGGTTGGCGAGACCCAAACCCGCATTAAGAATTGCTTTTCCATATCCCTCCAAGCTCTCTCCATCCAATGGTGAACCCCCGATGAATGCCCAGCGAGCAAGCCTGTCCGCAGCCTGGCGATCACGAGGGGTGGTGGTAGGCGAGGTGAGGATCAGCGTATCAGAAAGCAAACCAGCCAGGAGAGCGCCTGCGAGGGCAGGAGGCAAGGCAAGACCCGCTTCTGCTGTTCGCTCCGACACGAGAGTTGATGTCGAACCGACGATATCCACAGACATTTTAATAGGGGCATGGGTATGTGGATTTCCCAACCGATGATGATCGAGAATCTCCAACAAATCTGCCTCGTCCAGAGCCGCAAGTGCCTGTTTCGGCTCATTATGATCGACGAGGATGATTTTCAACCGGGGCGGGTTCAAGCAGTTCCTCTGGCTGACCATCCCCAGGTAACGTCCGTTCTCATCCACGACCCAGAAATCATCATATTCATCCCGCAAGATGCGATTGAGAGAATCCCGGATATGGCTGGCAGCCGAGTAGGTCGGTACTGAAGTATCGGCTGCAGCCTTACAGGGGGCAGCCATTAAATCACGGATCGGTGTATCTCCAGGTTGTGGTCCAAGAGTCTCGGAAAAATATCTGAACAGGCTGAGTCCGTTGATCAAGCCGAAGGGCTTGCCGTCCTCGCTCACGACAGGAGCGAGCCCGCCTGTCCGGGACGCTAACGTCCAGGCTGAACCGAGGTGGGCGTCAGGCCGGATGCTGTCCAAACGCTGTAGGATCGATTCGAACCGCGGCGAAGCATCTGTCAGCAATTGCGGGGATTCTAATTCAAGCCGTTTTAGCACCCAGGCTGTTTGAGGATTCACAGCGCCTGCCCGGGCTGCAATCGCGTTAACTTGATCCCGTTTGTTAAGCAGCC
>MGNL01000081.1:12854-12998 GCA_001796785.1 Chloroflexi bacterium RBG_16_51_16 | reverse complement strand
ATGGCATCCAGGATGGCGTTACCAACAGCAGGTGCGACACCGTCCATTGGAATCTCCGCGACAGCTTTGACACCAAAGGGATGACTCGGTTCGAAGGTTTCAACAAAGATAGTCGTAAGGTCTGGCATCTCGTTAGCGCGGAAG
>MGNL01000081.1:11600-12684 GCA_001796785.1 Chloroflexi bacterium RBG_16_51_16 | reverse complement strand
CCTAACCGCACCGGTTTCCATGTCCACGCTCACCTCTGCGAACTGCGCCGCAAAAGGCGGAGGTGAAACGGGTGAGACATAGGATGCCACACCCATGATCTGTTCCTGCTCGCTGCGATGCAGAGTGTCCAGGGCAATCTCAATCAAGGATATGGCACGTCCATCGGGTGCGATGGCTTTTTTATCAGCCAGCCGGATACCTTGAGTGTCTGGAAGATCGAGGATTTTTGCAGCCCGGATCTTGATCCGATCCGCGACTTTTTCGGCGGCTTTGACAGCCGCCGCTCCTGAGATGTATGTGGTTGAAGAGGCGTAAGCGCCTTTATCAAAGGGAGTAAAGTCGGTATCCGAGGAATATGTAATTACGTCATCCAACGGCACGCCTAATACTTCAGCAACCATCTGAGCAATTACGGTATCCGAACCGGTGCCCAGATCGGTAGCGCCCACCAGTAAATTAAAGGAGGCATCATCATTCATTTTTACAGAAGCTGCACCCATATCCAGATAGGGTATGGCAGTCCCCTGCATTACCATGGCAATGCCAATGCCTTTACGAATTTCTGATGGTTGAGGATGGGTCGAGGCATGCCCAGTCCTGGATGAGGGATCACCGAGGTGCCAGGTATTATTCCCATACTTGGAATCCCAATCGATAGCGGCTTTGCCCTGGGCGACGCATTGTTCGATACCGACCGTATGGATGATCTCCGGGCGAGGTTTACGGCCTTCATTCCAGGCGGTCGAAAACGGATGATATTCGCCCGGTCGGATGCAGTTCTTCAACCGAAACTCAATCGGATCAAGATTTAGGGCGCGAGCAATCTTTTCCATATGCCGTTCAACCGCCCAATAACCCTGGGGTACACCGTAACCTCTGAATGCACCAGAAGGAGGGGTATTCGTGTAGACAATATCGGCGTAAAACCGGATATTCGGGGATTTACGAAACTCACCATCCCCTACGTACAATGCCATCGCCTTATGTCCAGTGTTACCGGTGACGGTCAACGCATGACAACCATAAGCACCAGTGTCCGAGAGGACACGCATCTCGTTGGCTGTGAGCGTTCCATCCTTTTTC
>MGNL01000081.1:9860-11547 GCA_001796785.1 Chloroflexi bacterium RBG_16_51_16 | reverse complement strand
TTCATCCTCACGGGTAAATTCGTAAATCACTGGCCGGCCGGTGGCGATCGTCAAATGGGCAGCGACATCCTCCATCAGGACTTCCTGCTTGCCGCCAAATCCACCCCCGATGCGGGGTTTGATGACCCGGATCCGTTTTACAGGCAGACCGAGGACTGGTGCGAGCATGCGCCGGACATGGAAAGGCACCTGCGTGGATGTGCGGATGACCAGTCTATCGTCCTCATCCCAATAAGTGACGACCACGTGAGGTTCAATCGAAACCTGCTGAACCTTTGGAACCATGTATTCTGCCTCGAATACCTGGTCTGCTGCTGCAAATCCCTTATTCACATCACCGATATCGATGCGGATTTCAGCAGCGAGGTTTCGAGAGGCATCCGACTCGGCAAAATTGACATATTCCGGTTCATCATGGATTCGGACAACATCCGGCTGCATCGCCTGCGCTGGATCGATGATGGCGGGTAAGGCTTCATAATCAACCTCAATCAGGGCAAGGGCTTTGCGAGCTATTTCGGCTGTTTCAGCGGCGACAAAGGCAACCCGATCACCAACAAACCTGACTTTATTATCCAACGAGAAAGTATCCAATGGACCCGGGATGGGATCGGATTGGCCGGCTGTTGAATAAACCACCCTGGGAATGTCTTTCCAGGTAAGGACCGCAGCTACACCTGGAAGACTTTTTGCTTTTTCCGTGTCGATGGATTTAATCCGGGCATGAGCGTGTGGGCTGTGCAGCACACCTGCGATCAGCATCCCGCGTTTTTCGATATCAGCCGTAAACGCCGGTTTGCCTTGAACTAGTTTGAGTGCATCTACCTTGATCTCAGGTTTGCCCACAACCTGCCAGTTTTGCGCCTGTGGAGCGAGGACTACCTTGGGTCGGGTAAGTAATTTTGCAGCCAGATCTGTACCAAGCTCCGGAGTTTCAGGTGATGGCGGCAAAGGAGCTTGCCACGATCCAAAATCCCAATTGATGGAATCCCATTGAACCGGTTGATCCCCACGCAGCATAGCAGCCGCGGTCAATACAGCCTGAACAGGTTTTAGATAACCTGTACAGCGGCATAAGACGCCTGAGAGAGCTTCCCTCACATCAAATTCCGTCGGGTTGGGATTTTTATTCAATAAAGCGTTTGCTGCCAGGATCTGTGCTGGAGTGCAATAACCGCACTGGATAGCACCGCTTTCGACGAATGCCTTTTGAAGCGCATGCAGACCTGGGGTTTGTTTCCACCCCTGATCCGGATGTTGTCCAAGACCTTCTATAGTCGTGATCAGATGACCATCAGCCTGCGCGGCGAGCATCGACCCAGCATTTACTGGCTTGCCATCCAATAATATGGTATCCGCACCGGAGAGACCTTGTTCATCCCCAAATTTGACGCCGTAATAACCGAGACGCCGGAGTGCGACGAGCAGGGTCTCAGATGCGAGGCAATCGATCTTGTGTTGAAGGTCGTTTATCTGTAAGGTTATGGTTTGCATCATGTCCAGGATTCTGGGATCAGCTTATTATGTGTGCATCTGTAAAAGAATTAAAGATTCTCGAGACATCTTTTCGCCAAAGTGACTGCAATATCCATTCGGTATTCAGAACTCGCCCATTCGTCTGCCGAGTCATGCAGCGCATTCCTGACTGAAGCTTCCAATCCTTCCATGCCGTTACCGTCCATGGCCA
>MGNL01000081.1:3068-9711 GCA_001796785.1 Chloroflexi bacterium RBG_16_51_16 | reverse complement strand
GTGATCAATCCAAGTAGACGAATTGGGAGATAATCACCCAGATTAATTTCCTTGCTCTTTTGAGCGCCTTTGTTTGATTTTTTTTCGTAATAAGTAAGGACGCCATCGAGGGCAAGCAGGGTTGTTGCAGTTGTTGACCGGCCATCACAAGCGACGATCGTTCCAGCGATGGTTGCGGCATTACGAATATTCAACGGAGCCTCGAGATGCAAGGCTGACTTCAGCGCTGGCGGTATCTGATCGCTTTCCAGCATCCTTTGTAAAGTTGTTGCCGCGCCGATTTCAAGATCATTCCCTTTGGACCGGAGATAGCCCAAACCAATGACCTGTAGGTCAACGACCTCGATGTCCTCATCGTCATAATGAGATAATAAAGTGCCTCCACCTAAGGGTAATGTTCGCGGGGTGGGCCGGTTTAACAGCGATAAACACTCTTCAACGGATGTAGGTCTGTGATAGTGGGTAATCATTCGGTCCTGGCTAACCAATTATACTTGTGTGATTGACTGTATCAAAAAATAAGGAATAAAGCGAATAATGGTCTAATGTGTTGTACCCAGCGTGTCATCTCTTAGGCTGTGAATTCACGGGTTTGGATGTTGACTAAGCAAAATCGAGACACTGGTATCGGGCAGAATATAGACGAGGGTTGAGGGGAAGAGGCATCCTTGTTGGCTGATATTCAATCTATATTGCATTCGCTATACGGTCAGGAGAAAGGAAACCAAGCCTACGCTCAGCTCCTAACGAGGCTGAGGGGTCTTCAATCAGCGCCAGTTGGAGGGAAGAGATGGTCTCCCTCCCATCAGGATGCCATCCTGATCACATATCCGGATCAGGTCACGCAGAAAGGAAAAAGACCTCTAGCAACACTTTTTGATTTTCTAAAACGGTATGCAGAACAATCCATAAGTGTCATTCATATTCTTCCATTTTTTCCATCGACCTCCGATGATGGATTTTCGATCAAGGATTACCGGGCGGTCGACCCGAGTTACGGTAATTGGGATGACATTCAAAACCTGGGCAATTCCTTCCGATTGATGTTCGATGCGGTGATCAACCACACCTCGGCAAGCCACCCATGGTTCGAGGAATATCTGGCTGGCAATTCTGAATTCGATCGCTATTACATCTCTGTTGAAGGAACTCCCGACCTTGCCAAAGTGGTGAGGCCGAGAAGTTTGCCATTATTGACTTCGTACAAAACGCCAAGTGGAGACAGGCGGATTTGGACGACCTTCAGCGCCGACCAGGTGGATTTAAATTTTGAAAATCCCAAAGTCTTAATCGACATCCTTGACCTGATTATGTTTTATGTTTCAAAAGGTGCCAGCCTGATGAGGTTGGATGCGGTTGCCTATCTATGGAAGGAAATCGGCACGGATTGCATCCACAGACCGCAAACCTTCCGCATCGTACAAATTATCAGGAGGATGTTCGATGAATGGGCGCCTGACGTACAACTGATCACCGAAACCAACGTGCCTCACGAAGATAACCTCTCCTATTTAGGGGATGGGTACAACATGAGCCATATGGTTTATAACTTCACACTTCCGCCCCTGCTTCTGTATACGCTCCAGAGTGGCTCATGTGAAGCGCTGAATAAGTGGCTGACCCAGCTTGAACTCCCAATCGGGAAGGTCACGTTTCTCAATTTTCTAGCCTCTCATGATGGAATAGGAATAAACCCGCTAAAAGACGTCCTATCAGCCGACCAGGTTGAGCAAGTCCTGCAGCGAACAAAGAGACTGGGCGGGCTTGTTTCCTACAAGACGGACGAAACCGGTCACGAAGTTCCGTATGAGTTGAATATCAATTATTTCGATGCCCTGGGCATCGGGGAAGGTGATAAGAGGTCGGAAGGCTCACGAGATTTGCAGATCGAAAGATTTGTCTGTGCCCATGCCATTTTAGTTGCCTTGAAAGGGATACCCGCGCTGTATTTCCACAGCCTGTTTGGATCACAGGGTTGGCTGGATGGTGTAAAGCTGACAGGCAGAGACCGAACAGTTAACCGGCAAAAACTAAAGGTTGAGGATCTCGTAAAAGAATTGGAAACTCCTGGATCGAATCGATCCCGCATCTATAATCGCCTTGTAGGACTGTTGTCCGCCCGCGCATCCCACCCGGCTTTTGATCCCTACGGCGAGCAACAAGTTGTATATTTGAGTAAGGGCGTCTTTGCTATCTTACGCCATTCGGAGAAGACGCCAAATATAGTGCTCTGTCTGCATAACATCACGGAGCTGTATCAGTCAGTTAAGATAAAGGAATTATTGATCACATCCGGTTTAAAATATTTCAAAGATATCATTTCAAATCGTGAAATTGAATTAGAACCATTGGGAGAATTGACACTATCACCTTATCAGGTATACTGGCTTGGCTGATTTGCGAATGATGACCGAACCTTCGAAATATTTCTCCCTCCTAAAAAATCGCATCGACCTTAAACAAACCCCATTTAGTGAACGGGGTTCGCGGTTGTTAATCTTCCATTCAGACAATCATTTATTGATCCGCCTGGCTGAACGTTGGTTCAAGATCGATAAACAATTATCCGGTTACAGGCACCGGCCACCCCTGATCGACCAGCTTCAATTTACGGATGGTAAGGGAACTCCGCTCCAACTCGAAATCAACACCTATCCGCATCGAATTGACTGCAACACGAGCCTGGGAACGTTCGCCATTACTTTTTCGGATATTGAGACCATTCTAATCGCCCCGCCATCGCAACCGTGTGGGATAACCTTCAACTCCTCGATGGACCAAGGTCAAACCGACCGCCGAGGTGGGATCTTACGATTGACCGGTGATATACGCCGAAATGCGGCATACACAACCAATGCCCGGCTCTTGGTCAACGAAATTGAACCGCTCGATGGAGGAAAGACACAGAGAATCCGTGTGGTCATGGATCCTGGACCGGATTCGGTATTTCTTATGAACCTAACCCCTCGATTGGGATTCAATCGCTATCTGCCTCACGCGGATGTGACGTTGGATCTCGCCGCTGCCCGGTGGAACGACTGGTTCGCCAGGGCACCTCAAGTAGCTGATCAATACCAATTGCAATATTATTATGCCTGGTGGATTATGAGAGCCGGGTTGATCTCAACCCGGTTTTATACGACTCGAGAAGCAATGACGCCTTCTCTTACCCACTACGTCGGGGTCTGGCAGTGGGATGCGTTCTTTCATGCGCTAGCTTACCGATATATCGAACCCAAACTCGCGCAGGATCAGTTGAGGATCCTCCTGGATCACCAACGCCAAGACGGTATGATCCCTGACGCGGTACATGACGAGGGCACCATCACCCATCTGTCCGTACCCGTGGACGCGGATGTGACCAAACCGCCTTTGATCGGCTGGGCGGCATGGAAGTTATTCCAGATGGATGGGGATCGAGAATTCCTAGATGAAATCTACGAACCGATCCTGCGCAGTAATTTTTGGTGGTTCAACCAGAACGACCTGGACAGGAACGGACTGTGTGAATACCAGCACCCATTCTCCTCGGGGTTGGATGACAGCCCGCTGTGGGATGATGGGTTGCCGGTGGAATCACCAGATCTCAATACCTATTTGTGCCTCCAACAGGAAGCTTTGGCAGACATCGCGACCGTTTTGGGGCTCGAAAAGGAAGCCAACCAATGGCGGCAACGCGCCAGGGAGTTGATCCAGGAGATCATCGCAAGGCGATGGGATCCAAGTTCCGGATACTTTTGGGCAACGCATAATGGTTCGACCATCAAGGTCCGCACACCTTTCAACCTTTTTCCAATGTTGACCGGAAAGGTTCCATCCAAAATCTGTGCACAACTTGTCGACCATTTGACCAACGAGAAGGAATTTTGGACGCGTTTCCCGGTACCGACTGTGGCGATCGATGATCCGAAATATGACCCGAATCAGATGTGGAGAGGTCCCACTTGGGTGAATGTGAATTACCTTTTGATTGAAGGATTACAAAAGTCCGGTTACGCCGAGCTTGCTGGAACGCTTCGTCGAAAGACGCTGGATATGATCAATGCCAAGAACGATATCTACGAATATTACAATCCGGAGACCGGAGAACGCCCACCCAAGGCAGCTTCCAATTTTGGTTGGTCTGCGGCGATCTACATCGACCTTGCAATCCAGGAATCCAACAAAAAAGATAGGTGAGTTTCGATTGATGGATGACCAGGTGATAAGATTAAAGAAGTCCTATCTAAACCCAAGAACGTAGAGAGCTTCCGTACAAAAATTACGAGGTGGGTAACCGCTATTCCTCATTTCACGATTTGGAGTAACATTTACACGCACTTCTACAACAGCGGTTTGGCTTCAAGTGAGCGTGGGATTAATCCGGATAGGTTTTCCAGCCCAACTCGCCTAATATTGACCGATCGAACGTTCCTGCGGGTAAGTCGATCAGCATAGTTGTTCCTTCAGCAAGAAGTTCATCGGTTTCTGCGTCGTAAATTCCCGCCCAGGCTTCAGCGAGCCTGCCTTTTGTCTTACCAGCCTTGCCCTTGATCTTCAATTTCCGGCCAATAGGTACGTTCCGCCGGTATTTTATTTCCATCTTTGCTGTAACCATGAAACGCGGGTTGTGTGGATCGCTGCCCATGTGAGTACGCCCGGAGAGTTCATCAATAATGGCACCTACAATACCGCCGTGTAAGACACCGGGATAACCTTGAAAATGTTCGGGTGCAAGATAAGTGGATTCCACCTCCCCAGGTCCGGTTTCGTAGATATGCAAATGTAAACCGACGGGGTTTTCCATACCGCAGATAAAACAGTGCAAAGAATTGGGTTGTTTGATGCTGGTCATGAAAATGATTATAAGTTATAGACCGAAAACGAATGCAAGGTCATTCACATTGGTACCGGTTGGACCGGTTCGGAGAAGATCACCTAATCCATCAAAGAAAGAATAAGAATCGTTCCTGGCTAAAAAATCCTCAGGATCCATTCCGAGCCTGTGTGCGCGATGCAGGCTATCTCCGGTGACTACCGCACCGGCAGCATCGGTGGGGCCGTCTTCGCCGTCTGTCGCAAGGGTGATGAAAAATAGACCAGGTATGTCAGCCGACGGAGTTACAGCAGCCAGGGCGAGCTCTTGATTCCTGCCGCCTCTTCCATTCCCTTTAACGGTAACGGTTGTCTCGCCACCGGCTATAAAGCAAAATGGCCGGTTTGTTTTTTGGATGGATTGTCTCAGCTTATTAGATAAGTCAACACCAACTGATCTGGCTTCACCCCGCAGGGACAAGTCCAGTATTTGAGTTGCATAACCTTCATGGCGCGCTTGCTCCTGTGCGGCTTCAGCGGCGGTCCTTATATCTCCAACGATGAAATTTCGGACTGGAATTACTCGTTCATATCCCTGGTCCTGCCGCTCGTGTGACAGATAATCTATGATGTGAGCAGGTGCTGGAATGGAATATTTATTAATGATGGAGAGAGCATCCTTGTTACTGGTTGGATTTGCCACGGTTGGACCTGAGGCGATCGCTTCCAACGAATTGCCAAGCACATCCGATAGGATCAGGCTGATCACTGTGCCGGGGCAAGCCCGTGTCAACCCGCCTCCTTTGATCTCATCCAGAGATCTCCGGAGGGTATTGATCTCAGAAATCGCGGCACCTGATCGAATCAAATCTGAGGTGAGATTTTGTAACTCGGCTAGTTTTAGATCGTTCACAGGTACACAGGCTAAAGCTGACCCGCCACCTGAGATAAGGCAAATGAGGGTGTCCGAAACGCCGACTTTTAATGCGAATTCAAGTGCGGCTTTTCCAGCCTGCAGACTTCGCTCATCTGGAATGGGATGACCAGCCTCGATGATCTTGAGGCTCTCTCGCGGTTTGCCCGAGGCATGTTTGGTGATCACCAGCGCGTCTTTCAACTTTCTGGTTTTTGAAAGCGCCATCACCATTGGTTCAGCAGCCTTACCCAGACCTAATGCAAATAAATTCCCTGGTGCTATCTCGAGATGAATTAATGATTTTTGGACGAGCTTACCAGGATCAACTCCTTCAAGGGCAGCATTTAAAATCCGGGAAATGCCGGGGTTTTGCATGGAGTTAGTAAGAAATCTGGCAGACTGCATGCCTGCAGTATACTTTGCCAATGCCAAAGCCCAAGGTTTTTGTAACAAGGATGATCCCAAAATCTGGATTGGAACTCATCCGAAAAAATTGTGATGCGACCGTTTGGCATAACGAACTACCACCGACACAAACCGAGTTAAAGATCCGTCTATCCGGTGTCCAGGGATTACTTTGTCTACTGACGGATAAGGTGGACAAGGAGATCATTGAATCAGATCCAAATCTACGGATCATCAGCAACATGGCGGTGGGAGTTGATAACATAGACATAACGACAGCCTCAAGGCTTGGTATTCCCGTAGGAAATACACCTGGAGTATTGACTGACGCAACCGCGGATTTTACGATCGCGTTAATGATGGCAGCCGGCCGGCGAGTTGTTGAGGCGGCTCATTACGTGCGAGAAGGCAACTGGAAGACGTGGGGTCCTCAGTTATTGCTCGGCGCTGACTTTTCAGAAGCCACGCTTGGGATAATCGGTTTTGGCAGGATTGGCCAGGCAGTTGCAAAACGCGCCCGTGGTTTTG
>MGNL01000081.1:2667-3016 GCA_001796785.1 Chloroflexi bacterium RBG_16_51_16 | reverse complement strand
TCAAGTCGAGTTGGAAGATATTTTTCGAAGGTCGGACTTCATCTCGCTGCACGTCCCGCTGACGGATGCCACCAGGCAACTGATCAATACCAGGACCCTGGAGATGTGTAAGCCGAACGCGATCCTGCTGAACACCGCGAGAGGTGGAGTTGTCGATCATGATGCACTTGCGCTCGCATTGAAAGCCAAGCGTATCTTCGCGGCCGCCCTGGATGTGACCGATCCAGAACCTCTTCCAGTTGATCATCCGCTGTTGAACTTAGACAACTGCCTCGTTACTCCGCACATTGCCAGCGCCAGCTTGAATACCCGGAGTAGGATGGCCGAAATGGCCGCGCAGAATTTATTG
>MGNL01000081.1:0-2640 GCA_001796785.1 Chloroflexi bacterium RBG_16_51_16 | reverse complement strand
AATCCGGAAGTATATGATCGGAAATTCGCGGAATAGCAAAAGCACTATTCACTGGTGATAATTAAAAAACTTATTTCTGTGAAAAAGTATCGATGAGGAGCTTAAAGTTTCCACCAACCGGATAGAGGATCGGGCAGGTACAACCTCTTTTTTTGTATTCCTCAACTTTTGTGCGTGCTTCACCTGGAGTACCGGAGGCGGTGATCCGGTGGACAAGGTCATCGGGCACGAGATGCTTGGCTTTCTGGATTTGTTCCCTGGTCGCAGGCCAGCCGAGTATGGATTGGATCTCTGTTATCACGGATTGAGAAACACCCGACGCCTTGGCGATGTGAGGTTGTTGGGCAAGGTACTGGCATAAGAGCATCTTGGTTGTATCTATGGCTGAATCATGGTTCTCATCAACCGAACAGACGATAAGCTGCGGACGATCAAAGTCCTCGAGTTTTCGCCCTGATCGCTTGAGCCCCTTCATCAAAAGTTCAAGGGCGTTGTCGTTGTATTCAGGGGGAACGCAGTAATTGAGGACTGCTCCGTCTGCGATTTCACCGGTAAGTTCCATCATCTGATCGCCGGTAGCACCGATCATTATGGGTACTTTACGGGGTTCCCTTCGCCCGTGAACCACATCCAACTCAATGCCGTCAACATGGTGAAATTCGCCATGGAAGGTGACCCGTTCCATGTTTAGCAGCCTGTGCAGGAGATCGACAGTTTCCCGCATGGCGACGAGCGGTTTGCGCCTTTCGATTCCGACGTTTTTCGCGAGCGGATCCCACCAGGCACCAATGCCGCAAATAATCCGACCGGGTGCGAGATCATCCAGGGTGAGGAAGGTGGCTGCCAACAGTCCAATATTGCGGGTCCAATTGTTGATCACACCCGAACCGATTTTGATCCGAGACGTCACTGCGGCATAAGCAGCCATGGGAACAATCGCATCTCTTACCAATCGCGATTCAGCCTGCCATACCGCTTCAAATCCATGGTCTTCAGCGTATCTGACATAATCCAAGCCATCCCGTAAATCATGCGAATCCTGTAGATATAGTGCAACTCGGTCAGCCATGTGTGACTCCTTGGGAGGTTAGGTTGATTAAAAGTCCTGTAAAAATTAGGGGATCTTTATTCAGGCGTGACTACGGATTTAAGTGATCCAAGCCTTCTTACAATTTCCAGATCTTCCGGAAGGTCAAGGTCCAATCCGAGGGATGGAAGGTTGACAATCTCCAGCCTGGCGCCGACCTCGATCGCCCTTTCACAGTGGCGTTTGAAAGAATTTTCTCCGAAATCAAATTCCATCAAGTTCGCCGGCGACATAAGCAGAGCGTTGGTCCCGCGCTCGTGCCGGTCGGGTGCGATCACAACAACCGGTGGATTGGTGCCTTTTTCGATCAGGGTATGTATATCACTTGCGGAGATAAGCGGGAGATCGGCAGGCAGTACAAGGACCCCCCGAGTCGCATAAACCTGGGCAATCACGCTGGCACGTTTGAGCGCCGTATTCAATTGAGGTTGTCCGTCTTCCCTGACTGTCCTGGCTCCATGGTTTCGTGCAATCGTCAGGGCATGCGGATCTCGGCTGACAACCAGGACCTGGTCCACATCCTTCATGTCTGCCAGGGTGGTGAGGGTTCGCTCCAGGAGGATCCGATTGAGCTCAGTTCGCTCGTCCTCGGATAAGGTTCCAGCCAGCCGGGATTTGCCTCGGCGAAGTGGTTTAACCGGGATGATCGCCCAAAGTGTCATATAAGCGAACCGATAAAGTTTAGCACATCTTCAGCCAATTGGATGCGATTCTTAACACCGGTCATTAATGTGTTTGTGGTTAAAACGTGAAGATTTAATTGTTCGATAGCTGATCGAAGGGATTCATCAGAGTTATCCAATACAAATCCTCTAATTAGCTCACTATAATGTTCTGCAACCGTGAGGGCGGAAGGTTTATATCCAAGTTCGGCATACATTTTTGCCGCCGGACCTTTAATCGCTTTGCCTGCAACGATCGGAGATACCGCAATAACGAGTTTTCCAATCAAGCTTGACCGGATGCCACTAACTCCAAGTATTGGATCGATGCTTACCCAGGGATTGGAAGGGCAGATCACGACCGCGTCAGCTTTCGCTATTGATTCAATTACACCCGGTGCAGGAGGCGAATTTTCGATATGTTGGAAATTAAATCCTTTCACTTTTGGTGAACATTTGTATTTGACAAAATATTCCTGGAAATCCAGCCAGCCGTATTCCTGCGTCTCCACTTTTGTGCGAATGCGATCATCGCTCATGGGGAGGATCGTTGGTGTTACATTCCATGTTTTGCAGAAGCTATTAACGATCTGGCTTAAAGATTGACCCGCCCTCATTCGCCGTGTTCGTTCGATATGGGTGGCAAAATCCAGATCACCCAATCTGAACCAGTCTGGACCTCCGAGCTCGACAATCTTTGTTATCGTTGTCCATGTCTCATCCGCCCGACCCCAACCTGTATCAGAATTTGCAAGCCCTGCCAGGGTATAACAGACCGTGTCCAGATCAGGACAGATATATAACCCAAAATGCTCAAAATCATCCCCAGTATTAACGATGATCGCCAAGTCTTCAGCTGCTAAAACTTCCGCAAATCCGTGGACGAGCTTG
>MGNL01000080.1:8551-8670 GCA_001796785.1 Chloroflexi bacterium RBG_16_51_16 | reverse complement strand
GGAAGAAAAAGAGCCAGATCGAAGAGTACCTTGATTATTACTTAACGCCGGGCGTCCAGCATATTGCCATGTCAACAGGAAACATCCTTACGACGATCGCCGAGCTGCGCAAGAGGGGC
>MGNL01000080.1:0-8412 GCA_001796785.1 Chloroflexi bacterium RBG_16_51_16 | reverse complement strand
TCTCTCGACCTATCCAGGATCGTCCAACCATGTTTATTGAGGTGATCCAAAGACATGGAGCACGGGGATTTGGCAAGGGTAATTTCAAAGCCTTGTTTGAATCCATTGAGTTGGAGCAGGAGAATAGAGGTAATCTTTGATCAACGGATTTGAACTCACCATTCATTAAAAAAACAATGATCTTCGCCACTTATTCCACAAAAATTTCGGGATCGAAGCCTGCTCTAGTTAAGAACGGCAAGGTATATCCGCTTCCGTTTACCGATTTAACGGAGGTCGTCCGTGCCGGTGCAGAACTGGCTGCCAGAATGGCAGGTGAGAAGCATATACCCATTGCACAAATTACATTTCACGCCCCTCTTCAGCCAACCAGTTTGCGAGATGGGTATGCCTTTGAACAACACGTAAGAACTGCCAATAAAAATCGCGGCCGCGAGGTTCCTGAAGAATGGTACAAGTTTCCAGTGTTTTATTTTTCCCATACCGGAAATGTCTTCGGTCCGAATGACGAAATCCCTTATCCTTCCTACACAAATGCACTTGATTATGAATTAGAAATTGCAGTTGTGATCGGGAAACCCGGGCGCGATATTCAACCGGAGCGGGCGCTTGACCATATCTTTGGATATACGATCTTCAATGATTGGTCTGCCCGGGATATTCAACGCCAGGAGATGGCAGTGGGACTCGGACCCGCGAAAGGTAAAGATTTTGCGTCCTCGTTTGGTCCGTATCTGGTCACGCCGGATGAATTTTCGGAGAAGAAATCCTTGAAACATGGAGTCTATGATCTTGAGATGATGGCTAGAATTAATGGAGAGACGCGCTCTAAGGGCAACTTCAAGGATATGTACTGGTCGTTCGGCGACCTGATAGCCCGCGCATCACAAGGGGTTGAACTTAAAACCGGTGATGTGATAGGTTCCGGAACAGTCGGGACAGGATGTCTATTAGAATTAACCAAGGCTCAAGGACCCTGGCTGCAGCCTGGTGATGTGGTCGAACTCGAAATCGAATGTATCGGGGTACTGAGAAATGTCATTGGAACGAAATCTGATGCAAACTAAGAGCCTGCCGGTAATTCCAACAGTGGTGCTGTTCGCTGCCACACTTGCCTGCACGCTAACTGGAACTATTCCACCCCTCACACCAGAGCCTTCCCCGGAACCCACGCCGCAGGTCAACGTCGATGTCACCATTACTACTCCCCCATTGAACGCGGTTCTCCCAGCGTCGCTGGCAAGCAGCGCCACGACAACCCTTACTACCGAGGTGGAATATCCATATATCAATCCATCCTTTGGAGAAATGCCAGCTCACACTAAATATGGATTGGAAAATTATCTGCTGGTTGGTTCGATCCTTCAACCGCAAGTCACGGTATTCAAGGCAGATGAATATGGCGCGTACAGCGATCTGAATCAGCAGACGATCACTGGATTGAAGGCCTATGACCCGAACTCGGCAGGCGTTTTACCCGAAGGTCTACCGGAGGGTATGATCTCCGCCCAGATCAGGTCGATATCATTTCATAATGGACACGGTTTGCGCTACCTCACACAACCAGGGCAGGCTGCGACGCCGATCTATAACAGCAGCCTGTTCTATTTTTTCCAAGGAATAACCGATGATGGAAGTTATTTTGTGTCCGCGATCCTACCCACCAGTGCATCGTATTTGGTTGCCAATGACAATCCCACGTCGCCATTACCTGTGAACGGCATTCCCTTCGAGTTTGATAATTATGATGCCTTGCCGAGCTACATTGAAGCAGTGAAGCAAAAACTCGATTCAAGTTCAGCGAACGAGTTCACCCCCTCCCTTGAAACCCTGGATTCCTTCATCCAATCCTTCCTGATCCAAGCATCGTGAGGTGGAACTCTATGGAATTTATCCGCATCGAATTTAATAAGAAGAATTTCCAAACAATCTTTAGTGAGCAGAGGAAAGCATGCCCTTCTACCACAAACTAGGTCAACTTCCCCACAAACGGCATACTCAGTTCCGCAAACCAGACGGCAACCTCTATCGTGAGGAGGTCATGGGCCTGGAGGGATTCTCCTCCATCCAGTCCCTCCTGTACCATTATTTCCTGCCGCCGCGCGTCGTGAAAACTGAAGATCTCGGCTCGTTAAGCCTGGAATTTGTGGACTTTGGACCGATCCGACACAGAGCATTCAAGACCGAGCAGGCAGCGATTGGCACAGATCCGGTTTCTGCAAGAAAACCGATCCTGGGGAACAAGGATGTCATTCTTGGTATCTCAAGGGCATCCAAATCGATGGACTATTTCTACCGGAACGCCCAGTCCTACGAGACGTGGTGGGTTCATGAAGGTGAAGGCGAATTTCGATCGCAATTTGGCAGCCTGCCATTCAAAAAAGGTGATTACATCGTCATCCCTTTCGGAACGACCTGGCAAATGATCCTGGAATCCCCGGAAGCCAGGTTTTTCACAATCGAGAATCCATCCCAAATTGAACCCCCACGACGATACAGGAACGAGTACGGCCAGCTGCTCGAACATGCTCCTTATTCGGAACGGGATGTCCGCCTCCCGGAAGAGCTGGAAACCCATACGGAGCGGGGTGAATTTGAAGTGCGCATTAAAGTGCGCGACAGGCTGACCCGGCATATCCTTGACCATCATCCCTTCGACGTCGTCGGGTGGGATGGTTATTTGTATCCCTGGATTTTCAACATCGAGGATTTCGAACCCATCACCGGACGGGTACATCAACCTCCACCAGCCCACCAGACCTTCCAGGGGCGAAATTTTGTGGTCTGCTCCTTCGTACCCAGACTCTTCGATTACCACCCTGAGGCGATTCCCACTCCTTACAATCATTCCAATATCAATTCCGATGAAGTAATCTATTATGCGGAAGGAAATTTCATGTCGCGCAAGGGTATCGACAAGTACGATATCAGCATGCATCCGTATGGTTTACCGCATGGGCCTCAGCCGGGTATGACCGAAGCTTCCATTGGTAAGAAGGAAACCCAGGAACTCGCGGTAATGGTGGATACGTTCTATCCCCTCTCCCTCACCAAAGAAGCCGTTGCGCTTGAAAAACCTGAATACATGTCCAGCTGGATGGAAGGCGATGGAGAATAACTGACTTACCGCAAGAATACATCGCCGGGTCGTATAATGACACCCGGATAACTCCGACGATGAATACGATCCGACCGATTAAAGATAAGAGGGAAAATTGAGGATGAAATCAAATCAGCTGCTGGTCATACTGCTGGGAGGCGTGATCCTGGGAGCTTGCAATTTACCAATTCCCGGAAACCCTGACGAATCATCGATTTCGCCCACCGCGTCAACACCAGGTACGAATGAGGCAGTACCTCAAGCACCATCCTCGACGCCACTATCCATACTTACAAAACCTGTATCCGCGTCTCTCAAATTGAATGACAACACGAACTGCCGTGCAGGTCCGGGGACAAATTTTGAGAAGATAACGGTCATTCCCGAAGGAACAACCGTGGCAATCCAAGCTCGTTCGATCGAAGGCACACACTACCTGGTGGATCCACCTGGCAATACAGGCTCGTGTTGGGTACTGGCAGAACTCGGAACCTTTTCCGGCGAAATAGCGACGATACCTCAGGCCACTTCATCGGCAGGCGAAAATGCCGGTGCACCGGCAAGGCCGAGTAGTCTTTTTTACAACTATCAATGCTCCTATGGCGCACCTCAGGACGTAACGACAACCCTCTCCTGGGGAGATACAGCCAATAACGAGAATGGTTATCGCGTTTATCGATTTGGAGCGTTAATAATCGAACTTCCCGCAAACTCGACCCAGTATACCGATGAGACCACTTTGAACGTGGGCGACACAATTACCTACGGCGTTGAAGCTTTCAACGACGCCGGTGTGTCCGCTCAACGAATCATCAGCTTCAGCTGTTCAGACTGACGACATATCGCCTGTATTGTGTCTTCACCCTCCAAAAGTCTAATGCATAAACTTGCTCGACTGGGTGGGCGAGATAGAGTATCGGGTACGCCTCATCGAGATCGACGATAGACAAGAAGTCACCGACGTCAAAATCCAGACTCATGCCCATTCTAGAGGCAATCCTTGCGGTTGTCATCTGGGGTGGGACCTTTATAGCCACCAAGATCGCATTAAGGGAGGTTTCACCAGCAACGATCGTATGGTTAAGGTTCGCCATGGGCGTACCGATCCTTGGCGCTGCAGTGATGCTCAGACGTCAATTTGTAGTACCAAAACCGAATGAGTGGGGTTTTCTGGCGCTGCTTGGATTCCTGAGTGTCACCTTCCATCAATGGCTGCAAGCCAACGGGTTAATAACCGCTCAGGCTACAACCACAGCCTGGATCGTAGCATGTACGCCTATATTCATCGCTCTTCTCGGTTGGCTTGTACTCAAAGAGAAACTTGGCTGGTTGCGTAGCTTCGGGATTGGCCTTGCTGCAGTCGGGGTGTTGCTTATTATTAGCAAAGGAAGAATCACAGATCTTTTGTCAGGCAATGAAGGAACCTTGGGAGACTTCCTGGTCTTTATTTCGGCAATCAATTGGGCTGTAGTATCGATACTTTCCCGTCGTGAGCTTGCACGCCAGCCGGCCGCAAGAATGATGTTCTTTATGATGCTGATGGGCTGGGGTTTTACCAATATATGGATCTTCGGTTTTGGTCCCGGTATAAGCGAAATCAAACTACTTACTACCAATGGCTGGATGGCTATGCTGATGCTGGGAATATTAGGCTCTGGTCTGGCCTATATTGCATGGTATGACGCTCTGCAAGCATTACCCGCTTCCCAGCTGGGGGTTTTTCTCAACATAGAACCCTTGGTAACCGCGATCCTGGCAGCCTTCATCCTGTCTGAATCCATCACGATTCTCTCCATCCTCGGTGGATGCATAATCCTGGCCGGAGTATATCTGGTGAATAAATCACCCGCTTCAGTTCCGACTGAACCAGAAATCTCAATTTCGTTATAAACTGGAACACAAACCAGGATCCAGTGAATAAAGCCATCCCTCCATAGTCATTATGCAATGGAAGAATAGCGTAACCTTTATCCTGCGGGTCGATTCTCACGTGGGCTTGATTGTTTATAATATGCCGAGATGGTTAATAACTCCCTTCAGCCTCATATCACCAAAGGCGCAAATGTAACTGCGATCCCCGGTGGTTACAGGCTAGCGGTACCTGGTATAACAAGTCGTACCTACCTGCTTGTCCAGTTGGACGATTACACAAAATATTCACGGGCAAATTTTCCGCATAGGTATTCTTCAATCCGTTTGGAAGCAAGGGTTTCATCCGCCAGTTTGCCGGGAACCTGGGGTTTTGGGCTTTGGAATGACCCGTTTGGATTAAACCTTGGATTTACAGGCAGCAGCATGAGGCTACCTGCGCTGCCAAATGCGGCGTGGTTCTTCTATGCTTCCTCCGATAATCATCTTTCATTCCAGGATAACAAGCCGGCTAACGGGTATCTCGCTCAGTGTTTCCGGAGTCCGACATTTGATTGGAGACTGGCATGGATCCCATTTTTGCTGTTATTCCATCGGAAATCAGCTAGAAAGATGCTTAGCAGAATTATCCAGGAGGACAGCGCGCTTGTTGAACTGGATGTCACCCAATGGCAAAACTATGAGTTAGAGTGGGGTGTTGAAGGAACGAAGTTCAGGGCAAATAACAATATGGTAGTGGCTTCACTGATAAGCCCCAAGCCTCCCCTTGGGGTTGTAATCTGGATGGATAATCAATATGCAGCATTCACACCTGGCGGCAAGTTAGGGATTGGTGTTCTGGATCATCCAGATCCCGCCTGGTTGGAGATCAGGACATTGGAGATCCAGGATCGATAATTTAGTACAAATCCAGATTTCCGATTACTGACTGGGAGATTCATTTTAGAAAGAGACGGGTGATTACTCATCCGTCTCTGTAAATTTCCCACCGAGTTTTTTTTTGAAAAAAGAAATTCAAATCCTTTTGATTATGCAGGCGGCCAGAACCGACTGATCCATTCGGCGGTAAAGGGAATGACATGCAGCAAGGTATCTAATATTAATCCAAGAATCAACCAGCCGCCAAACTGGCGATTGTGGAAAAATGCTGAACCTGAAAACCAGACCGGCCAAGCCGGATAGCCGGGCGGCGTTTGTGATGGTCGGGGTTTATTCAGTAATTTGACAGCATTGATCGCCGGTTTGATCGCCATGAAGACGATCAACATCACCGGAGTAAAGTATCGCGGCACGAATACCAGATAGGTGATGATGACATAGATCAAGATGATCGCGGCCTGGTCAACCCGCCGGGCAAATGCCTCACCTACCCTAACCGGGAAGGTGCCCACCCCTCTGGCCTTATCGTCGTCCAGTTTATCGATATGCTTTCCAACATTGATGCTCGCAACCCCCAGACCATAGGGAATGCCAGCTAACACGACATGCCATAGATTTTGCAGGGATCCATCATTAATAAGAGCCAGGACATAATACACACCACCGATCAGGATCGGTCCCCAAATTAGAAATATTGCCAATTCACCCAATCCCCAATATTTAAAAGGATATGTGTATGCGAGAAGGGTTACGGCACCGAATGCAAACAAACCGATTACGACAGGATTGAAATTTGTGTTAAGCAATGCGTACACACCTGCCAGAGTTGCCAGTACGCCGCTGATGAAAAACCAACGAAGCTGCTGAGGCTTGGTCCAAAATCCCTGCGCCAAAGGATGGACGCCATACTGGGTGCGGAAATAATTATCCTTATCCAGGCCGCGGGAGTAATCCGTGTAATCATTTAGTATATTATTCGTACCGTGCGCCACGAATAATCCCAGGGTGAGGACAAGGAACGGGATCCATGAAAAGATACCGTCCCGCCATGCAAGAAGCCCCGAGATAATGCAGGAGTAAACCGTAACCAGTGTGACAGCGGAACGGGTCGCGATGAGCCATTTGGAAATGAAATCCAACGCATCCCATTCCTTCTTACTATCCATTTTAATAAGCTGCCAGGAGGCTTTTCGCCACATCGGGAAATTGATATGCATAAGATCTCCTCTCCGGAATTGGTTTGCGCCAGATTATAGTCCTGTTTGACAGGTTGTCGAGATTGTCGATTCTAAGGTTTGGATTGGAATCCGATTCGGTTGTTCAAGCAATCGGTGATTAGATTTTTATAGTCAAAACGAGATGCGAGCTGCAAATACGCATCTCGCATCTCAAACCAAATCAAGGCGGTATGGTTAAAGGTACGATTTTTATATGAGGGTTTTACAACTCTAAATGTGGTTGGATAATAGTTTGTTTCACCGCCAGAAATTCGAGGTTGCGGGAATCAGCCACAGCGCTACATCTAAGAGTAGGCCCAGCATGAACAAGGATCCGAAAGAACGGTTGTTACGAAACGCATAAGGTGCAAAATATAGCGGCCAACCACCCTGTCCCTCAGGAAAGTCTTTAGGACGTGAATCAGGCTTGGGTTTCAGCAAAGCCGGATAGGTTTGAATAAATGTTGGAATGGCAAACAGAACTATAGCCATGATCGGGGAGAAAAACCGGTTCGCGATGAGATATCCAGTGATCAAATAGGAAGCGACCATCATGGCAAGGATGATGTAACGGGCAGCTTTCTCCCCGATCAGGACAGGCACGGTATATATCCTTTTCTCGAGATCAACCTTGAGTTTGTCAATATGCTTTCCAAATATCACCGTGGTTACTCCCAGAACATAAGGAATACTTGCGATCGTTACGTTCCAATCCCACGCACCGGTGAGAACAAAATACCCGCCTCCGATCATGAGCGGACCCCAAACCAACAACACGGCTACCTCCCCCATTGCGATATATTTCAAAGGCCATGTATAGAACAGGACAAAGAACGCACCAGCAGCTAAGAGCAGCCAGGTGAGCGGACTGAACTCGGTATACCATACCAGGTAAAGCCCAGCCAGTAATGCCAGGATACCCGTGACCGCAAAATAGGTCAGATGCTGGCGTGATGTAAGCAGACCGCTTGCCACCGGTTGAGCACCATAGATCGTTCGATAATAGTTATCTTTATCCACTCCACGAACGTAATCCGTGTAATCGTTAAAAATATTGTTCGCGGCATGGGCCATGATCAAACCAAAAGTTAAGGCAAACCAGGGGAAAAAGGCAAAGCTCCCGGCACGCCACGCGAACAGCCCTGCCAGGGCAGCAGATATAAAGGTCATGATCAAGACAGCCGCCCGGGTTGAGATCAGCCATTTGGAGATGAGATCAAGCTGATCCCATTCCTTCTTCGAAACATCCGGAATCACCTGTAAGGCTTTTCGCCACATCGCAAAATTCATGATTTATCTCCTAAGGGGTCCGAGAATAAAGAAAAGGGTACGGGATTTGCACAACTT
>MGNL01000079.1:2990-7274 GCA_001796785.1 Chloroflexi bacterium RBG_16_51_16 | reverse complement strand
CTGATATAGAAAGTGGAGGGCGTATGGGGATGTATGTTCTTGTGAGTCTGGGGAGCGGAATACTATTCGGCGTGCTGGACGGGGTCATCAACGCTAATCCTTTTGCCCAAAAATTGTTCGCGGTCTACTCACCGATCCTGAAAAAATCCGTCAACGCACCGGCCGGCATGGTTATTGACCTGGCGTATGGATTCATCATGGCAGCCGTTTTCCTGCTGCTTTTCAACAGCTTGCCCGGCAGCAGTGGAGCACTGAAAGGCTTGTGCTTCGGGCTGCTGATCTGGTTTTTTCGGGTGTTCATGGGCGCGGCTTCCAACTGGATGATGTTTGAAATCCCAACCAGCCTTGTGGTTTACACACTGGCGACTGGATTGGGAGAAATGCTGCTCCTCGGTCTGTTCTACGGTCTGACATTAAAACCCGGGTGACCAAATGAAAGACGCGAGCATTGACTGGCTGCTCGAGGGAGATGCCTGGGTGGTTTATCGCACGCGGCTTGATCTACTGGGTCAATCGGAGTCCGATGCAGAGGTTCAAGCTGCACGCAAGTCCATGCTGTCAGATCCCAAGGTTAAAAACCTGGTGGCAGAATTGGAAGACTGGCCGGGCACCGTGCTGAACAGCCATAAATCAGCCAGCCAGTCCTTCCACAAACTGGAGTTCATGGCTGATCTTGGATTGACAGTCAACGATCCCATCGGAAAGAGAATAGCCACAAAGGTCATGAAGCACCAATCCGCGCAGGGTCCGTTTCAGCTTCCGATGAACATACCGGTCGCCTTTGGCGGGAGAGGTAAAGACGAATGGGCCTGGGCATTATGCGATGCCCCGGTACTCGTTTACGCACTCATCAGGATGGGCCTGGGTGACCATCCTAAGGTACAGCGGGCAATACAATCCATGGAAGGATTGGTGCATGAGAATGGTTGGCCTTGTGTTGTTTCGCCAGAATTGGGTAAATTCCGCGGTCCCGGCCGAAAAGAGGATCCATGCCCTTACGCTACCCTTGTAATGTTAAAACTCCTGGCATCGGTGGCGGAACTACGCAAGAGCCCGGCCGCGAAACAAGGTGTTGAATCATTATTATCCTTATGGCAAAAGAGTGATAGCCAACATCCTTATATGTTTTTTATGGGAACCGATTTCCGCAAACTTAAAGCTCCATTTTTCTGGTATGACATTCTGCATGTGCTTGATGTTCTGAGTCAATTCAAATCGGCGCGCACGGACCCCCGCTTCAGTCAGATGCTAAAGGTTGTACGCAACAAGTCCAATTCGGATGGCAGCTACACACCCGAATCGATCTGGTTGGCCTGGAAGGATTGGGACTTTACTCAAAAGAAGCTCCCATCGAGGGGTCTCACTTTTTATGTCCAAAAAATACTAAAGCGGATTCACTAGATTTATCGACCTGGAAAATAAATAACATGGAGGAATAGCGGGATGGTTTAAGATTCACATTTGTCACTTTCTCCGCCCTCCCATGCTATACTTTTGTATTATTTCTGACTGATTAACTTGTGAATGTTAATACAGATGGCGCAGTCCGGCGCCATCTGTATTATAGGTAAAGCATATGAAAAATTATCTGAGTGAGTTCGTCCCGCAACAATTTATTTCAACAGTGGTTACCGGTCTGATCATCGGCCTGACCGGTATCTTCTACCATATATCAATCGCCTCCCTGATATTCTCTGGTGGCCTTTCCGCATTCCTTGCCGATGGTATCGGATTGATCTTATTTGGAGGAGCAATAGTTGGTTTGGTGGTTGCTCTTTTCGGTTCTTTACCCGGCACGATTCCAGCCATCCAGGACAGCCCGGCAGCAGTATTTGCCATCGCGGCGACGGCAATCTTAATTCATATGCAGTCAACCGGGTCCACCGGAAATATTTATTTCACGGTTGTTGCAGCTATCTCCTTTACAGCCATACTTACCGGAATCATTTTTCTATTGGCTGGTCGATTCGGATTGAGCAGTTTCGTGCGCTTCATGCCATACCCTGTGGTAGGTGGTTTCCTTGCTGGAACCGGCTGGCTGCTCTTCAAGGGTGCATTGAGCGTAATGTCCGGCTTGTCCATGAAAATTTCCGATCTGCCAAGTTTATTTACCAGTGGGCAATTAATACTCTGGCTGCCCGGTGCACTCTTCGGTTTGATCTTGATCCTCGCAAGCCGCCGTTTTCGCCATCCGCTATTAATGCCGGCTTTTTTACTTGGTGGGATCGTTCTTTTTTACGGAATACTCTTTGCTGCCGGTATACCCGTCGCTGAAGCCTCGTCACGCGGACTACTCCTGGGAGCATTCCCACAAAAGGCTCTATGGAGACCGCTCCAGTTTTCAGCACTCTCAATGGTGGACTGGCAAGCCATTCTTCCACAAACGGGTAAACTGGTTTCGATCATGGCGCTCAGCACGATCGCGCTGCTATTGAACGCCAACGGCCTTGAACTGGCGACACATAAAGACATCGACCTGGATCGTGAGCTTATGACCGCTGGATTGGGTAACATACTGGGCGGGCTGGGAGGCAGCCCGGTAGGATACCAGACCATCGGCATGTCAGCGCTGGCGCACCGAATGGGAGGCGGGTCCCGTCTCACCACGCTGATTTCTACAGCCTTGCTCGGAGCGGCATTATTTTTCGGTGCGGCGCTGCTATCTTATTTTCCCAAGGCTCTGCTTGGAGGCTTGCTCTTCTATCTTGGTCTGTCATTCCTTGTAGAGTGGGTTTACGATGCGGCTCGCCGGCTGCCGATCCTCGACTACCTGCTTGTCCTGGTGATCCTGGTCATCGTGGCTGCGGTCGGTTTCCTCGAAGGGGTGATCGCTGGGACCATATTCGCGGTCATCCTGTTCGTGGTCAATTACAGTCGCGTTCAAATCATTAAAGATGTGTTGACGGGTAAAACCTACCAAAGCCGGAAGGAGAGACCGATCGAACATCGCCAGCTGCTGGAGGATTCAGGCAGAGGTATTCTCATCCTGCGTTTGCAGGGCTATCTGTTCTTCGGGACAGCCCAGGGATTGTTGAACCGATTTCGTGACCGCATTCATGATCCGAAGGAAGAGCGGCTGCGCTTTCTCATCTTGGATTTCCAGCATGTCTCCTCCCTGGATACCTCGGCGGTTGTGAGCTTTACCCGCATGTATCAGTTGTGTGAAACCAACCATATCTATCTGGTCGCAACCACACTCTCGCCAAAGATCCAGGAACTTCTAAACCAGGGTGGATTATTGGAGGGTGAGGATAAATACTTCAAGATATTTCCTTCCATGGATTATGGGGCTGAATGGTGCGAGAACCGCCTCTTATCCGAGGATACGCGCTCAGGAATTTTTAAAGCCGCGACACTTCAAGGGCAATTGAAAAAGATTCTTTCGAGTCCGGATCAAATTGAACGCTTCATGAAATATCTGGAACGCCTGGAATTTGACGAAAGCCATGAGTTGATCAATCAGGGTGACCTGGCCGATGCACTGTATCTTGTGGATTCCGGGCAGGTGAGTGCTCAGTTGGAAGTGGAGCCTGGCAGATTCGTGCGGTTGAGGAGCATGGGCGGAGGAACCGTTGTGGGTGAGGTGGGTCTTTATCTCAAGGAGAAACGCACCGCCAGTATTATCACGGATACCCACAGCGTTGTTTATCGCTTGTCTGAAGGATCGCTTGCGCGGATGGAACAGGAAGATCCGCAACTGGCTTCGGTATTCCATCATTGGATGGTACGGATGCTGGCCGAGCGCCTGGCTAATAATAACCGTACGCTCGAAGCGCTCTTGAACTAGAAATTTAACCTGGTGGCAGATCCATATTTTCGTTGTAAAAGTAACAGTGAGCGACACCTAGCGCGGTACAGTTCTACCTTTTCATGCCTGGCTTTTCAGCTGGCGATCCGCTTATAGACCTCGCGTCTTTTCCAGCCGGACTCATTTGCGAGCCTGGCCGCCAGTTGGCTGGGAACTTCTCCCGCTTTCAATCCATCTTTTATAGCATTCATGAGGCGGCCCTCCTCCCAAACATCCTTCGGTTTATGTCTCATCCCCTCCACGACGAGGACAAATTCACCCCTGGCTGGTTTGGAGCGAAAATATTCAAGAGCTGCACTAAGCCGTCCACGCCAGTACTCCTCAAACATCTTGGTCATCTCGCGAGCCACGGTAATCTGTCGGTCTCCAAGGATGGCGAGCATGTCTTCCAGGGATTCTTCGATCCGATAGGGAGACTCAAGAAAAATAAGAGTATACGGGGATTCGGCTATGGTTTGTAAATACTTGCGCCGATC
>MGNL01000079.1:2218-2875 GCA_001796785.1 Chloroflexi bacterium RBG_16_51_16 | reverse complement strand
GCCTCCAATGCAGCCCGCACTAATTCATAACCCGGGTCGTTGAGGGCGGGCAACCCCGCATCCGAAACCAGGGACACATCCCCGGACGCCAGCGCGCTTAACACGGTTTCAACCTTTCTGAGCTTGTTATGCTCGAAATAGCTGGTAAGGGGTGTCTGGATATCGAAGTGTTTGAGCAACTTGCCGGTGTGACGGGTGTCTTCAGCCGCGATCAGTCTCGATTCGCGCAAAGTCCTGATAGCCCGCGGTGACATATCCTCCAGATTTCCGATCGGCGTGGCAACCAGATACAGCGTACCCATGGACTGATTCTATCATCCGACATTCTTTACCGATCAAAATGCATCCAGCTCAGACCACGAAAGAAAAAGTCTACTCTTGAGTGAGTAGACTTTTTTAGTAAATTTCACTACGTCAGGACGGTTATTGGGATTGAGAACAATCCTTCATCCCAACCTGGAAGATCACACAGCCGGTGTCTTCAGCGGCAGGTTTGAGGCAGCACTGATTGGAGCTGTCATAGGCAGCGCCTTCAGGGCACTGACCTGTACCTGAGGGCTCCAGAGTAGGGATGGGAGAACAAACCTGTAATGGATACGCGATCAGGTCATTACCTCCGCAGGCAACCACACTGACACTCCCCGATGTCTCACACGT
>MGNL01000079.1:0-2184 GCA_001796785.1 Chloroflexi bacterium RBG_16_51_16 | reverse complement strand
GCTGGAATGGAAACCGTTGTATAGGGATGTTTCTTTTCGCAATTCCTGCTTTTTTCGGTTACTACGGTTGCGTTTACTTGTTGCGTGTCTGGCTGGCAGAAGGGTGCAAATACGACAACGGTGACCGTGGGTAAGGATGGTGCTTCAGTCGCGAGCGATGTAGATGTAGCTGCCGGGGCCAGGGTAGCCGCAGCAGTTGGCGGCGGAGGTGCGACAGCTGCCATGATCTGGTTCCTAAAGATGAAGCCGCCGAGCAAGGCAATCACGACGATTGCAACGCCTCCAAAAATGAGGCCGCGCCGACCTCCAGCCGCAGGTGTTGCACCAGTTTTAGCACGTCTGGGTGCTGCCCCTTTCCCGCCAGGGCTGGTTCCGAACGCAGCTGAATTCATTGCCGTGGAGAGTTCGAGCGCTGTTTGGTAGCGTTGTTCGCGGTCCTTGGCAAGCGCAGTTTTAATGATGGTATCTGCTTCTTCTGGAAGGTTGGGGGTGATCTTGTGGATCTCCGGTATGGGATCGGTGATATGTTTGACCACCACACCCATTGGGGTGTCAGCCTTGTACGGCTGCTGGCCGCTCAACATCTGGAAGATGATCACTCCCAGTCCATATATGTCGCTGCGGTTATCGATTTTTTCACCCTGGGCTTGTTCAGGGCTCATATAAGCGGGGGTACCGATGATGCCTGAGCCGGTTAAATCGCCGCTGCTGCCAGAAAATTTGGCCACGCCAAAATCAGATATGAACGGCTCACCATTGCCGTCAAACAGGATGTTATCCGGCTTCAGGTCCCGATGGACGACGCCCTTGGTATGCGCGTAAGACAAAGCCGAGGCAAGCCTTTCGATAATCCGGGCTGCATCCTGCAGGGAGAATATCCCTTTGTTGATCTGCTGGGCAAGCGATCCCCCCGTCATATAGCGCATCACGAAATATGGGACACCATCTTCCTCGCCTACATCGTAGACAGGCACGATGGCGGGATGTTCGAGAGCTGCGATCGTCTTGATCTCACGCTTGAAACGATCCCGGAATTGCGGGTCGTGAAGAAATTCACGCGGTAGCAACTTGATCGCAACTTCCCGCTCAAAACTTGGATCATAAGCCCGGTACACGGTGGCCATGCCGCCGCGGCCGAGCTCTTCCTTCACTTCGTAACGTCCGATTTTCTGGTTGGCCATCGGCCTAGTATAACTACAATAATGCCTTGATGCAAGGAATAGCTTGTCGGTTTGTTAGAATAGTTACATTCCTGATAGACACGGTATGGGTTAGTGTGTTAAATAAACCCATGGACGCTCGCTTCGCCCGATTATACGATCTCAGCGTACCGGATTGGCCTGGTGAGATTCGATTTTACGATGAACTCATTGAATCCATTACGAAGTCGCAAAAAAAGATTCTCGAACTCGGTTGTGGAACAGGTCGGGTGGCTATTCAGTTGGCTGCCAAAGGGAGAATGATCACGGGCTTGGATATTTCAGAATCGATGTTGGAATTGGCCCGTCGGAAAAGTAAAGATATGGTCGGCTTGGATTGGATTCAAGCGGATATGAAGACTTTCGATCTCGGGAATTTATTTGAAGTTGTGATCATCCCCGGTCACTCTTTCCAGTTTATGCTCACATGTGAAGATCAGTTGGAATGCCTGGCTCGCATCAAGCGCCACCTGTATCCGGATGGACGTGCAGTCATTCATATTGATCACCAGGATATTGTCTGGCTGGGGAATCTGCGGTCAGGTCGAGGCGGTGTATTTGAACCCTCGGGCGACGTCATTGATCCCGTAACACACAATCAGATCAAATCGTATAAAGCCTGGCAGTACGATTTGGCCACTCAGACGGCTTCCTGCCTGACAAGGCGCGAAGAAATCGATAAACATGGAATTGTCTTGGATCGTTGGGAGACCGGCCCCGTACATTTACACTGTATCTTTCGTTTTGAAATGGAACATCTCCTGGTGCGGGCTGGATTTATGATCGAAGGCCTTTATGGTGACTTCTATAAACAGGAATTGGTTGACAAAAGCACGGAAATGGTCTGGGTGGTCCACCCTGATCAGAATTTGTAGTAAGTCACTTAAGATTTGGTACGCGAGTGCTATACTGGAAAAGGATATCGCAGTGCTGCCGTCCTATCAAATTGAAAATTATCTGAGCCGGCTTTCACCGGGGTTGATTG
>MGNL01000078.1:2857-6476 GCA_001796785.1 Chloroflexi bacterium RBG_16_51_16 | reverse complement strand
GGGGGTTGAGGAATCTCAGGTTGACGGTGCCATCCAGATGGTCAGGCAGACCCTCCCGCCGCTCGCTTCTGGAGAGAAGCGCGCAACTCTCTTTGTCGTACCCGTTGAAAAATTCGAGCAGGTCTAGGTACTCTTTTCTAAGGAGAAACATTTCGGTATTGACAATTAGAATATTTGTGCTATAATGCCTTTACAACTGAATAGCTCTTTTAGAGAAAAAGGAGAATTGATATGACACGTAGACTAGCCTCTAAAAGCACCCGCACAAACCTGACCACCACGAGGAGGGGGACATGCCAGCACTAAACCGCATCCAACTGATCGGCCGATTAGGCAGGGATCCCGAAAACCGTTTCACCCCAACGGGTAAAAATGTGACTCATTTTTCGATTGCAGTCAGCAACCGCTGGAAAGGCAGGGATGGGGTCTGGAAGGATGCTACCGATTGGGTCAACATCGAAGCCTGGGGACGCCTGGGTGAGGTCTGCACGCAGTACTTGCATAAAGGCAGCCTCATCTACCTGGAGGGACGCCTGAAGACTGATAAATATCAGTCACAGGGCGAGACCAAGTACTTTTCCAAGGTGGTCATGAACGGCATGCAAATGCTCGACAAAAAACAAGCAGAGGAACCTGCTGACGATGAAATGATGGCTGTCGAAGAAGCGGAAGGCGAGTACGAAATAGAAAAGTAATAACCACACCCTCAGACGATTGAACAAATAAAATGATGCACATGCAAACCAAGATTTGTGCATCATTTTATTTATTTCACTGGTGTGAGGTATGTTACTCAGCCAGAACCATATTGCCTAGGTGTCGGTTTTCCTGATTAAGGCGATTTAACTATACAGCTTCCAACTGACGCACCAACCCATCCACCACATCAAACCCACCCTGCCAGAATTTGGCATCCCGGATATCGATCCCTGCTTCACCCAGGATCCTCGCCGGCGCCAGCGAGCCGCCCGATGACAGGATCTTCATATATTTCGGCTTGAACGACTCGCCTTCTGATTTGAATTGTTTATAGAGGGAAAGCACCAACAGCTGACCGAAGGCATAAGCATACACATAAAATGGTGTGTGATAGATATGGGGGATGGAAACCCATTCCCATTTGAAATCTTCGCTCAATTCAATTGAATCACCGAACTGCTCCCTGAGATTCTCGAAATAAGCACTGGAGATCTCGTCCACCGAGGCGTTTTTCTGAACCAGGTCATGCGCCTGCACCTCGAACAGGGCGAAATATGATTGTCGCATGATGGTGGCGTAGGCATCGTCCACCTGCTTGAACAACAGGTCGAGCCGAACCGACTCCTCTTTCTCCTCAGACAACAGCCTGTCGGTCAGGACCATCTCGCTGAAAGTGGAGGCCGTCTCAGCCAGCGGCAGGGACGAATGAAAAGTGAACATGCTGTGGTGACCGGCCAGCATGGAATGCACCGCATGACCAAGTTCATGCGCCAGGGTCGCTACCTCCCTGGCCGTGCCCTGATAGTTCATCAGCACATACGACGTCATCTCGGGTGTGACCGACCAGCTGAACGCGCCGCTGCGCTTGCCCGGGCGCACTTCGCTGTCGAGATGTTTTTCAGTGAATACTTGTTTAGCCAGGCTTTCCAATTTTGGATCGAACGCACGGAACGCATCCAGCACCATGTCCGCAGCCTGCTCGAAGGGATAGACCTTTTTCGAGGAGGTCACCGGCGCATAGATGTCATACCGTCGCAGCTTCGGCACCCCGACGTGCTTCGCCTTAAGCTTGAAGTAGCGCTGGAAAATGTAGGCATTGCGGCGGGCTACATCAAGCAGGGTGTTCACCGCTTCGTCCGGGATGTCATTGGAAAGGTTGCGGGCCGCGAGCGCGTTTTTGAAGCTCCGCAGGTTCAGGTTTTCATTGCGCCAGTCCCGCACCCGGGTCTGGTACATCTGACCCAGGATCGGACCCGACTCGGCGTAGACACGGAACTGCTCCACGTAACTGCGTTTGCGCAGGTCTGGATCGGTGCTGTAACGATGGGAGTTCAATTCCGCCAGGGTCATCTTTCTTATTTTTCCATCAACTTTCAATTTAAAAATAAATCGAGAGGTAATGGAATCGTACAGTGTGATCAGCGCATTGGAACCGGTGACATTTTTTAAGTTGACCACCTTTTCTTCTGCCTCGCTCAACGTGTGGGGTTTGAACAGGCGCATCACTTCGAGATAATATCGGTAATCGCCGGACGCATCCATCAAGCGGGATGCGTTGGCTTCATCCAACTCCTTCCACCAAAGACTGTAGAACAGGGTGCGGTTTTCGATCTCAGCCAGGAACTGCTGGACGCGCGTTTGCAGGGTTTGGGCAGCCTGGTCCTGGGTGTCGGCGGTGAAGGATAAGCCCGCGAAGGAATACAGTTTATGCGCCTCGCGCGCCATCTGTTCTGAAGCCTTCAGGATATCGATGAACGAATCAGTTTGAATGTTGGGTGATAAATTTTGGCGTAATCCCTCGAAAGAAGTCACCTGCTCTTCGATCTGGTCGAACGCCGATTCCAATTCGGGTGTGTGCATCCCGGGAAATAGATCGTCCAGGCTCCAGCGGGATTGGTGGTAAGGCATGGGCTAATTCTCCTCATCCTAATAATAATAAATTGAGAGTGTCGATATTATATTTAGAAATTAACCCGTCTCCCTACCCTCCCGCAACCCCAGAGCATACGCCGGGGCAGGCGAGCGCACGGGACAGGCCTTCCCTCAGCTTAGAGGATTCAAAAAAAATAAGGGTAATACCTCGGTTAGACATTAAATCTGACGTGCAAAATATCGCCGTCCTTAACCGGATACTCCTTGCCCTCCAAACGCAAAACCCCTTTGGATTTGGCCTCGTTCAAAGATCCGAGAGCTATCAGTTCATCAAAAGTGACCACCTCCGCCCGCACAAACCCGCGCTGCAGGTCGGTGTGGATCTCGCCGGCCGCTTCGAGGGCCGTGGCGCCGCGGCGGACGGTCCAGGCGCGAACTTCGTCCTCGCCAACGGTGAAGAATGACTGCAGCTGGAGCAGGTCATACGACAACCGGATCATGCGGCTCAGGCTGAGCTCTTCAATGTTGTATTCCTTCATGAACTCAACCGCTTCCGCAGGTGGAAGCTGGGCCAGCTCCATCTCCAATTTGCATTGGACCGCCACATGAGCCAACTCACCCTCCCAGGCGGGAGGACTCTGGCCTTCGCCCGTATTGAACACCACTAGCACCGGTTTGCGGGTCAGCAGTCCGTACGAGCTGAGTTCCCTGGATTCCTCGGTGGAAAGCTCGAGGCCTCTTAGGGCGGTATTGTTATTGAGCGCATCCAGCAGCCGCTTGAAAAGTGCTGACTGGCGTTCATTTACGGTTTTATCCGTCCCGCCCTTCCGCCGTTCATCGACCAGGCGATCGAGCTTGCGCTCCACCGCGACCAGGTCGTTGAGCAGCAGTTCCCCAAGCATCATCTCCACATCCCGTGCTGGATCGACTGTACCGGCTGGGTGTAGGACGTTTTCGTCATCAAAACCGCGGATGACCAGGATGAATCCTTCCATCTGGGCAAGCTGGTTCAACAAAGCACCTGATATACCGCTTTTAGCCGCACCGC
>MGNL01000078.1:1981-2701 GCA_001796785.1 Chloroflexi bacterium RBG_16_51_16 | reverse complement strand
CGCGCGTGAGGGCGTTGAAGAGTGTGGTCTTACCGCTCTGCGGCAGACCGATGATCCCAAGCTTCATCTTGACCTTGTCTTGGAGGTTGGTTTATACTAATTTCCCTCAGCGCAAAGAAATTCTTTGCGCCTGCCGAAGTGGCGGAACAGGCAGACGCGCACGACTCAAAATCGTGTTCCGAAAGGAATGAGGGTTCGATTCCCTCCTTCGGCACTGTGCATTATAACTGAACCCGAATTACCACCGTTCGATTATCCTCCAAATAAAAAAAACGCGCTCCTATGGGAGCGCGTTTTTTAATCACGTATTTTAGGGTGTACATTCCCCGCCTGGATTCGCATTGGGCGGACAAGGAACTGTGCAAACCGGTTGTAGATTGGGGTCATATACATAACAACCGTTATCAACCACTATTGTGGGTGATGGGATCGGGGTGGCTGGGGATTGGACTGTGCGCACGATCGCCAAATCTCCTATAGGATTGCCTGTGCCTCCCGATACCCAACACAGCACACCGTTCGGCAAACGAACAAGCCACCAGGTTCCATCTTCATTTTTCCCTTCGATTGGCACGTTATCCCCTGCATAGGCGGCGCCGAGCTCATTGAACACCTGTCCGGGTCCAAACCTGCAATTCGCGTTCTTGATCAATACAAATGTCGGTATATGTATGGAGGTAGCCGTGGGAGTTGGCAACGCTGGGGCTGTCCAGGTAGGAG
>MGNL01000078.1:1767-1958 GCA_001796785.1 Chloroflexi bacterium RBG_16_51_16 | reverse complement strand
GAAAATTTGCACATGCGCCACAGCCTCACCGCCCCATGCACCCGAGACGCTTAATGCGCGCACGGAGATAACGTATTCTCCCGGTGCAGCCGGGTTCCACATTTGCCGGACCGTGGATAATGAACCGGCTCCTCCGGCGGTTGTCGCAATCACGGCGCCATTCACACTGAATTCGAATTGGGCGATCCCAG
>MGNL01000078.1:0-1632 GCA_001796785.1 Chloroflexi bacterium RBG_16_51_16 | reverse complement strand
AAGACGGTCACTAGAAGAATAAACCAGGCTTGTTTTTGCATGTTGGTCCTCATCCATCCGATCACACATTGTTATTTCGAGAGATCGAAATAGGTTACGTACAATACGAAATTATTATATCGAGACCAGCAAATATCATTTTCCTCCGGGAAGCTTTCATCGCGGCCCGTAAAGACAAATCCCTGGTTGAGGGAGGAACCCGCCACCCAATCGCGGACCGCCTCCGTGACATTCACCGTATGGGTAACCCCGGAGTAACCGTATTTGGACAAGGTGCGATAAGGGTCGAAAGCCTCGATTCCTCCAGTGCTTATAGTGGTTGTGATGTTCAGGCTGTCTGCACAAGACTGACCCCCAGTGCTGTACGTACCGGGCGCATCTGCTATTGTTCTACCTTGGACGTAATTTAATTCAGCCTTGGAGACCGGCCCTTCCACAGGCGTCAGATCAAATAAAAGACTACTTCGGAAATATCGATCAAATAATTCTACACAACCATCCTCGAAGTAGTGTTCGTATCCGACTACAATTTCGTCCGATTTCAAACCATCGTGTGGGGGCTCACTCCCGGGGTAAGAACCTCCACTTCCGCAATCCTCCTTCACCAGAGTTACGTCGTCCACGAAATACGAAATTTCGTTCTCGGAATGTGGTACCGGGGTGATGCTCACGGTGATGAACGCCGCGCTGCCTCCAGCAATTAATGGATAATGGTTGCTATCGCCTGAGACGTGGATATTCTTAAATGCGCGCACGAAGAAGGTTGGGAGCTTCAAACTGGATTCCGCAGGCTGGATGAGTACGGTTTGCATCGGGTTATTTATCGTTTTGATCAACAAGGGTTTTTCGCCTGGATAATATTTATAGACATAATATCCATCAATTGCTGTCACTGTCTCCACTTCAGGATCATCAATTGGGAAGAGGGGTGGATACCAGTCCCACACCAGTACGATGCTGCCGGTTTCAAACGAGGACTTGCAGAATAAAGGACCGAGTAATCCCCGCATGGCTAGTGGGAAATGGCTGATGCATACATCAATATTATTTGTTGACTCCAAATTTTCAGGAGGCCGGATGTAAATTTTCTTCGTAATGTCCATGAGGACCGGATCCAGATAAGAACCGATGACAGTCAGGTCGCCTGAAACAACAAATTGGTCCCCTTTAACTTGTATCTGTGGTTGCGAAGGGTCTACCGTCGCTTTGTCAGTGCCCAGGAAAATCAGTTCACCTCCGCTCCAGCCCCAACACTCCACGGATAATGTCGAGCCGGATGAAAGCCGTACGGTGGAGAGTTGGTCGTTGAGGTTGAAGCTCTTGTTCAAGGGCTGGAAGAAGAGTTGTGGATCTGCGGGTATGCGTGACCAATCGCCTTCCTGGAGCGAATAATAACAATAGGTTCGGTCAGCTGGCACATCCGATGAAAATTGAACTTGGTTTAATTTATAGTCTGCAACCCTAGGCTCAATGCAACCCTTATCGGAAAAATCCACACTCATGAAGCTATCCGCCGATTCACCAAAAGCATTGAAGGCGGCCGCGTAATATTGAAATTTTCCGTACAGGTTCAAATCCTTGTATTCAATGAACTTATCTCCGTAGTGCGGGCCTAACGTGACCAGACGCTTG
>MGNL01000077.1:11450-11752 GCA_001796785.1 Chloroflexi bacterium RBG_16_51_16 | reverse complement strand
GTTCACCTCTCCAGCAACGAGTAAGGGAACAATGTGGTTACTAAATCTTTGAAGCAGTATGGATACTGCTGATCTCCGTTGCCACCAATCCGGTGGTAAAAAGTGTGCTGTTCTTGCTGAATCATCGAATTCATTTAGTTGTGCCATAATATTTCCTTATGGAAAGAATATTTCGAATCGCCACCCAACGGCATCGAGATGAGCCGCCCGGCCAGACCTCCGATAGTATCGTGAATTCGATCCGCCACAACTGGCCGAGTCGGCTCCATCGAGATGTTAGGTAGCCATCTAATTCGTAGGCT
>MGNL01000077.1:11072-11390 GCA_001796785.1 Chloroflexi bacterium RBG_16_51_16 | reverse complement strand
GCTCGTTGTTCGAGATTGGCGGCCATACTTGTGGCGATCTGCGTAAGCAGGCCATTAGGCAAATAGAACTCCCAGGTCCTTGTAATTCCATCGGCTCTGAAGAGGGAGTGGTAGTAAGGCCGCGTCTCGTTGAAACCAAAATCAAATCCCTCTCCAAGATTGCGTAGCTCATGCACCACCGAGTTCCTGGTCGCCCAGAGAAGTGACGGGTAACGAACGGGCTCAAGTAGCTTGGCCAGCTCAGCGTTGAGGAAGAGGCGAAGCTCGTCACGAGTTGGATCGATGTCTTCAGGATAAACAATAGTCCCCTGGGTTGGC
>MGNL01000077.1:10734-10983 GCA_001796785.1 Chloroflexi bacterium RBG_16_51_16 | reverse complement strand
TCCCATCTGGCGAAGACTGAAGCGGCGAACATCGACCCATTGTGCGTATTCGTCGATCGCGGCGATGAATCGTTGCCTGTTCTTGGTAAGGCCAGGATGGGCCACACGCGAAAAGGCGTCGATGAGGGAAAAAAGCATTGCCCGAGCGAAGAACTGATTAGGGAGGCGTTGAATCTCCCTGTGGGTGTCTCCGACTGTCTTGAAAAAGTGCGTTATGGCTTGTTCGTTGATCATTGGATTAATTCGTAG
>MGNL01000077.1:10247-10551 GCA_001796785.1 Chloroflexi bacterium RBG_16_51_16 | reverse complement strand
ATAAAATACTGGGGTAACCGCAACGACGCCCTGCGCCTGCCCTCCAACGGCTCCATCTCCATGAACCTGGACGGCCTCTACACCCGCACCACGGTCAGCTTCCAGCCCTCCCTCCCCTACGACGAGCTGATCATCAACGGCCGCGAGGTCGCTGGTCACGGCCTGGAGCGTGTCTCTGCCTTCCTCGACCTGGTGCGCGAAATGGCTCACCTCTACGCCCATGCCGAGGTCATCACCGAGAACAACTTCCCCTCCAGCGCTGGGATTGCCTCCTCAGCCTCCGCGTTCGCCGCCCTGGCCCTCG
>MGNL01000077.1:9856-10169 GCA_001796785.1 Chloroflexi bacterium RBG_16_51_16 | reverse complement strand
GCCGCTCCATCCCGGGAGGCTTCGTCGAATGGGCGATGGGCACTTCCGACGCCGACTCATTTGCCAGCACCATTGCTCCCGCCGATCACTGGCCTTTGACCGATTGCATCGCCATCCTCAGCACTGGTCAGAAAAAGGTCAGCTCAACGGAAGGGCATCACCTCGCCCCTACCAGCCCGCTGCAAAATGCTCGCCTCGCCGACACTCCCCGCCGCCTCGACCTCTGCCGTAACGCCATCCTCGACCGCGATTTCGATTCACTCGCCGCCATCCTCGAGCTCGACTCGGACATCATGCACGCCGTGATGATGAC
>MGNL01000077.1:2286-9766 GCA_001796785.1 Chloroflexi bacterium RBG_16_51_16 | reverse complement strand
CTACACAGTGGATGCTGGTCCGAATGTGCATGTTATCTGTCCTGCCCCTCATGCTCAAGAAGTAGTAAAAAGATTGCAAGATATAACCGGTGTTCAGCAGGTCCTCCAGGCAAAAGTCGGCGGACCGGCTGCCCTGGTAGAGTCAGCCATGCCGCGCACAACTCGTCGGGCTGGCCCGAAGAAATAGTGAACTGTCGATTCTAGAATAGCAGGGTTGGAATTTTTCGTTTGCATGAACACGAGTTGCAAACGACATAATCTATAAACCCTTGAAATCTCCTGAAATGTCCAAAAAATAAATCCGGATATAATTGCTTTTCTGTGTTTATGGGTTATTTGTCAAGGATTGCACAAATCGGGTTTTGAACCAGCCCACTGGATCACCCTCCAGCACAAAAATGATGTTTCTGGTAATGTTAATGAAACACACGACGTCCTTTTTATGCTCTGGTGACATTGAAATCTTTTTATCCGTGAAATTTTCTTGTGAAAGTATTCGCACGAAAGGGTTGTGAACGATGCCATCCGGCTTTTTAACTCTGATAATATTTATCCTGGTCCTGGGCGGTATGATCTTCGTCCATGAGTTTGGCCACTTCCTGGCCGCTCGCTTCTTCAAGATCGAGGTCGAGGAATTCGGGTTTGGTCTGCCTTCCTATCGCCTGGCTACCCTCTTCACCTGGAAAGGCACCGAGTTCACCATTCACGCCCTGCCATTGGGAGGTTTCGTCCGACCGAAAGGCGAAAATGATCCCAGCATCGAAGGCGGGCTGGCGGCTGCCAATCCCTGGAAACGGCTCGTCGTACTTTTCTCGGGTCCATTGATGAACCTTCTAACCGCCGTCCTGGTGTTTGCCATCCTGATCGCTATGACAGGCATGCCCGCATCCGGACCGATCCGCGTCGCCGATGTTTCTCCGGGCTCGCCTGCCGAACAGGCAGGTTTCAAATCCGGGGATACGATCACCGCTATCGATGGTGTCCGCGTCACGGATGTCGATCAAGCGATCGCCAGCATCCAGGCCAGCCTGGATTCTCCTCTTCTGATCGAGGTTGAGCGCCTCGGTGAACACCTGACCCTGACCGCCACACCCCTCTCCAGCCGCCCCGAACAGGAAGGTGCGCTCGGCATCGGTTTGCAGCCTGCCACGCGGCCAGCTACTTTTAGCGAAGTCGCCATAGGCGCGTTGACCATCACCGGTTTGCAGGCCGCCGCCATCCTATATCTGCCTGTTGCATTGATCGGCGGCGTGATCGCCCCGGAGGACGCCCGCGTGGTCGGCTTCAAGGGCATCTTTGACATGTTCAATGTAGCGGTCCAGGAGGATGTTCAGTCCCGTCAGGGAGCTGCTGGTGCTGCCCTACCGCCGCGTCCCTCCAACTGGACTCTCAACCTGATCGGCATCCTTTCCGTGACACTGGGCGTCATGAATCTTCTTCCCATCCCTGCACTCGACGGCGGTCGCATCTTGTTCACCCTGCCAGAGATTCTCATCCGCCGCCGGATTCCCCCGCAACTCGAAAATGTCGTCAACGGTCTTGCCATGTTGGTGTTGATCGCCCTGCTGCTCTTCGTAAACCTAATGGATTTCATCAACCCGGCTAAAATTCCGTTCCCATAGAAGATCGTCATGCGTAAAGTAGATCCCGACAAGCAATTACGCACTCCGTTTCAATCCATCCTGGACTCATTTCGCGAAGAAGACAAGGACCTCCCGCGTCCCCTCTTGCAGCGGTTCTCGGATCTCGACCCTGCGTCCCTCAAAGCCTTTCTAGGGACCTGGCCTGATGTGCCACTCAAACGCAAGAAACTGTTTCTCGCCTCCCTGCTCGACCTGCTCGACTCGGACACCCTGGTATCTTTCGACGCGCTTGGCCGTTCTTTATTGAGCGACCCCGACGCCGTTGTTCGGGCCGGTGCCCTCCGCCTGTTGTCTGAATCGGATGACCCAAAGCTCATTCCCATTTTGATCAATATCATGCAGAAGGACCCGGAAATCAAGCCTCGAACCGAAGCTACCGCTTTGCTTGGTGAATTTGTGATGTTAGGTGAATTAGAAGAGTTGCCCCAGGACAAGCAGCGTCTCACAGAACAGGCGTTGCTTTCGGTCGCCTCAAACAGCGAACCGGCTGAATTACAACGGAGCGCCATCGAAGCTCTTGGGTATTCTTCCCGGCCCGAATTGGAAGCCTTGATCGCCTCGGCTTTCCACCGCCAGGATCCGGACTGGATCAAGAGCGCCCTCGTCGCCATGGGACGCTCCAGCGACGAACGCTGGGAGGATGACGTCCTCGGAATGCTCTTGAACGAGAACCCGCGCATCCGCCGGGCCGCGGTGGAAGCCGCCGGTCAGCTCAACCTGGACGATGCGGGTCCGATCCTGATCCGCCTGCTCGAGGACGAAGATGACGAACAGGTCATCTCGTCCGCGGTTTGGTCGCTCTCTGAGATCGGCGGCGAGGATGCGCGCGTCTATCTGCAGGCCATGCTTGACCGGGCCACCGACCCCGATCAGATCGATTTTATCGAGGATGCGCTGGATAACCTGACCTTCACGGATGAGTTGAACCAATTTGACTTGATGGCCTATGATCCCGAGGCGGACGATGAGGAAGAAAAAGAAAACCGATCCTCATAAATTTTCCCAACCATCATTATGACCCTGCCTGCTCTCCTCGCAACCTTCACCAATAACCTGCTGCCCGTCCTGCTCATAAGCGGGTCGGGTTTTTTAATTGGCAAGCTCATCCCCATCGATACCCGCTCGATCGGACGGGTGGCTTTTAATTTCTTCAGCCCTGTCCTCGTCTTCAACCTGCTGGTCACCTCCAGCCTGCGGCTCGATCAGGCGCTGAGCACGGTCGGTTTTACCTGCCTGGTGCTGGTGACCATGGGTTCACTCGCATTTCTCATGGGCAGGTTGTTCAAGCTGGAAAGACCAATGCTCCTGGCTCTCATTCTGACAACCACATTCGGAAACACGGGCAATTACGGCTTGCCGCTGGTTAAGTTTGCGCTGGGAGATAATGCACTCGCCTTCGCCACGATCTTTTTTGTGACCACCTGGTTGTTCTTTAATACCGTCGGTGTTTTTATTGCCTCTCTCGGTCATATGGACTTCAAGACCGCACTCCTTGGTTTGTTCAAGGTGCCCACTGGTTATGCGGTCATCCTGGCTGTTATCGTGAACGCGCTCAATATTGAACTTCCCCTGCCGCTGGCTCGCACGGTGAGTTTGGCTGCAGATGGGACCATTCCCCTCCTGCTTGTCCTGCTCGGATTGGAGCTGACCCGCGTCGAGTGGTCGCATAATATGCGCGCCCTGAGCCTGGGTGCCAGCCTTAAATTGCTGGCAGGACCAGTGGTTGGATTGTTATTAGCAAGCCTGCTTGGTTTGCAAGGCGAATCCCGCCAGGCGAATGTTATCCAGGCCTCAATGCCTCCCGCCGTGATGACCACCATTCTGGCTACCGAATATAATCTGGAACCCCCGCTCGTGACCGCGATCATATTTATCAGCACGATCCTCAGCCCGCTAACCTTGACCCCTTTATTGGTGTTCCTGACTTCGTAAAAATGAATCAAAGGATCTTATGAATGCTCAGTGCTTGTTTGTGGATCGAATAACCATCCTGAGGCGACTCTGTGACTGAGGCTCAAGCAAATAAACGGATTCATATCTGGGTTACAGGCCGCGTTCAAGCCGTTGGTTTCCGTGCCTTCGTGGAAGGAAAAGCGCATCGCCTGAGCTTAACCGGTTGGGTGCGCAATGTCGGGAACGACACCGTGGAAGCGGTGGCTGAAGGAGAGAAGCGCAGGGTTGAAGAATTCCTGATGACCGTCAAACAGGGACCGCTCGGTTCGCGGGTCGACGAAACACGCGTGGAATCCGAGCCCGTGACCGGAGAGTTTTCCGAGTTCAGCGTCAGGCGCAGTCAATAAAGTTATTTATATAAAATAAAAACAATCGGTAGAGGCGCAGCATGCTGCGCCTGGGTTATCAACGGGTACCTGATTAATTACGTGCCATAATAATTCTTTATTCGCGTGGTGAAACGGTTCCGTACTAAGAAAATCCGAGGCCGCGCTGTTTCATCGACACCCAGGCTCCCTGCCCAATGATCAAGTGATCGAGCACATCGATGTCAACCGTCTTGCCGCCCTGCAGGATGGCCCGCGTCACGGCCACATCCTCTGGACTCGGGGTGGGGTCCCCACTGGGATGGTTGTGCACCACGATCACCGCACTGGCGTTGCGCCGGATGGCCGCCTTGAAGATCTCACCCACCCGAACCTGGGACATGTTGACTGAACCGTGATAAACCTCCACCACCTCCAGGACGTGGTTCTTCGTGTCCAGCAGCAGCACTTTCAGATGCTCCTGCTCCAGGGCGGACATTTCGTAACGCACCATCTCCGCCGCATCTGCAGGACTGTTAATGGTTGGGTGGTCTTCCGGCGTCTGCTGGTGCAGCCTCTTCCCCAGCTCGATCGCCGCCTTGATCTGGGATGCTTTCGCTTCGCCGATGCCACGTTGGTTAACCAGTTCCGCAAAGGACACGCGGTGCAAACCGGCCAGCCCTCCATAACATTGCAGCAGCCGCTGGCCCACCTGGACCGCATTCTCCCCCTCCACCCCGACCCGCAGGAGGATTGCAAGCAATTCAGCGCTGCTCAACGCCTCGGGTCCAAGTGAGGCAAGCCGCTCGCGCGGCCGTTCAGCCTCATGCAGGTCGGTAATGCGATAGATCGGTTGCCCAGTGGATTCTGTCATCGTCGACCTCCCCGGTGGACAATTCCATTGTACAGCTAAATTCTTGGTACCATCGGATCGGCCTCTCAAGAAACCTTGTGATCATTTTTCCCACTGTTCTCATTCATCCGAAGGGCATTGCTTGACCCACATCTGATAATGGATTAAAATCCTGTCCACCAAAATGCTCCTGTAGCTCAGTGGATCAGAGCGTGGCGCTTTCAGCGCCAAGGCCGAATCAACCAATGCGATTTAAAGTGGGCCTCAAATCCCCGCTTCCTTCCCAAATCTTTCCAAGTCGATTAGAATAACTTTCACCAAAATGCTCCTGTAGCTCAGTGGATCAGAGCGTTTGGTTGCGGACCAAAAGGTCGCGCGTTCGAGTCGCGCCAGGAGCGCTGCATCGACAGGGAGCGGGTGAACCCCGCTTCTTTTTATGGCATGAACAAGATTAGACCCAACATCCTGCTTACCAATGATGACGGCATCCAATCCCCGGGACTCTGGGCTGCAGCTGCCGCGCTTTCAGAGATTGGCTATGTTACGGTCGCGGCGCCTCGTGAGCAATCCTCAGGTATGGGTCGCAGCCTGCCCAACACATCCGATGGGATCATTACTGAGGAAACCGTCCGGGTAAAGGACCAGGATTGGATCGTGTATGCGGTGGGAGGTTCGCCGGCACAGGCGGTCTTGCATGCTGTGCTGGAGATCAATCCTATGAAACCGGATCTGGTCGTCGCCGGAATTAATTATGGGGAAAACGTTGGGCTGGGTGTTACTATCTCGGGAACGGTAGGCGCAGCTCTGGAAGCTGCTGCCCTCGGAGTACCAGCCTTGGCCATGTCCCTGGAAGTCGCGCAGGAATATCACCTCACGTATTCCGAAGATGTGGATTTTTCCGCGGCAGCTTTTTTCACTGGGTACTTTGCCAGGCTGTTGCTCGATAAAAAATTTCCTGAGGATGCACATGTGTTAAAAGTGGATGTCCCCTCCGATGCGACCCCGTCCACACCCTGGCAGGTGGGGCGTGTCGGTCGTCTGCGTTACTATGAGCCGACTGCACCCCAGCGGACCTCATGGAGCGAGCCTGGCACGGTTGGCTACCGTGAAGCTGCCTTGCTGGAGAGTGAGGCAGAGGATTCGGACGTATATTTGTTGAGGCGGAAGCATCTGGTAGCCGTGGTACCCCTCAGCCTGGACCTCACCTCCCGAGTGGATTTAAAGGATTTCGAAAGCTTCCTCCGTAAGGCTTAAACATCGAAGAGCCGCAGGATCCTGCGGCTCTTCGATCATCCTCTGAAACCTTGGATTCACACGTGCTGAGTGATTTTAGCGGTCAGCCTCTCCTTGGGTTGGTAACCGACCATGCGTTCCTTCAACTCACCGCCTTTGAAGAGCATCAAAGTCGGGATCCCCATCACACCATACTGCATCATGATGTTTGGATTCATATCCGCATCCAGCTTGACCACCTTCACCTTGCCCTGCCATTCCTGCGCAAGCTGTTCGACGATCGGCGCGATCATCTTGCACGGCGCGCACCAGTCGGCCGTAAAATCCACGAGGACCGGAAGGGGATCCTTGAGCACCTCGTCCTGAAAATCCGATTCGGTCACGAATTGCATATCAGACATTCAAACCTCCACATTGTGACAGACATGGCGGGAGGGTGCTGCCTTACCTGCTCCAGCTACTATTTTTAACGAAAAAATTGTCGGTTTTCTAGGGTTGGTTGGGCTTTGCTTGACACCCATAATTCCCTCAAGTAGAATACCTTGCACCTTTAAATGAGCCTGTAGCGCAGTTGGGAGCGTGTGGCGCTCAAAGCGCCAAGGCCATGATCATGAGGTGTCTCGGGCCTGTAGCGCAGGTGGGAGCGCGTGGCGCTCAAAGCGCCAAGGTCATGATCATGAGGTGTCTCGGGCCTGTAGCGCAGTTGGGAGCGCGCCTCAATCGCACTGAGGAGGTCAGGGGTTCGAATCCCCTCAGGTCCACAGGACAGTAAGCCCTATTCAGGTGTCAGTGCTCACTTCGCATCACTGTCCACTACCGAACACTGAAGACTGAAGACTGATTACTGACAACTGATTACTGATCACTGGTACACCGGGCCCATAGCGCAGTTGGGAGCGCGTCTCAATGGCATTGAGAAGGTCGGGGGTTCGAATCCCCCTGGGTCCACTGCAGGAGCGATCGGAGAAGCCGATCGCTCCTGTGCTATAATGGCGCAAATCTGATAAAGGTCAGAACAGGAGTAGTAAGCCATCCCGCCAGCGAGAAGGGAGAGTGAGGTGGAAGCCCTTCGGAGCGCATTCGGGAGCGCCGCATCAGGCTGAACTCGCCTGTTATTAAGAGGACTGCGCTGGTGAAATCCAGTAGTCAGCGTCGGGTGAGCCCGTTACAGCGATCGAGTGGTGTTGGACGCCTCGCGTTCGACATAAATCGGGTGGTACCACGGAGAAACCCTTCGTCCCGGAAGAGATGAAGGGATTTTATTTTTTAATATTGAGGTGAGAATGACAGGTAAGCAAAATAAGAAAACAAACCCGGGGAAAATAACTTCCAAATCGAAGAAACCCATTCGGTCTAAAAAAACCGTGGCGGTAAAAAAGACATCCAGGGCTGCAACCAGACGTTCAACGATAAACGTTGAACGCACTTCGACGCAAAAAGATATTTCATATAACCCTCTGGCGATGGAGAAAAAATGGCAGGCGCGCTGGGAA
>MGNL01000077.1:0-2165 GCA_001796785.1 Chloroflexi bacterium RBG_16_51_16 | reverse complement strand
ATGCGCGCGCCCGCTACAAACGCATGAACGGATATAACGTGTTGTTCCCCATCGGTTTCGACGCCTTCGGTCTTCCGGCTGAAAATGCGGCCATCAAGCGCGGCATCCATCCCAAGGAGTGGACTTACAAGAACATTGAGAACATGCGCCGCCAGTTGCAGTCCTTGGGCACCATGTTCGATTGGGATCGCGAGGCTATCTCAGCCGACCCTGAATACTACAAATGGACCGGATGGTTTTTCATTCAGCTTTTCAAGCACGGCCTGGCTTATCGCAAGATGTCAGCCGTGGACTGGTGTCCGAAGGACAATACCACCCTGGCGCGCGAGCAGGTCGTGGGCGAGAACCGGGTCTGTGAGCGCTGCGGTACGCCTGTCATAAAGAAAAATTTGGAACAGTGGTTCTTCAAGATTACCGATTATGCCGATGAGCTCCTGGATTTTTCTGGTCTGGATTGGCCGGAGCGCATTCAAACCCTCCAGACCAATTGGATCGGCCGCAGCGAGGGCGCTTCCGTGACTTTCAAAACAGAGGCAGGAGATGATATTGAGATCTTCACCACACGTCCGGATACGCTCTGGGGTGCAACCTTCATGGTGCTGGCTCCGGAGCATCCGCTGGTGGATAAAGTCACATCTCCTGACCAGCGCGCAGCGGTCGAAGCATACAAGACTGCCGCCGCCCGCCAATCCGACATCGATCGTGAAGCGGTCGATAAAGAAAAGACAGGTGTATCCACGGGTGGATACGCCATCAATCCGGTCAACCACGAACGCATCCCGATCTGGACCGCGGATTATGTCCTGATGACCTACGGCACCGGCGCCATCATGGGTGTCCCCGCGCATGACCAGCGGGATTTTGAGTTTGCGCGCAAATTCGGCTTGAAGATAATTCCGGTCATCCAACCGAAAGGTGAAGGTTACGAGTCACCCTTGCAGGGCGACACAATGGAGGTTGCACACGAACACGAAGGTGTGATGATCAACAGCGCCCAGTTCAATGGCACACCTGCAACGAACGGGAAGGGCATGAAAAACCCTGCCATCAAGGCGGTAACCGAATGGCTGGAATCTGAAGGGATCGGCAAGCGCGGCGTCAATTATCGCCTGCGGGATTGGTTGATCTCACGCCAGCGCTATTGGGGTGCGCCTATCCCCATGGTGTATTGCCAGACCCATGGTTGGAATCCTGTGCCGGATGACCAGCTCCCGGTCCTGCTGCCGGATGACGTGGAGTGGAAACCAACCGGTGAATCGCCTCTCAAGCTGCACCCCACCTGGAAAAATACCACCTGCCCGGTGGGTGGTGAGCCGGCTGTTCGCGAAACCGACACCATGGATACCTTCATGTGCTCATCCTGGTACCACCTGCGCTATCTCTCACCTGATTACGATTCAGGCCCATTTGACAGAGATGAATACGATTACTGGATGCCAGTGGACTCCTATACCGGCGGTGCAGAACATGCCACGATGCATCTCATGTATACACGCTTCTTTCACAAAGCCATGCGCGATGCGGGTGTAGTGAAGGGTTCAGAGCCTATGACCCAATTGCGCAATCAAGGTCAGATCCTCGGTACGGACGGGCAGCGCATGAGCAAGTCCCGCGGCAACGTCGTCGCCCCGGATGTCATCGTCGAAAAAAATGGCGCGGATGCAATGAGGGCTTATATGATGTTTGCCTTTCGCTGGCAGGAGGGCGGTCCGTGGAACAGTTCCGGCATCGAGGGCATCGTCCGCTGGCTGCGGCGAACCTGGTTGATGTTTACCGATTTGAACGCAGGCGGATCAAAAGTCAATTCCAAAAAAATCGGTTCAAAGGCACAGGCCCAACCGGATTTACGGTTGCTTCGGCGCAGAGTCCACCAGACCTTGCGCAGCGTCAGCCGTGACCTCGAGCAATACGAATTCAATACGGTGATCTCATCCCTGATGGAACTGCTCAATGAAATGCAGACCGCCCGGCAGCAGGGAGCGCTCGGTTCACCAGAGTGGGAGGAAGCCGTTGAGATTTATCTGAAAATGCTGGCCCCTGTCTGTCCCCACATCGCAGAAGAGCTGTGGACAAATCAATTGGGTAAATCCTATTCGGTACATCAGCAGTCATGGCCTAAGCTGGACGAATCCGCGGCTGCGGAAGACGAGATCACGATTCCGGTG
>MGNL01000076.1 GCA_001796785.1 Chloroflexi bacterium RBG_16_51_16 | reverse complement strand
GCCATTGGCCACCTCAAAAAAAGAGATGGGGAGGGCGGTTGAGCCCTCCCCATCTGGGATTTTGGCATGTGTAGAAGGTACTCTATTCATTGTTTTCATCCAACTAGTTTTACAAGATCTTCCGCTGCCCGACGCATTTCGAGGAAGATCAAGCCGAGTTTTGCTTCGTGCCGGGCTAAAGCTGTAAGCACGGCCTCCTGGCCAATTGAGGTCAGTACGACTGATCCACGATCTCCTTTAATAAAGACCTGTTCGATGCCGGCTCTTCCAAGCTCCCCCGAGATGCGTTCTCCCAGACTGAGCATCGCCGCTGACATTGCCGATACCCGATCCTCTTCAACTTCCTTGGGTAGGGCGGAAGCCATGATCAAGCCATCCACAGATACAATAGCCGATGCTTCAATATCCGGGGCTGCAGCTTGCATGGAGCGCAGTCGTTCAATCATCAGGTCAGAACGGGATTTGGACATCGACTCGCTCTGTCGGTTTCGCTTGTAATTCTTCCAAGTCTACCAGAAATTCAACCAATCGAGAACCATACCACCTGGTGGTGCGGATTTTTGAGGTTTTATGCAACAATTGTTGACCTGGTTTTTCCTTTATGTTAAACTAAACGATTGCCATGTTGAATAATTTGCTCGTTCTGGCATTCTTTATTTTTCAGATCGATAGCGGTCCACGCATAACCTCACCGGTTGAAGGTACAGTCCTGAGAGATAGCATACCAATCACAGGAATCACAGCCGTCGAAAGGTTTCAAAGCGCTGAACTCTCATTTACTTATGCACAGGAACCTACTGAGAACTGGTTTGTGATCACTACGTTGACCGATCCGGTAACAGATGGTCTCCTAACTCAATGGGATACGAACTCCATAACGGATGGTGACTACCATTTGCGGCTTCAAGTCCATCTTCAGGATGGTTCTATAAACGAGTTCATCGTACGGGATTTGAGGATCAGGAACTATACCGCACTCCCTCCAGAACAATCGGAAACCATGCTAGCTGCTGGTACTGCCGCGATCAGTTCCACGGAGGACTCCATCCAAACTGCAACGGTTGTGCCTTCCCTGGTGCCTGTCCTTTTGACCCCGATGCTTAGTCCGGTCCCGCTTCCGGCTAATCCTGCCGCACTTGATCGATCAACGGTTTTTTCCATGGTGCGTACGAGCGTATTGGTGACCCTTCTGGTTTTTGTGATCCTTAGCCTGTTTGTCCGATCCCGCCGGAATGGATAAGGAATGGCACTGAATTTCAACTAAAAAATGACAACCGAAACCTTTCTCATTATCGGTCTGGGTAATCCCGGGCGCGAGTATCGAAATAACCGTCATAATATCGGCTTCTCGCTGATTGATCGGCTGGCAGTAACGCTCAACGCGCAGAAAGTTAGCATGCAATCCAAGGCTATAGTGACCTCCGCTTTGGACGGCGTACGGAAGGTCATCCTGGCGAAACCACAGACGTATATGAATTTGTCCGGACGATCGGTTCAGGGATTGATTAATTTTTACAAGTTACCTTTGGATCGATTGTTAATAGCTCACGATGACCTGGATCTACCGTATGGCACTATTCGGTTGCGGCCAGGCGGAGGGCCGGGCGGACAAAAAGGTATGGCTTCTACGATCGATTACCTCGGTACGGATCAATTCCCCAGGCTTCGGCTTGGTATCGGCCGGCCTCCGGGTCGCATGGATCCGGCAGCTTATGTATTGCAGGATTTTTCACGGGAGGAAGTAAAGGTTTTGCCGGAAATACTTGATCGGGCTGCTCAGGCTGTTCAAAGTTATATCCAGGAAGGCCTGGATACAGCCATGAATCGATTTAATGGGGCGGTCTTCGAGAAATAGAGGCGGGAAAGTTTATGGATATCATTCTTGAATTCATCCGTGGCATCCAACACTATCAAGGTTTGTTGGACAAACTCAAGACCGATCAACACACCTCGGCGCTCGGTTTGCCGCGAGCAGCTAGACTACCCTTTTTGGCTGCGCTGGCTGAGGATTTACGGAGGCCGATCCTCTTACTTACCGACCGTGCAGATCACAGCCTGACTCTCTTTGACGAGTTTGCTTTTTGGTACAAGTATCCGCGTTACTTATTCGCTGAACCAACCCCATTGTTTTATGAACAAGCTGCCTGGGGTCAAAATACCCGCAGGGAACGACTCCTGGCTCTGGCTGTGTTGACAGCCCAGGAAGAAGCAGCTTCAAACGGATTTTATCCTGCTCCAGTCATTGTTGCCTCTGCCAGGTCACTGATGACGCGCATCTTGCCGAAAAAGGAATTCCTTGAAAATTCTCGCACCGTCGCGCCTGGCGCTCGGATTCAAATAGGTCCGCTGCTCCAGGACTGCCATGCGATTGGTTATCGGCGGGTGAACACAGTCGTTGAACCCGGCCAGTTATCGCTTCGGGGCGGCATTCTGGATATCTGGGTACCAACCAGGAAGGCTCCTGTTCGCCTGGATTTTTATGGGGAAGAAATTGATTCAATAAGCTCCTTCGATCCTGCCTCCCAAAGGACAGCGGAAAAGCTTAATTCTCTAGCAATTACTCCGGCTAGAGAATTCATCGAGCCTGCCGCCTCTGGACGATCAGAAGAAGAAGCAAATGAGTTTCACATTCCCCTCATCCATCCTAGGACCCAATCCCTGCTGGATTATCTTCCAGCAAATTCTCTGATATGCATCGATGATCTCAGCCTGGTCGAAGCGATGGTGTCCGAAGTAGAAGAACAGGCGGTGAAGGACCGGAGGGATGGAATTGCTGAAGATATATTGGATCCGTCTCATCCTGTTCCTTATTTCACCTGGTCTGAAATTTTTGATTCTTTGAGCACGCGTCCATGGATTGAATTGGGTCATTCGAGCGAAGTGGAACCAACCGATTATGTAAGCGACACTGAGCAAATGGATCTATCGGATACGCATCTCGCCTCGCTATTCGGACACGACGAAAGGTTTGGCGGCAGGATTAAGTCTGCCATTAATTACCTCTCATCGCTATCATCGAAACACGATCAGGTTATTGTGGTATCCCGTCAAACACCTCGACTGCAGGAGTTGTGGCGTCAGGAAGCGTCCGAGGATTTTGAGCAAATCCTTTTCCTCGAAAATTCATTATCCGAAGGATTTGTAATTACTTTACCGGGTAAAAATCCCATCCATCTCATTACCGATTCGGAGATTTTTGGATGGGACCGTCCGAAACCGCGCCTGCACGACAAGCAAACCGCGGAAACGCCGGAGGCGATTTATGCCGATCTCAAACCTGGTGATTATGTCGTGCATATTGATCATGGTATCGGCCGGTTCTCTGGCTTGTTGCAGAGGCGTTTGGACGAAAATGAACGGGAATTTTTGGAGATTACCTATGATGGGGGTGATTCCCTATATGTGCCGGTCCACCAGGCTGATCGCCTGACCCGCTATCTCGGACCTGACGGGGGTTCACCCGCCCTCGACCACCTTGGTAGTCAAACCTGGGGTGAAACGAGGAATCGGGTAAGGGAGGCCGTTCAGCAGGTAGCCCAGGAACTGCTTGACCTGTATGCGCGCAGACAGGTCATCCAGGGATACTCTTACAAACCTGACTCTCCCTGGCAGAAGGAGTTGGAGGATAGTTTTCCGTATGTCGAAACGGAAGACCAAAAAAAAGCGATCCTGGAGATCAAGCGGGATATGGAACGCTTGCGTCCCATGGATCGCCTCTTATGTGGGGATGTTGGGTACGGGAAAACCGAGGTCGCTTTGCGCGCCGCGTTCAAGGCGGTGCTTGACGGACGCCAGGTCGCCATGCTCGTGCCTACGACAGTTCTGGCTCAACAGCATTTTGATACCTTCCGGCAACGTCTGGCAACATTCCCGGTAAAAATCGAAATGCTTTCCCGATTTCGCTCCAATCGTGAGCAATTGGACATCCTCCTCGGTTTGGCAGTCGGAGAATTGGACATCGTTATAGGGACTCACCGTTTGATTTCTTCTGACGTGCAGTTCAAGGATCTGGGCCTGGTCATCATTGATGAGGAACAGAGATTTGGCGTCACTCACAAAGAGCATCTAAAAAAACTGCGCACAGAAGTTGATGTTTTAACGTTGACCGCAACACCTATTCCGCGAACCCTGTATATGGCATTAACAGGCGTCCGGGACATTTCCAATTTGAATACTCCGCCGGAAGAACGGTTGTCGATAGTTACGCATGTGGGTCCTTATTCTCCCCGCCTTGTTCGACAGGCAGTGCTGAGGGAACTAGAGAGGGGCGGTCAGATATTCTTTGTTCATAATCGGGTGCAAACCATCGAAGCCATGCGTGCGCATCTGTTGAAATTGATTCCTGAAGCACGGATCGATGTCGGGCACGGGCAGATGCCGGAAGCCCAACTTGCTGATGTCATGCACCGGTTCACAGCAGGGGAAATTGACTTGCTACTATCCACCTCGATCGTCGAATCAGGCTTGGATATTCCCAATGCAAACACATTGATCGTCGATAGGGCTGACACTTTCGGACTTGCCCAACTCTATCAATTAAGAGGTCGGGTCGGCCGTGGCGCGTCGCGCGCCTATGCGTATTTTTTCAGGCATCGAAAGATCATGCCCACTGTGGATGGTCAGCAGCGACTGGATGTCATTGCTGAAAACACCCAGCTTGGAGCAGGCTATTCCATCGCTATGCGGGATCTGGAGATCCGCGGGGCAGGTGAACTTCTTGGAACTCGCCAGCATGGATATATTCAGGCGGTTGGATTTCATCTTTATACTCGCTTGCTGGCTGACGCTGTTCGGCGGATCAGGCTGGAAGCTAGTGGAAAACCCCAGCCGGAGATCCCTCAATCTTCACAAGCAGCGGCTTTTAATCTTCCCCTGAGCATGCCTGTGAATGTAGATTTGCCACTCGCAATCGGAATCCCTTCAGCTTATATTCCCGACCAGGACTTGCGCCTGCGTCTGTATCGCCGGATCGCAGATTTAAGGGATGAATCGGAGATCGATGCTTTGGAATCGGAATTCCATGATCGCTTCGGAAAAATTCCAGAAATGGTCGTGAACTTTTTTTATCAGATGCGGGTGAAGATCAGAGCTGAACGCGCTCGATTGGCTGGAGTGAATTGGGAAAATGGTCAGATTGTATTAAGGTATCCACACACAGGGAATGGCAGGGATGGAAAGAGGCTGCCGGATCTTGGTCCATCAGTGAGAGGTGGAAAGCAATCCTACTGGTGTTCCTTTGGAGAAGAGTGGCAGAATAAGTTGTTGGATACCTTGGCTGGGATAGCTGATTCTGGGTAGAATTCTTGGAATTGTGAATATTCAACTTAGAGGAGCTTGAAATGAGGAAACAATTTCTTGCGTCGATTCCACTCTCACTGCTTGCACTCGGTTCAATTTTTTGTTCAACAGGGAACTTCCTCCCCTCAGGGATCAGTGAAACCCTTGAATCGTTTACCGAGCAGGTGCCAATTATCCAGACCCAGGTAGCCCTTCAACTGACAGCGGCTTCTCAGGGTACGGGTATGCCAGGCGAAGACGCCATCTCGACCCAGTTATCCCAGCAGTTGACCGAGATCTCCTCACAGTTCTCAGATCAACCCGGCGGCACGGATAATATCCCCACCAACACACCACCAGGAGGGCTCGCAGGAAGCATTGAGGGCAATTTGTCATATCTCTCGGAAGGAATCCCTCCGATGGCGGTCGTTGCCTATAGAGTAGGTGGACAACCGAATGAATACTACTATGTGGTGACAAACGCTAACCAATCCACTTATCAACTGGAAAATCTCCCGGAGGGATCGTACACTATCGTAGCTTATCCTATGTTGGAAGGTAATACTCTGGCCGGCGGTTATACCCAGGCTGTACCTTGTGGCTTATTGGCGAATTGCACAGATCACAGCTTGATACCCGTGCCGGTGTCCGCCGGGCAGGATACGCTCGGTGCTGACCCAACCGACTGGTATGCACCTCAAGGTACTTTTCCGCCGAATCCACTGCCTTAATGGGATCTGGAACAATTTGGATGCGAGCGATGATCTCCATCGCTCGCATCTTTTTATGCTTGTGTGCTAATACTATCGGTTAGTGGGGAGGAGAGCATTTGGTCTATTGTATTTTCCCGGATGGACATTCCTTATCCAAAATTATCGCAGCTTAAATTATTTCGAAGTTCCTCTAGAAGTTTGTCTCGTTCTGGTGAGGCAGGCGTTT
>MGNL01000075.1:8624-14525 GCA_001796785.1 Chloroflexi bacterium RBG_16_51_16 | reverse complement strand
CAAGCACGGGCGGATCGCGTATGTTGGACCGGATGCAAAGCATGCCATCGGAAAAAACACACGGGTGATTGAAGCCAGGGACCGCTACCTGGTGCCGGGTTTACTCGACGGACATATGCACGTCGAGTCGGGCATGGTCACAGTGACGGAGTTTGTGCGGGCGGTCGCGCCGCGGGGCACAACGGGCATGTTCATCGATCCACACGAGATCGCAAACGTATTTGGGTTGAAAGGCGTCAAGTTCATGGCGGAGGAAGCCCTGAAGCAACCCATTCACGTGTGGGTGCAGATGCCCTCATGTGTGCCGTCCATACCGGGATTGGAGACGCCGGGCGCAGCCATCGAACCCGCGGATGTCGCGGAAGCGATGACCTGGCGTGGAATCATCGGCCTGGGTGAGATGATGAATTTCCCGGGTGTCATCATGAGCGACAAGAAAATGCTGGATGAAATGAGTGCGACACGCAGCGCCCGAAAAGTAATCGGCGGTCACTACGCTTCGCCTGACCTGGGGCGAGCCTTCCACGGTTATGCCGCAAGCGGTGTGGAGGACGACCACGAAGGCACGCGCCTGGAGGATGCGGTGGCACGTGCCAGGCAGGGGATGAAGCCCATGCTGAGGTACGGTTCAGCCTGGCATGATGTGGCCGCCCAGGTCAGGGCGATCACCGAGAAGAAGCTGGACCCACGAAATTTCATTCTGTGCACGGATGACTCGCATGCTGAGACCCTGGTAGTGGAAGGACACATGGACCGGGTGCTGCGTCATGCGATCGCCAGTGGTTTAAAGCCCATGTCTGCCATCCAGATGATGACGATCAATACCGCTCAGCATTTTGGGTTGGAACATGAGATTGGGATGATCGCTCCAGGACGCTGGGCAGACGTGCTGCTGGTAAAAAACCTGCGGAAATTCACGGTCGACCTGGTGCTGGCGCGGGGTGAGGTGATCGCGGAAAAAGGCAAATGGAACATCGACCTGCCTGAACGCAAGGTGCCGAAATGGGCAACCCATTCGATCCACCTCAAGCGACCTGTTCGAACGGAGGATTTTGTATTGCAGGCACGTACCGGCAATGGCAGCCGGATGACAGCCAATGTGATCGGAGTGATCGAAAACCAGGCACCCACACGGCGCATCAAACTACAAGTCACAGCGAACGACGGTGAAATCCACATCGATAAGGAACGTGACCTGGCCAAGATCGCACTTGTGGAGCGTCACCGAGGCACAGGCAGGATAACCGTCGGGCTTGTGACTGGATTTGGATTTACGGAGAAATGCGCGGTCGGTTCCACGGTCGCGCATGACAGCCACCAATTAATCGTAGCGGGGACGGACGAGGCAAACATGGCGATCGCGGTCAACAAGCTGGCTGAAATCGGCGGAGGCCAGGTGGTGGTGAAGGATGGAAAAGTGATTGGCATGGTCGAGCTTGCGATCGGTGGCCTAATGTCAACCGAACGGGCAGACGTGGTGGCGCGCAAAGCGGCGACCATCCTGGAGGGATTCAGGCAATGTGGCTGTTCCCTGAACAATCCAAACATGCAGTTGAGCCTGCTTGGCCTGGTAACCATCCCGGAATTACGGATTTCAGACAAGGGGTTGGTTGACGTAAATGAGTTAGATATCATCCCGGTTCTCGAGGAGGCGCAGTGATGGTGTTGGTAAACCCTGCGGTACGAACTTATGGCTAATTTTCCCTTTCAACGGCTGCAAGCGGACCTGGCCAACCTGATTTCGCGGATGCCTGGCGGCCAGCGGCTACCATCCGAACCGCAGCTTGCCAAACAACTCGGTGTCTCACGTGCCACCCTGCGCGAGGCGATGCGCACCTTCGAGACCCAGGGGCTGATCCGCCGCCGGCAGGGTTCGGGAACATTCGTGGTTGGAAAAGTCCCGGTGATCGACAGCGGACTGGAAATCCTGGAAAGCCTCGATACGATGGCCAAGCGGATGGGATTGGAAGTGTCGGTGAGCGACCTGCACATTGAGGAATTGTTTGCAGACCAGGGAATCGCGAATGACCTTTCGGTCCCGCTGGCAACCAAGTTGACACGCGTGCGCCGGGTCATCCGGGAGGACACCCGGCCGGTCGCATATCTGGTAGATACACTGCCTGAGGAGAACTTGAACGAGAAGGACCTGCCAGCCGCGTTCAAAGGATCGGTGCTGGACTACCTCCTGGAGCGAGGTGATCCGCTGACGGTCTCGCGGGCGGCGATCAGCGCCACGGGTGCAAGTGCGGAGGTGGCCAAGGCACTGGAAATTCAACGCGGAGATGTACTGCTGCAATTCGTGTCTCAACTTTACAACGCGACCGGCAAGGTGATGGATTTTTCAGTGAGCTATTTCATTCCCGGGTATTTTAATTTTTACGTGGTGAGGAAGGTGGGGAGGGCTTAGCCGCTGAGACAAGAGTCACTGATAAAGTGGAGCAGAAATAAGTAGAAAAGGAATCAGTAAATCAGGAACGGGTAATTCGGGAATTGCCAGGAATTAATCACTTGATCAAAATTTTGTTGAGTTGGTAACCGCAACCTGGAAGGGTTAATTTAACCAAAGAATGATAGCGTCCTAATTATAAAATTTCTAACAGGAGGATTGAAATGCGTAGTTTTGCTGGAAGAGATATTTTGTCACTCAAGGAGTTCGAGCGGAACGAGTTTTTCCACGTGTTCGAAGTGGCCAAGAAAATGGAGACCATTGCGAGCGCACGCCGGAATGTGGACATGCTGAAGGAAAAGACACTGGTGACTGCGTTCTACCAGCCGTCGACGCGCACCCGCCTGGCTCACGAAGCGGCCATGCACCGGCTGGGTGGACACGTGACCGGGTTTTCCGACGCGAAGATGACGCGCGCGGGAGATTTCTACCAGGAATCCATCAAGGATACGGTCAAGATGCTTGAGTATTACGGGGATGTCATTGTCATGCGACACTTCCAACAGGGCGCGCCGCATGAAGCCGCCAAATGGGCATCCATACCGATCATCAACGGTGGTGACGGCTGGGGTGAACACCCAACCCAAATCCTGACCGATCTGTATACGGTGCTCCGCGAGAAGGGACGCATCGACGGATTGAAGTGGCTGGCGGTCGGGGACATGCGCATGCGGACGATGCATTCGCTCGGGTACGCGCTCAGCCAGTTCGACTGCCCGATCACATTTGTCGCTCCACCCGAAATGAATCTGACGGACGATTTCAAGAAAGAATTGAAGCAGTACAGCGTGAATTTCAAGGAAGCCGACCATGTTGAGAAAGCGATCGGTGAGGCGGATGTCATCCTGGTCGAGCCGGTCGTGCAGCCGGATTACACCAAGTCACGGGATGAGCGCTCCGGCGAGCTCAGCCTGACGGCCGCGAATTACAAGATCACACGTGAACTCCTGGAAACGAAAGCCAAACCGGACGCGATCCTGCTCCATTCTCTGCCGCGCATGGATGAAATCCCGAACGATGTAGACATCACCCGGTGGTCCCGATACTGGCAGGAGGCGTTCAACGGGGTCGTGATGCGAATGACCCTGCTAGCACTCGTGCTCGGGGCTATGGAATAAGAAGAGTGATCTAGTCCAATGGTCTATAGTTTGGTAGTCGCGTGGAAGTGTTGTCTGGCAGATTAATTGTTTGAGGGTTTATCGGCTGGAGGGTTGGATCATGTTTGTTTTGGATAATTGGGTATGTCTTAGGGCATTAGAGATCAAGCAAGGAGAAGAAGTATGCAAACCGATTTGAGAGGCCGCGACCTGATCGGCGATCTGGATTTCAGCAAGGAAGAAGTCGAAACCGTGATGGAGGTGGCATTTGACCTGAAACGCAAACGCGCCCTGGGCGAACTGCATCCCTACCTGCGCGACAAAGTGCTGGCGATGTTGTTCTTTTTCAGCAGCACGCGGACGCGCGGCTCGTTCGAGGCGGGGATGGCTCAACTGGGTGGGCATGCGGCATTCATTGAGAGCAAGAGCACCCAGATCGCGCACGGAGATACACCCGTTGAAATTGGCGAGATCTTCGGTCGGTATTTCGATGGGATCGCCATCCGGCATGTGGACTGGAAGTTCGGGAATCAATATATCAATGAAGTGGCAAGATATTCACGGTCGCCGGTCCTCAACATGCAATGCGAAACCTATCATCCGTTCCAATGCCTGGCCGACCTGATGACGATCATGGAGAAGAAGGGCCGGGACCTGCGCGGGCGCAAGATGGTCGTGTCCTGGGCGTATGCCGCATCCTATCAAAAGCCCATCTCCGTACCCCAATCCCTCATCCTGCAGATGCCCCGTTTCGGGTTGGATGTGGTGCTGGCTCATCCACCGGAGTTCAAGCTAATGCCGGATATCATGGATTCAGCCAGGGAGCAGGCAAAAAGATTCCATACCGGGTTTGAAGTCATCGCGGACCCGAATGGAATGGAGAAGGCCTTCAAAGATGCTGATATCGTTTATGCCAAATCCTGGGGCGCGATGCTCACGACCGAGGACGCTGCGGAAGGCGGCAAGATCATCGAAAAATACAAACATTGGATCACCGATTCAAAGAAAATGAAAAGTGCCAAGGATGATGCCATCTACATGCACCCTCTGCCGGCGGACCGGGACGTGGAGGTCACGAGTGAAGTGATGGACGGTCCGAATTCAGTCGTGTTCGATGAAGCGGAAAACAGATTGCACGCGCAGAAAGCGGTCATGGCGCTGACAATGAAATGAAATTGGGATCAGCTTTAAGCAGAAAAATAAAATTCAAAATTGCCACCCTATAAACAGGAGAAATCATGACTAAAGGAAAATTAGCTGTTGTTGCCATCGGCGGAAATTCATTGATCAAGGATGAAAAGCACAGATCGGTCGAGGATCAATACCAGGCCGCCAAGGAGACCACGTTCCATATTGCCGACATGATCGAGCAAGGCTGGGATGTGGCGATCGGTCATGGAAACGGACCGCAGGTGGGTTTCATTCTGCGCCGATCAGAGATCGCGGCAAAGACGGAAGGCATGCACGAAGTTCCGCTGGATGTGTGCGGAGCAGACAGCCAGGGTGCGATCGGGTATGCGTTGCAACAGACCCTGCAAAATGAGCTTTACCGTCGACGGATCCAAAAGCCAGTGGCGACCGTCGTCACCCAGGTTCTGGTGGATAAGGGAGATCCGGCGTTCAAGAATCCCAGCAAGCCGATAGGCTCGTTCATGGAGGAAGGCGAGGCGAAAAGGCGTGAGAAAGAAATGCAGTGGAGCGTAGTGGAGGATGCCGGCCGCGGTTGGAGGCGGGGGGTGGCTTCGCCGCTACCCAAAGAAGTGGTCGAGCTGGACTCAGTGAAAGCACTTATCGCAGCGGGAACGGTGGTGATCACCGTCGGGGGAGGCGGGATTCCAGTGATCGATGCGGGCGACCACCAATACCAGGGTGTGGCAGCGGTGATCGACAAGGACTACGCCTCAAGCCTGCTGGCACAACTCATCCAGGCCGACCTGTTCCTGATATCAACCGCGGTGGAAAAAGTAGCCATAAACTTCGGAAAGCCGGAGCAGAAATGGCTGGACCGGATGACGCTCAAGGAAGCCAAGGATTACCTGGCGGAAGGAAAGCATTTTGCAAAAGGGTCGATGGCTCCCAAGATCCAGGCGATCATCTGGTACCTGGAAAACGGGGGAAAGCAGGCCTTGATCACAAATCCGGAAAATATTGGTAAAGCGTTGAAAGGCGAGACAGGAACTGTAATCGTTGGTTAGTTCGTGTGATCGTTCTGTTATTGGGTTGGAAATTATTCTTTAAGTAGATACGAGTGCACCTTTGAACGAAAATAATTTCAAAATCCAAATTCAGTAGATCCTTGAAGAGATGAAGCGCGTTCATCCCAGCCTCGTTCTTTTGATCGTTGCTGTTTTCGCATAC
>MGNL01000075.1:3815-8605 GCA_001796785.1 Chloroflexi bacterium RBG_16_51_16 | reverse complement strand
TGGGTTTTTACTGGGATGACCTGCCGATCTCGTGGATCAGTTACGAGCTTGGCCCGCAAGCCTTAGCCCAATATTTTTCAAGCAATCGGCCCATCTGGGGGATGCTGTTCCAGATCACCAACCGGTTGATCCCCCAGGAGCCGCTCTACTGGCAGATGTTTGCCCTGACCTGGCGCTGGCTGTGCGCTGTGTTGTTTTGGGCGATCTGCTCAAGATTAAGACCCGACCGAGCCAGGCAAGCCATATTGATGGGGTTAGTGTTTCTTTTATATCCCGGTTTCAACCAACATTGGATAGCTTATTTGTACAGCCATGTGTATGTGGTGCTGTTCTGCATTCTGCTTTCTATTTACCTCATGGTAAAGGGCGGCAGGCTTAATACCATCCTGGCACTTGGGTTATCCGCGTTGAACCTGTGGATGCATGAATACTTCTTCGTGCTCGAACTGGCACGTCCGGTGGTCCTTTGGACCATGCTGCAGGACCAGAACCTCGCCGTACGACAGCGCACCAGAAAAACCATGGCGGCGTGGACTCCTTACCTGGTGGTATTCGGATTGGCGGTCTTATCGCGAATATTTATTTTCAATAACCAGGTTTATGGCATTGGTCGAACAACACTCGAATCTTCCCCGCTTGTAACGAGAATTCTATATCTCTTCCAGGATATCCTTGCAAGCCTATGGACAGGCGGGCTCGCGGCCTGGACGCAAGTGGTTCGATTTCCCAACCCTGCGACAGATGGATTGCGCATCAACCTGCTCTACGTTGCGGTTCTTTTCACAACCGCCTTTTTTACGTTCCTGGCTTTATATGCAAGGAATGCTGAAAAAGATGTCGATCGTGAGCGACGCAAAGAAGCCTGGTGGTTGATCGGTGTAGGTGTGATGCTGATGCTGTTCGGTGGTGCGCCGTGGTGGTTAACCGGCAACCCGATCTCACTCAATTACCCGGCGAGTCGGGCGCTGTTGTCCTTCATACCGGGTGCCTGCCTGATCTTTGCAGGCATCCTGGACCTGGTACCTCGCAGAGTCAGATATCCACTGGCGGTCATCGCGATCAGCATGGCAGCCGGATCGCAATTTCTGCTTTCAAACGATTACCGGCGGGACTGGGAGGCGCATAAGAATTATTTCTGGCAGATGAGCTGGCGAGCACCGGGTCTGGCAGCCGATACGCTCGTCTTTTCCAATGAGACGCTGGCTTACTACGCGGACAATTCGATGGCCGCGGCACTCAACTGGATTTATGGCACCGATCAGGATCCGGAGCGATTGGAGTATGCGCTGTTCTATCCAACGAACCGGCTTTATGGTTCGCTTCCAAGCCTGGAGCCCAACCTCCCGATCCAATTTAATTTCCTGGCGGGCACATTCCAGGGAAACACGTCGCAGTCCGCGGCTTTTTATTATGATCCACCCGGCTGCGTCCGCCTGCTCGATCCCGAGATCGATCCCATCAATCACTTGATCCCGGCCGACAGCCTGATGCGAGAGGCAGCCGAGCTCTCCTCAACAGGTGTGATCCTGGAAGAGGCAAGCGTTCGAATACCGAGACCTTATTTTCCTGAACCTGAACACGGCTGGTGCTATTATTTTGAGAAGGCAGACCTGATGCGTCAGGAGGGGGATTGGCAGGGTGTAGCTGAACTAGGTGAGATCGCATTTGCGCTGGATGACCATCCTAATGATCCAGTCGAACGTTTTGTATTCATCGAAGGGTATGCCCACACCGGGAATTGGGCTAAAGCCGTGAGGCAATCCATGGAGTCTTACCGAGTGTCCAAGCAAATTCTTGCACCGCTGCTGTGCAACCTGTGGAGACGGATCGATCAGCACACAGTGGAGAGCGAGGAGAAAAATGAGAATGTCAGGCAAATGAAGACGAATTTCTCATGCGATTGGTGAGATATATGACTTGCCATCACCCAATATTTAAGACAAAATGGGTTGTAGAATTATGTACGGATAAGTACAATCGAAGATGTGATTGTATAGACAGAATCGAAAGGAGGCAACGCGAAGCATCGGTCGGACATCACGAGCAAGCGTGCTAATCAGATAATCAGATAAGGAGTAGAAGAAATGCGAAAATATCCCATGCGCCTCGCTTTTCTGGCGATGGCATTGATCCTGGTCCTGTCAGCCTGCGGTGCGCCACCGGCAACGGAAGCACCCGCAGAAGAACCGGCTGCGACCGAAGCCCCGGCCGCTACCGAGGCACCGGCAGCAGAAGAGGGTGGATTCCAGATCCCCGATATCGAAGACGGAAAATTTAATGTAGCCATGGTCTTGATCGGCCCGCATGACGACGGCGGCTGGTCGCAAGCTCACTACGAAGGCCTGCTTTACGTAGAACAGAATGTTCCCAACGTACACGTGGCATACATTGAAAACGTTCCCGAAGGCGCTGATTCAGAACAGGTCTTCCGCAGTCTTTCACGCAAAGGATTCAACCTGATCTTCGGGACTTCCTTTGGATTTGGCGATCCGATGCAGGCAGTTGCGGAAGAGTTTCCGGATGTGATGTACATCCACCTAACCGGTATCAATTCCAACCAAACCAACTTTGGCAACCTGATGGGTGCCATGGAAAACATGAAGTATCTCGCCGGTATGCTTGCCGGTGCGCGCGCCAAGTTGGACGGCAATCCAAAACTAGGTTATATGGCAACCTTCCCAATCCCCGAGGAAATCCGGTTGGGCAATGCCATTGCATTAGGCATGCGCAAGACCTGCCCGGAATGCACGATGGATGTGCGCTGGATCAATACCTGGCATGACCCGATCATTGAGAAGGAAGCTGCGGCGTCCCTGTTCGATGCCGGCGCCCAGGTCGTGTTCACCGGAGCGGATACACCAGCAGTAGCAGACGTCGCCCAGGAAAAAGGTAAATGGGGCGTTACATACGACTGGTATGGCTCCTGCAAAGTGGATGCCTGTCTTACGACTCCTTACTGGGTTTGGGGTCCGATCTATGCCACGATCACAGAAGGTGTGATCGCAGGGACCTACATCCCCGGTTGGGATTATTTTGACGCAGAGACAGGCGCGCTTGGCTTGTTCGGCTTTATGGAAGGCCAGGAAATGCAGCCCGGTGCGGCCGAACTGGATCCCGCAGTGATCACCATGGTCCAGGACCTCCTCGCGCAGATGCTTGCCGGTGATTTCACCAGATTCGATGTATTCACCGGACCGATCAATGACAATCAAGGTAATGTGGTCCTGCCTGCAGGTCAAAGCCTGGAGCAGGTCGACCTTGACGCGTTCCCGGAATTTGGTCTGCCCTGCAGTATTCCAGTATGTATGAAATGGTGGGCGGAAGGAATTACCGCGGAATTGCCCGAATAATCATCCCTCGCAGAAAGGGTCAGAATTCACGAAAGGGTTCTGACCCTTTTTCATATATTATTTATTGGATTGGAAAAATATTCCCTGGAGGAATGATCCAGTGACCGCCAGCATGTCTCCGCCATCCATCGAATCCTTCGCTGTGGAAATGCACGGGATCGTTAAGAGATTTCCAGGAGTGCTCGCGAACGACCACGTGGATTTTCAATTGCGAGTGGGAGAGATCCATGCATTGCTCGGCGAGAACGGTGCGGGGAAAAGTACGTTAATGAATGTCCTTGCCGGTATGTACCGGCAGGATGCAGGAATTATCAAAGTCAATGGCAAAATTGTTGAATTCCATTCGCCCCGGGATGCGATCCAGTCAGGGATTGGGATGGTGCATCAGCATTTCATGTTAGTTCCCTCTCAAACAGTGACCGAGAACGTGCTGCTGGGGTTGAATGAGCCTCGATTTTTCATGCGTTTGAATGAATATGATGCAAAGGTTGCTAAAGTAGGCGAGCAGTTTGGATTAAAGGTGGATCCACGCGCGAAAATCTGGCAGCTTTCCGTAGGTGAGCAGCAGCGTGTGGAGCTTCTTAAAATGTTGTACAGGGGAGTCAATGTTCTTATCATGGATGAACCGACGGCCGTCCTCGCGCCGCAGGAAATTGACGGTCTGTTCGAAATATTGCGCTCCATGATTGCCCAGGGAAAGTCAGTCATATTTATCAGTCACAAATTGCATGAGGTGACTGCGATTGCAGACCGGGTAACGGTACTGCGACGCGGCGTAACGACCGCAGCAGGTGTACCTGCCAAAGGCATCACCCGGCAGGAATTAGCGCACTTGATGGTAGGGCGTGAGGTGATTTTCGCCCTGGATAAAAAACCATCCAAACCCGGAGGTTTGGTCTTGGAAGTCAAGGATATCCATGCTGAGAACGACAAGGGATTACCAGCCTTGCGTGGTTTTTCGCTCCGGGTGAACGCAGGAGAAATTGTCGGTGTGGCGGGTGTAGCCGGGAATGGACAATCCGAACTATCCCAAGTGATCACCGGCCTGCGCAAATGCAAGCAGGGTGAAGTTACCTTGAACGGTGACCTGGTAAGCAACCGGAATACGCTATTCGGCATCCAGCACGGCATGGCCTACATACCCGAGGACCGGACGCATGTCGGCACAGCGCCGAATCTAAGCGTGACTGATAATGTAATCATGAAGAATTATCGAGTACCGCCGATCTCCCACGGAAGCTTGCTGGACATGAATGCGGCGGAAACGTATGCCAAAAACCTCAAACAAGCCTATGACATCATCGCTCCCGGTGTATCCACCCCGGTCAGACTCCTTTCCGGGGGAAACCTGCAGCGGGTGATCCTGGCACGCGAGATATCCGGAAAACCAGGATTCATGGTGGCTGTCCAGCCGACGCGCGGCCTGGATGTGGGAGCCAT
>MGNL01000075.1:0-3799 GCA_001796785.1 Chloroflexi bacterium RBG_16_51_16 | reverse complement strand
CTGCTCCTGGCCCAGAGAGAGGCCGGGGCGGCAGTTCTACTGATATCAGAAGAACTGGAAGAATTGCTGGAGCTGAGCGACCGCGTATATGTCATCTATGAGGGCAAGGCAATGGGCGAGGTGAATACTGCTACAAAACAGGTGGATCAAAAATTAATTGAACAGGTTGGCTTGATGATGACAGGTACATCCCTGGAACAGATCCAGCTGGAAGGAGCAGCGAGCCATGGCTGAAACACCGATGGCTGTGAAGCGCCGCCGTTTTCTGAATTACCAGATCCGAATCGAACCACGCTTAACAGAACCGCCTGCCTGGTATCCCCTGGTGGTTTCACTCGGTGCCATCCTGATGGCGTTGGTGCTGGGCGGCATCTTGATCACCCAGGCAGGTGGAGATGCGCTCCGTTCGTATGCCCACATTGCCAAGGCTTCCTTTGGGAACCTGGGCGTGCTTTCCGATACACTGGTGAAAGCCACACCGATACTTCTGGCGGCTCTGGCTTGCTCCATAGCCTTTCGCATGAAACTGTGGAATATTGGAGCAGAGGGGCAGTTCATCATGGGGGCGTTCGGTGCGAGTGCCATCGTACTGGCACCCGTATTATCCGCTGAAACCCCGCGGTGGTTTTTCCTGACCGTGATGGGGCTGGCCGGCCTGGCTGCGGGTGCGATCTGGGGATTTATCCCCGGCTTCCTCAAGGCAAAGTTCAACGTGAACGAGATCATCAGCACCTTGATGATGAATTACATCGCGGTGGCATGGATGAACTTCTGGATCTTCGGTGTCTGGTCAGAGGGTGGATTCCAGATGTCTCCGAAGTTTCCAACCAGTGCGTGGCTGCCGCGCCTGCTGGAGTATTCCAAAAGCATACCGACCTTCCGAGGACTGACGACCCACGCCGGTTTGCTTATCGGGATCGTCGCGGCGGTCATCTTATGGCTGATCGTGTATCGCAGCCGCTGGGGATATGAAATTCGGCTGATCGGCGATAACCCACAAGCTGCGAAGTATGCAGGAGTTAACATCACCCGGAACATCGTTTACGTGATGATGCTCTCCGGTGCGCTGGCCGGTCTGGGAGGCATGAGCGAGGTTGCCGGCGTTGTGCACCGACTCCAGACAGCTCCAATCGCCACAGGTTATGGATTTACCGGGATCATCGTGGCCTGGCTGGCCAAACTGAATCCAATAATCATCATCCTGGTATCCGTCTTATTCGGTGCATTGATATTGGCGGGTCGGGAGATCCAGCCCTCGGGCGTGCCCAAGATGATCCAGGGAATCATCCTGGTTTCGTTGATCGCCAGTGACTTCCTATTGAGATATCGCATCCACATTGTGAGAGTGGAGGCGGAGAGCTGACATGGATGCCATCATCATTCTTCAGGCGGGCGTTGCCACAGGCACCGTGTTGTTGTTTGCCACCATCGGTGAACTTTTTGCCGAGCGATCCGGTGTGCTCAACCTCGGTGTAGAGGGCATGATGCTGATCGGGGCAATGACCGCGTTCAGCATTACCATTGCAACCGGCAACCCATGGATCGGTGTATGTATGGCCATGCTGGCCGCCGGGCTGCTGAGCCAGATCCATGCATTCATTACGATTACCTTGTTAGCGGATCAGGTTGTCAGCGGACTTGCACTTACATTCGTTGGTACAGGCATAAGCCTGGTATTAGGGGAGGGTCTGAGCAAGGCCGGTACGGTTGCGTTGCTGCCTTCTTTTTCGATCCCTGTGCTGGCACAGATCCCACTGCTCGGAGCGATCTTCTTCACAAAACAAAGTATTTTAGTATATATCGGCTACCTGCTTACCCCCCTGGCGTGGTACTACATCAATCGCACCCGCGGCGGGTTGCACCTGCGGGCTGTAGGCGAGTACCCTGCCGCAGCAGATGCGCTGGGACTTAATGTTTTTCGAACCCGTTATTTTTATGTTTTCGTCGGCGGCATGCTCGCGGGGCTTGCCGGGGCAACCATCAGCCTGGCCGTGGCGCCAGGCTGGTTCAGCGAATTGACGACAGGCGGGCAGGGGTGGATCGCGGTCGGACTGGTCATCTTCGCGCAATGGGACCCGCTGCGGGCCGCGGGCGGCTCTTACATTTTTGGCGCGCTTCGCAGGCTTATCCTGGACATTCAAGGACCCACGATACTCCTCGGATTCAAGAATCCGTTTTATTACAACCCGTACTGGGGTTTCTTTCTTCAAATGCTCCCTTACGCATTCACGGTTCTTGTTTTGGTCATTGGATCACGCGAGGCCATCCGCAAACGACTGGGCGCACCCGCGGCTCTCGGCGAACCTTACATCCGGGGTGAAAGAGGCTTATAGCTTGACCTTGTTATCAGGGGGCGGATTGTGATCTAAATAAAAACGAATGTCGCTCAATCAGAATCATCCGGAAAGTAGAATTTTGGACAATTATCATAGTCTTTATATTACAAAATGTCTGACAACTACAGTTGCCTTCCGTTATACTGAAAAAAAGGTGCGATCATCCCAGGTGTTGCAGACCTAGATAATCAGTCAATTTCATGAGACTTCCTTCAAACCGGCTAACGGTAAACGACTGATATGAAATTTTCATCACACAGTGAATGGTTTGCGCGGCTGATCGATGCGCTGTTGCCGGTTTTCGCTGCCCTGGCGGCGCTAGCGGTAGGCGCGGTGATGTTGCTCCTATTAAAGGCAGATCCATTGGAAGCTTACCGGGCTTTGCTGGAAGGGGCCTTTGGCAGCACGAATGCATTCGCCGAAACACTTGTCAAGGCAACGCCGCTGCTTCTGGTGGGATTAGGGATATGCATTTCATTCCGGGGTGACGTCATCAACATCGGCGGCGAAGGCCAGATGATCGTTGGAGCTATCTTCGCAACCTGGGTTGGGTTAACCTTCACCGACTGGCCAGGGTGGCTTGTGATCAGCCTATCGATGCTGGCTGGGTTCCTGGGAGGCGCGATCTGGGGTGGCATTCCGGGTTATTTAAAAGCTTATCTCAATGTGAATGAAATATTAAGCACAGTGATGATGAATGCCATCGCCGTGCAATTGATGAACTTCCTGCTGCGCGGACCCATGATCGATCCTTCCCAGGCTCAGTTAGCTTCCAAGATTCCGCAGACAGCAAGGCTGCTGGAATTATTCCGACTGCCGCGCCTCGTCCCGACCCGGCTGCATCTGGGCGCGTTAATCGCGGTCGTACTTGCCATCCTGGTTTACTATTTGTTGTGGCGCACGATCTGGGGATATCGAATCCGTGCTGTGGGCCAGAATCCGCATGCTTCGCGTTATGCGGGAATAAAAGTCCAACACTATGTGGTACTGGCGTTGTTATTAGGCGGAGCATTCTCCGGACTGGCAGGCGCGGTACAGGTATTCGGAGTGAACTATCGGATGATAACGGACGGCTCCGCCTCAGGCTTTACAGGCAGCGCCGGTTTTAACGGGATCGTAGCGGCACTCTTCGGTCAGTTGCATCCCATCTGGTCGATCCCAGCCTCCATTCTTTTCGGTGCCTTACTGGTGGGAGCAAATTCGATGCAGCGGGCGGTCCAGGTGCCTTCCGCGCTGGTCACTGCACTCAACGGCCTGGTGGTTGTGTTTGTGGTGAGCAGCGAGATCTGGCGCAGGCGACGGCAACGACACAGGTTGTCTTTAGCCGCAGAGATGACCGGACCATCCGATCCAAATAATCTTCCCATACAAGCGGTGCAGACAGACGAATGATCTCCGACTTATTTTCCCTGACCGTTTTGATCGGCATCCTGGCATCAGGCATCCGGCTGGCAACGCCTTAT
>MGNL01000074.1:6563-7632 GCA_001796785.1 Chloroflexi bacterium RBG_16_51_16 | reverse complement strand
GTCAGCTATCTATCCAACTTTGAAAGTCCATGTGCGATTGAGGACGAAATTATTGAGCATGCCCCCGCTGAAGGAAAATGCGTTAGCGATCAAGGTGCTCATTCCGGTCGATTTGAGGACCATCAATAATCCAATATCGAGCGTTGTCCCAATTGCGCCTATGACAAGGAACCGGCAGAACCGTTTGAATTCGTCGGAGTAAGAAATTTTGCCTATGGCTATGATCCGGTAAGCATTGTTTATTTGCATGCGCCAAGCATATCCAAATCCCACTGGATCAGAATAGTGTCTGTGGTCAGTATTTCCTTGATCTACCGATGGTTATTTCACCTCCAACCATGACAGTTGTCATGGGTTGTGGAACGAAATCGTGATCCAGGACACGCTCCGTGAAATAATCTCCATGTTATGATTCGCACATGGAATCCCGCTCCACAGATTCGACGGGCATGCTCCGTCTCGCCGGTTGGATATGGGTTGGTTATCTATTGGCGTTATGCAGTGTGGATTTCATTCTTTATCAACTCCCCGGTCTTCCCCGCTTACCGCTCTTTCCAGACCGGCCTCCTTTATTCCCCGGTGATCCTTTTGCCGGGCGGAATCCAACCCTATTCCCAGTTTTCCTCTACTACTCAATCAACGGGTTGGTAGCCCTTGGTTTCCTGATGCTTGCCTATTGGGAAAAGCTCAGGTCCTGGATGGGTCGATACTTTTATCCGCTTGCTGTGTTAGCCATCTCCGCAACACCCATCATCATCAATATTCTGATCGTGCCGCGTTTTCCTCCCGGCCCGCTGGCTAATGCGGAAGGTATGTCTCTCCGCCAGCTGCCGGTACTATTTTTAGCGCTCGCATTGATCGCCTGGGAATATCCTCTTCCCTTCACGATCTTCTTCAGCATAGCCACTACCGGCCTCGAACTCGGTTTGGTTGGGTTGGTTTCGATAGGAACTCGAAATCCGCCAGTGATCGTTTTTATTGCCGTCATCCGGACTATCAGCTTCATCGCGCTGGGTGTCTTTATTAACCTATTGGTGAAAAGACTGCATGACCAGCAGGACTCATTGAG